>JASGEH010000045.1:0-23733 GCA_047606565.1 Comamonas sp.
GATCACCTTGGCGATCACCGCCCGCTTCTCGGCCGACACGCCCTTGGGCACCACGATGTAGTGGGCATCGTTGACCCAGGTGAAGCCATCGAAGGCCTGCACCTTGAAATTGGCCGGCACCACGCCCAGCGCCCGCGTGTTGATGTCCCAGCCGGTCTGCGTCGGCGTGATGTCGCGGCTACCCTCGCCCAGTTCCTTCATCACCGCCGCCGTGCCGCCCGGGTAGTAGGGAATGCAGCCGTCGAGCGCCTTGAGATAGGCCCAGGTCTTGTCCCAGCCATGAACTGGATCGTAGGGGTCCTTGTCGCCCATCAGATAGGGCAGCCCCATCAGGAAAGCCCGGCCCGGCCCCGAATTGGCAGGTCGTGCGTAAATCAGCTTGCCCGGATGGGCCTGGCACCAGGCCAGCAGTTCTGCCGGCGTGCGCGGGGGCTGGGCGATCTTGTCGGGGTTGTACTCCAGCAGCGGCCCGGCCGGGCTGAAGGTGACCACCAGCCCATAGCCCTTGGAGAGCGCCTGCATCGCCTTCACATTGGCCGGGTACTTGTCGAGCAAGCCCTCCAGCACAGGCCCCTCGTCGGGCAGCAGGCGCTGCCACAGGTTCTGCTGAATCCCGGCGGCCAGCGCGTCGGTTCCCGTCAGCACGATGTCGATGTCGGCCCGCCCGGCCGCCTGCATCGCCTTGATCTTGCCCGGCAGTTGCGGCGAAGGCGCGTTGGTGAAAGTGATCCTGGACACCAGGTCCGGGTACTTGTCGCGGAAGGCCTCGAAGCCCTTTTGCGTCAGGGCCAGATTGCCCGCCACATCCACCACATTCAGTGTCACCGGTTCGGCCCGCGCCACCGACCCCGTCCAGGCCGCCAGACAGACGGCCGAAGCCAGCAGGCACCGCCAGATCGTGCGCTTGTGCAAGAAGGTCATGTTGTCTCCTTTTGTTGACTTTCTTATGAGTCATCGTATGACGGAGCACAAAAGACATCAAGATCGCAGCTATCCAGTAAATATAGGTATTTCCCTAGAGTCCAACCAGGTCTTTGGAAAATCAGAAACTTTCAGCCCGCCCTCATGCGTCAAGCTAGCCATGCGCTCGCTGGGTAAAGAACACATCAACTCCTTCACATATGACGTCATATAAATAGAATTTCAACAAATCAGTCAAGCCGAGGTTGCGGCCTTTCCGCCACCGCACCGGGTACGCTCAATCCCGTACAGGAGCAACTTCATATTCATCATGTGCATATAAAAAGCAAGCCATAGATGAAAGCGTAGTATTCGACGCACCCGAACAGTGCCTCCAGGCCTTCGCAATGCCTGGTCCTCTGCAGGGCATCTCATCCAAGGATTAAGGAAAAACCATTCATGACTTCATTCCAACGCAATGTGATCCTGTTCGCCGGCCTGGCCCTGGGCGCCAGCCTGTCCTGGGCCGACCGGCTCGACGACGTCAAGAAGGCCGGCGTGGTGCGCGTGGCGGCCTTCGACGCCAACCCCCCGTTCGGCTTCGTCGACGCCAAGAGTAAGAAGATCGTCGGCCTCGACGTTGACTACGCCCATGCCCTGGCCAAGAAACTCGGCGTCAAGCTCGAGATCGTGCCCACCAACCCGGCCAACCGGATACCCCTGCTGGCCTCGGGCAAGGTCGACCTGGTCCTCGCCAACTTCACCATCACCGAGGAACGCGCCAAGGTGGTGAACTTCAGCATTCCCTACTTCGCCTCGGGCACGCAGTTCATCGCCAAAAAGGGCACACTGACCGCGCCGGAACAACTCAGCGGCCTGCGCATCGGCGTCGACAAGGGGACGACCAACGAGATCCAGCTGCGCGAGCAGTTCCCCAAGGCCACGCTGGTGGCCTATGACGACACGCCCTTCGCCTTCACCGCGCTGCGCAACGGCCAGGTCCAGGCGATCTCGCAAGATGGCCCCAAGCTGATCGGCCTGCTGGCCAACGTGCCGGACCGCGACAAGTACGAAGTGCCGCCCTTCGCCATTTCACAGGACTACATCGGTGTCGGCATTCCCAAGGGTGAAGCCGGGTTGACCGACTTCGTCAACACCACGCTGCGCGAGCTCGAGGCCGACGGCCAGGCTCAGAAGATCTACGATACCTGGTTCGGCCCGAACAGCAAGACGCCGCTCAAGCGCATCTTCAAGATCGGCGACAAGACCTGAACCCCGTACCTCATCACGCGCCCCGGGCCGGGCGCGTGATGGCCGGGTAACCCCAACCCATGCTCCCCAACACCGACCTGCCCGCATCGCTGTCCGCCCGCCTGGCGGACTTCCTCGCGCCCAAATACCTGGACTGGCTGTTCGAAGGCTGGCTGATGACGCTGTGGGCCAGCCTGCTGGTGGTGCTCGCCGCCACGCTGCTGGGCGTGCTGCTGGCGGCCGCGCGCGAAAGCAGCCGTCCGGTGCTGCTGCGGGCCAGCGGCGCCTATCTCTCGCTGATTCGCAACACGCCGCTGCTGGTGCAACTGTTCTTCTGGTACTTTGGCCTGCCGGCGCTGCTGCCCGATGCCACGCTGCAGTGGCTCAACAGCCGCCACGAACTGACGCTGGGCACATGGGTGCTGCTGAGCTGGCCCTCGTTCGAATTCCTGGCCGCGATCACCGGGCTGGTGTTCTACTCGGCCGCCTATGTCGGCGAAGACATCCGCTCTGGCCTGCGCGGGGTGGCGGCGAGCCAGCGCGCGGCCGCGCTGGCCCTGGGCTTCACGCCACGACAGGTCCTGCACCACGTGGTGCTGCCGCAGGCGCTGCGGATCGCCACGCCACCGTTGCTCGGCCAGTACATGAACATCCTCAAGAACACGTCGCTGGGCATGGCCATCGGCCTGACCGAACTCTCATACCGCGCACGCCAGGCCGAGGCCGAGAGCTGGAAAACCTTCGAGGTCTACGCCGTGGCCACCCTGCTCTACATCCTGGTGATCGCGCTGATCGAAGTGCTGGGCCAGTGGCTGCAGCGCCGCCAGGCGCGGCTGCTCGGCTGAACCCGGACGGCACGCGAGCACCATGGACTTCTCCTTCCTGAACGACGATCTCGGCTACCTGCTGTGGGGCACCTTCCCCGACGGCCCGCCCGGCGGCGCCCTGCTGACGCTGCTGCTGAGCGCCGGCTCCGGCCTGGCCTCGGCTGCGCTCGGCCTGGGCCTCGGCCTGCTGCTGGTGCTCCTGCGCGGCCCGGCACTGCTGGTGCTGACCCTGCTGCTCGGCTTCCTGCGTGCCATTCCGGTGTTGATGCTGATCTTCTGGAGCTACTTCCTGCTGCCCATCGTGTTCGGCCTGGACGTGCCGGGCGTGCTGTCGGTGATGGCCGCGCTGGCGCTGGTCAGCGGCGCCTACCTGGCGCATGCCGTGGCCGCCGGCATCCGCGGCGTCGGCGCCGGCCAGATGGCGGCGGCACTGTCGCTCGGCTTCACGCGCTGGGGCGCGCTGCGCCAGGTGGTGCTGCCACAGGCGCTGCGCATGATGCTGCCGTCCTTCATCAACCAATGGGTCACACTGGTCAAAGACAGTTCGCTGGCCTACATCGTCGGCGTGAGCGAACTGTCCTTCCTCGCGACCCAGGTCAACGCCCGCGTCATGGTGCATCCGACCGAGATATTCCTGTTCGTCGGCGCTGTCTACTGGCTGCTGTGCAGCGCACTGGACCTCGGCGCACGCGCCGTGGCACGGCGCCATGCCCATGCCACCACACCGGCCCCCACCTCTCTCGCCACAGCTTCCCGCTAACCCGTACAGGGCCAGCCTGCACGGCACGCGCCAGGCGCTGCGGGCTCTCGCGCTTGGCCCTGCTGCGCGCATGGCTTTCCCTGCCATCGTAATACACGATGGCAAATTCATATTCCCCGGATAAAATCATCCTATTCATCGCCAATCAAGAATTCTCGATCACCGCATCCAGCCCTCGCCAACCGCGCCGCCCCTGCCCGACATGAAACCGTCCGACCGCAGTTTTGCCCGCCGCATCGACCTGACGTCGCTGCAGCTCTTCGTCGCCGTGTGCGAGCTGGGCAGCATCGGCCGCGCGGCCGAGCGCGAGTACATCGCCGCCTCGGCCGTGAGCAAGCGCCTGAGCGACCTGGAGGCCGCCACCGGCGCCACGCTGCTGCACCGCCACAGCCGGGGCGTGCGGCTGACGCCGGCCGGCGAGAGCCTGCTGCACCATGCCCGCACGGTGCTGTTCGGCCTCGAAAAAATGCAGAGCGAACTCGACGAGTACACCGACGGCGTGCGCGGCCATGTGCGCATGCACGCCAACATCTCGGCCATCGTCGAGTTCCTGCCGGAAGACCTGGGCCACTTCATCCGCCAGCACGACGGCATCAAGATCGACCTCGAAGAACACCTGAGCGCCGACGTGCTGCACGCCGTGGCCGAGGGTGCGGCCGACATCGGCATCTGCAACGCGGCCGGCAGCGCCGGCGGCCTGCAAAGCCTGCCCTACCGGCAGGATCGGCTGCTGCTGCTGGTGCCGCGCACGCATGCGTTGGCCGGCCGCGAGTCGGTCGATTTCGAGCAGGCGCTGGACTACGACATCGTCGGCCTGCACGCCGGCAGCAGCATCAGCCTGGCGATGCAGCAGGCCGCCGTGCGCGCCGGGCGCAGCCTCAAGCTGCGCATCCAGGTCACCGGGCTGGACGCCATGTGCCGCATGATCGACAACGGCCTGGGCATCGGCCTGCTGCCGGACCGCGCCTTCGCGCTGATGCGGGGCGTGGGCGACCTGCGCGCGATCCGCCTCGACAACGCCTGGGCCGCGCGCGAGTTGCGGCTGGTGGCGCGCGACTTCGCCGCGCTGCCGACGCCGGCGCGCCTGCTGGCCGAGCACCTGACGGCGGCCTCGGCCCACCCGCCCGAGTCCGCGCCCGAGCCACTGTCTGAAACGCCGCCCACACCCCAGTGGGCCGTCGGCGCTTCGGCCGCGCTACCGCGACTACCGCTACCGGCCTGACCGCCCGCCCGACGGCGACGCTTTCCCCCTTTCTTTCCCACGACATTCCTGAGAACAAGGAGCCCACCATGGGTCGCACGCTCTACGACAAGATCTTCGACGAACACGTCGTCCACACCGAAGAGGACGGCACCGCCGTGCTCTACATCGACCGCCACCTGGTCCACGAAGTCACCAGCCCGCAGGCCTTCGAGGGCCTGCGCGAAGCCGGCCGCAAGGTCTGGCGCGTCAGTTCCATCGTCGCCACCGCCGACCACAACACGCCCACCACGGGCTGGGAGCGCGGCTACGACGGCATCACCGACCCGATCAGCAAGGAGCAGATCACCACGCTCGACAAGAACATCGCCTCGGTCGGCGCGGCCGCCTTCTTCCCCTTCATGAGCAAGCGCCAGGGCATCGTCCACGTGATCGGCCCGGAAAACGGCGCCACCCTGCCCGGCATGACGGTGGTTTGCGGCGACAGCCACACCTCCACCCACGGCGCCTTCGGCGCGCTGGCGCACGGCATCGGCACCAGCGAGGTCGAGCACGTCATGGCCACGCAGACACTGTTGGCCAAGAAGGCCAAGAACATGCTCATCAAAGTCGAGGGCGACGTCGCCCCCGGCATCACCGCCAAGGACATCGTGCTGGCCATCATCGGCCGCATCGGCACGGCCGGCGGCACCGGCTACACCATCGAGTTCGCCGGCTCGGCCATCCGCGCGCTGTCGGTCGAAGGCCGCATGACGGTCTGCAACATGGCGATCGAGGCCGGCGCACGCGCCGGGCTGGTGGCGGTGGACCAGAAGACCATCGACTACGTCAAGGGCCGCCCGCTGGCGCCCACCGGCGTCGAATGGGAACAGGCCGTGGCCTACTGGAAGACGCTGCACTCGGATGCCGACGCGGTCTTCGACACCGTGGTCGAACTCGACGGCACGCAGATCAAGCCGCAGGTCACCTGGGGCACCTCGCCCGAAATGGTGCTGGCCGTGGACGCCGCCGTGCCCGACCCGGACAAGGAAAAAGACCCGAACAAGCGCGGCGCCATCGAGCGCGCGCTGACCTACATGAACCTCGAACCCGGCAAGCCGCTGGCCGACATCCACATCGACAAGGTCTTCATCGGCTCGTGCACCAACAGCCGCATCGAGGACATGCGCGAGGCCGCCGCCGTCGTCCGCAAGCTGGGCCAGAAAGTGGCCCGCAACGTCAAGCTCGCCATGGTGGTGCCGGGCTCGGGCCTGGTCAAGGCGCAGGCCGAGCGCGAGGGGCTGGACCAGGTCTTCAAGGCCGCCGGCTTCGAGTGGCGCGAGCCCGGCTGCTCGATGTGCCTGGCCATGAACGCCGACCGGCTGGAGCCCGGCGAGCGCTGCGCCTCCACCAGCAACCGCAACTTCGAGGGACGCCAGGGCGCGGGCGGCCGCACCCACCTGGTCAGCCCGGCCATGGCGGCGGCCGCCGCCATCCACGGCCACTTCGTCGACATCCGCCAATTCGCCTGATCCATCCCCCGCCTGGAGTCCTCCCGATGAAACAATTCACCGTACACCAAGGCCTCGTGGCCCCGATGGACCGCGAGAACGTCGACACCGACGCCATCATTCCCAAGCAGTTCCTCAAGTCGATCAAGAAGACCGGCTTCGGCGTCAACGCCTTCGACGAATGGCGCTACCTCGACCAGCCCGGCCAGCCCGGCGTGCCCGAGTCCGCGCGCAAGCCCAACCCGGACTTCGTGCTCAACCAGCCGCGCTACAAGGGCGCCTCCATCCTGCTGGCACGCGGCAACTTCGGCTGCGGATCGAGCCGCGAGCACGCGCCCTGGGCACTCGACCAGTTCGGCTTCCGCGCCATCATCGCGCCCAGCTTCGCCGACATCTTCTTCAACAACAGCTTCAAGAACGGCCTGCTGCCCATCGTGCTGCCCGAAGCCACCGTCAGCCAGCTCTTCGACGAGGTCTACGCCTTTCCCGGCTACGAACTCACCGTGGACCTGGAACGCCAGGTCATCGTGCGCCCGCAGGGCGAGGAAATCGCCTTCGACGTGATCCCCTTCCGCCGCTACTGCCTGCTCAACGGCTTCGACGACATCGGCCTGACGCTGCGCCACGCCGACAAGATCCGCGCCTACGAAGCCCAGCGCCTGGCCACCAAGCCCTGGCTGGCGCACACCATGAACGGCTAAGTCCGCCCTCCCTGCCTTTCTCTTTCATCCAGAAGCATCACCTCATGAGCAAACTGCACAAGATCGCCGTCCTGCCCGGCGACGGCATCGGCACCGAAATCGTCGCCGAGGCCGTCAAGGTTCTGGGCGTCCTGGGCCTGAACCTGGAACTCGAACAGGCCCTGGTCGGCGGCGCCGCCTACGACGCGCACGGCCACCCGCTGCCCGAGGCCACGCTCAAGCTCGCCAAGGAAGCCGACGCCGTGCTGTTCGGCGCCGTCGGCGACTGGAAGTACGACCAGCTCGAACGCCAGTTCCGCCCCGAGCAGGCCATCCTGGGCCTGCGCAAGAACCTGGGCCTGTTCGCCAACTTCCGCCCCGCCATCTGCTACGAGCAGCTCACCCACGCCTCCAGCCTCAAGCCCGAGCTGGTGGCAGGCCTGGACATCCTCATCATCCGCGAGCTGACCGGCGACATCTACTTCGGCCAGCCGCGCGGCCGCCGCACAGCCACCGACGGCCACTTCCCCGGCGCCGAGGAAGGCTACGACACCATGCGCTACTCGCGCCCCGAGATCGAGCGCATCGCCCACGTCGCCTTTCAGGCCGCCCGCAAGCGCAGCAAGCGCGTGACCAGCGTCGACAAGGCCAACGTGCTGGAGACCTCGCAACTCTGGCGCGACGTGGTCATCGAAGTCGCCAAGGACTACCCCGACGTCGCCCTCGACCACATGTACGTCGACAACGCCGCCATGCAACTGGTGAAAGAGCCCAAGAAGCTCGACGTGGTGGTCACCGGCAACCTGTTCGGCGACATCCTCTCCGACGAAGCCGCCATGCTCACCGGCTCGATCGGCATGCTGCCCTCGGCCAGCCTCAACAGCCAGAACCAGGGCCTGTACGAACCCAGCCACGGCAGCGCCCCCGACATCGCCGGCAAAGGCATCGCCAACCCGCTGGCCACCATCCTGAGCGCGGCCATGATGCTGCGCTACTCGCTGGCCGAAGAAGCCGCCGCCGCGCGCATCGAAGCCGCCGTGCAAAACGTGCTGGCCCAGGGCCTGCGCACCGGCGACATCCACAGCTCGGGCACCACCCGCGTGGGCACCGCGCAGATGGGCGATGCGGTGGTGAAGGCGCTGGGCTGATCGCCGACGGGAACCGGCCCGAAGCGCCTCCAACACACCCACAAGCGGCCTGGCCGCGAGCGATACACCATTCGCTCGCGGCCAGGCCGTTTTTGACTTTCAAGCCAGCGAAACGTCCAGACGCTTGCCCAAGCGACGCAGAGCGGCCTCCACCAGTTCGATCTTGGACGAATGGTGCAAATCGAGCAGCCGGTCAACCTGAGGCGGGTTGACACCCAGGTCACGCACGAGGTCGGCCTTGCGTACGCCTTGTTCCTGCATCGTCCGGGCCAGCAAAACCTTGGCAGCAACCAGGGCCGGCAGCGCGACCCGTTCCTGGCCGCGCCTGGCCTTGGACGGCGCAGGAATGGGCGCTCGGTCGCGGATCAGAAACTCCAGGGCCGCTTCCAGCGCATCTTCAGCCTGTGCAAGGGCCTCCTCGCGCGTCTCCCCGGCGGAGAAGGTGCCAGGGAAGTCCGGAAAGGTCACCATGAAGCCCCCTTCATCGGGTATCAGTTCAACAGGGTAGGCCAACATCTTTTCCTTTCGGTTTCATCGGTCGCGCGTGACGGGAAGGCCCTTGAGAACGTGTCGACGTTCTTGCGCACCACGGTTTACAACAGAAATGTTGTTCTCCGCAACAACAATCCCAAACAGAAATGGATGCGTCGCCTGGGCACGGCTCGAAAGCAAGTCCAGCCGTGATGCTCAGAACCTGTTCTCACGCCTCTGATCCCGCCTGCAAGCGCGGCGCCAGCGCGATCGCGCATGGCCGATCCGGCCTCCCTATACTGGGTCGCACGCCGGCAACACGAACCGTGCCGAGGCCATCCAAGCATCGCGATGCTCCCCGACCACGCGCGCTGGGCTATTTGGCCCTTGAACACCTTCTTCACTGGCGTCTCTTGCCCCCTATTCGCCCCCCTCATCCATCATGTCCTTCACCTCGTCCTCCGCCGCTGCCAACGGCGCCCCCGCCGAAGTCCTGCTGGTCGGCCCGCTGCTGCCGTCCCTGGTCGCCGCCATCGAAAGCCGCCACCGCGTGCACCGCCTGTGGGAAGCCGCCGACCCCGAGCACTTCGCGCGCACCGAGGCCCGCCACAGCCGGGCCATCGTCACCAGCGGCCGCTTCGGCGCCAGCCGGGCACTGATCGAGAGCCTGCCCGCGCTCGAAGCCATCGTCAGCTTCGGCGTCGGCGTCGACGCCATCGACCTCGAAGCCGCGCGCGCACGCGGTGTGACGGTCACCAACACCCCGCAGGTGCTCGACGAATGCGTGGCCGACACGGCGCTGGCGCTGATGCTGGCGGTCTCGCGCCGCATCGTCGCCGCCGACCGCTTCGTGCGCGAGAGCCGCTGGGCGCGCGAGAGCTTCGGCCTGGGCCGCAAGGTTTCGGGCAAGCGCTGCGGCGTGGCCGGACTGGGCAACATCGGCCTCGAAGTCGCGCGCCGCGCCGAGGCCTTCGGCATGGCCATCTCCTACTTCAACCGCCGCCCGCGCCCGGACGTGCCGGCCCACTACACCTACTGCGCCGACATCGCCACGCTGGCGCGAAACGCGGACTTCCTGGTGCTGTGCGTGCCCGGCGGCGCCCAGACCCGGCACCTGGTCGATGCCGAGGTGCTGCGCGCCATGCCGGCGCAGGCTTGCCTCATCAACGTCGCCCGGGGCAGCGTGGTCGACGAGGCGGCACTGGTCGCCGCCCTGCAATCCGGCCACCTGGCCGCCGCCGGCCTCGACGTCTACGAACACGAGCCCCACCCCCCGGCCGCCCTGCTCGCGCTCGAACAGACCGTGCTGCTGCCCCACATCGCCAGCGCCACCGAGGAAACACGCCAGGCCATGGCCGACCTGATGCTGGCCAACCTGACCAGTTGGTTCGAACGGGGGGTGGCGGTGACGCCGGTTTGAGCGCGGCATGCGGCCGCTCCAGGCCATTCCAACGGACGTCGCGGATATCCCCACAGCCCCCCAGTGGCGCACCGCCAACGCACAACGCGGGCTCAAGCCCACCGGCGGGTGCCGATCCGCTAGAATGCCCGCCATGTCCACCGCCAGCCCCCTCGTTTCGAGCATCGCCTCCCGCCAGGCGTGGGGCGTGGCCGCGTCGCTGGTCCTCACCATTAAAACGACGATCAAAGGCTGATCCAGCCCGTCTCGTCGCGCGCCCTCCCCGGCTCGGCGAGCCGGGCACCCGAAAACCGCCGGCAGCCGCCGGTCGGGGAGGACAACTCAAGCACAAGGCGCTTTTTCCGATGGCAACCGCAAACTATCTCTCCCAAGCAAAGCCCGTCGTCGGCCTGGTCGGCTGGCGCGGCATGGTGGGTTCGGTCCTGGTCGACCGCATGCAGGCCGAGGGCGACTTCGACCTGATCGATCCGGTGTTCTTCTCCACCTCGAACGCCGGCGGCAAGGCGCCCGCCTTCGCCAAGACCGAGACCACGCTGCAGGATGCCTTCAGCCTGGAGGCGCTGCGGCGCTGCGACGTCATCCTGACGGCGCAAGGCGGCGACTACACCAACGAGATCTTCCCCAAGCTGCGCGCGGCCGGCTGGAGCGGCTACTGGATTGACGCGGCCTCCTCGCTGCGCATGAAGGACGACGCGGTGATCGTGCTCGACCCGGTCAACGACGGCGTCATCCGCCGCGCGCTGGACAAGGGCGTGAAGAACTACATCGGCGGCAACTGCACCAACTCCATCTTGCTGATGGGCGTGGGCGGCCTGTTCCGCGAGGGGCTGGTCGAATGGGTCAGCTCCATGACCTACCAGGCGGCCTCCGGCGGCGGCGCCAACCACATGCGCGAACTGCTCAAGGGCATGGGCGTGGTCTACGGCAGCGTGGCCGAGGAACTGGCGACGCCCTCGTCGGCCATTCTCGACATCGACCGCAAGGTCGCCCAGAGCATCCGCCAGGACGTGCCGACCGAGTTCTTCGGCGCGCCGCTGGCCGGCGGCCTGATCCCGTGGATCGACGTGCAGCTGGAAAACGGCCAGTCCAAGGAAGAGTGGAAGGGCCAGGCCGAGGTCAACAAAATCCTCGACACGCCCGCCACCATCCCGGTCGACGGCCTGTGCGTGCGCGTCGGCGCCATGCGCTGCCACAGCCTGGCGCTGACCATCAAGCTCAACAAGGACCTGCCGCTCGACCAGATCGAGGCCATCATCAAGAGCGGCAACCCCTGGGTCAAGTGGGTGCCCAACGACCGCGCCGTCACGGTCCAGGAACTGACGCCGGCGGCCATCACCGGCCAGCTCGACATCGGCGTGGGCCGCGTGCGCAAGCTCAACCAGGGTCCGGAATACATCTCGGCATTCGTGATCGGCGACCAGTTGCTGTGGGGCGCGGCCGAACCGCTGCGCCGCATGCTGCGCATCCTGCTCGGCCGCTGACCCTGGGCGCGGTCCTCCGCGGCCCCTGGGATCTCTACCCTGGGGTCTCTATACTCCGCTCCACAAAACGAGGGCGTCCTGGCGCTGGCTGGGCGACCCTCGCACGCAATGGCCCCAAGGCCGTGGAGGGAGTTCCGAAATGCCTGTCACCCATGCGGCACAGCGCGCCGCCGCGCACCTGTCTTTATCCGCCCTGCTGATCCTGGCCCTGGGTACCCCAGCCGCCGCGCTCACGCTGGGACCGATTCAGGTGCAGTCCGCCCTGGGCGCGCCACTGCGGGCCGTGGTGCCGCTGGGGCCTCTGGCCACCGGCGAGCTGACCGGCATCGACATCCGCCAGGCCCCCGCCGAGGCCTACCAGCGGCAGGGTCTGACGCGCAGCCCGGCGCTCGAATCGCTGCAGATCCGCTTGATCCGGAGCGCCGACGGCCAGGCGCAAGCCGAGCTGACCGGCCACCAGCCTTTGCGCAGCCCCGTGGTCGACCTGCTCCTGACGGCCGCCACCCCGGCCGGCGAATGGCGGCGGGGCTACACGCTGCTGCTGCAGCCCGGACCGGCCGATGCGCCATCCGCGCCGCTGCCCGAGGCCAGCACCCGCACCACCCCCGACACGCCCCCGATCGCCACACCCGACCCGGCTCTGGCAAGCGCCCCGCCGCGCTGGGCTGCGCCTCCCGGCGTGCCGGCGCAAGCCGCTCCGCACAGCCCAGTCCTTGCGGCTGGCCCGGATGCAACGGGATCTGCAAACGCCCCAACCCCGGAAAACCTCGCGGCAGCCAGCGTGGTCCCCACCGCGACGTCCGCAGCCACAGCCACACCCACCGCCAGTCCCGAGCCCTCCGCCGCGTTCCCCCTCGCGCCCTCACCCCCCTCCCCGCCCTCGCCCAGGAATGCACCAGACTCCGCCCCGGCCGATCCTTGGCCCGCTCCGGCCAACGCACCGCCCGCCTTCACGCCGGCCACGGCAGCGCCCTCGCCAGACGGCGCCGAGCCTGCCGCCGGTGGCCTGCCCGACGGCCCGTGGCTTCTGGCGGGACTGCTGGCGCTGCTGGCCGGGCTGCTGTTCGTGCGCCATCGCCATCGCCAGCGGCGCGAAGACGGCGCCGCCGGCCCCGTGCCAGACGACACGGCCACGGATGCAGCGCGCCGCGCCGCCGCGCCCGTGCCCACCCCCATGCCAGGCGCCCTACCCATGCCCGCCGCGCCGGGCCATGCGCCACTGGCGGCCGACGCACCGGCCCTGGCCGCCGTCGCATCCGCCACGCCTGCCATGCCCTGGAATGCCTCGATCGCGCCACCCGCCTCGCCGATGACAACGTCCCCGGCCGGCGCAGGGTCCCCAGTCCAGCCCACGCCCCTGTCCGCCAGCGCGGCGGCCCTCGCGCCGTCGGCCGCCGAACCGCTGGCCTTCGACCTCGGCCCATCGCCGGCACCCGCGCCCATCGGCTTTCCCACGCCGGCGGCACCATCGGCCGACCTAGGCTTTACCTTCGACACGCTGGTCTTCGAGCTGCCGCCCGGCGCCAGCCCAACTGACATCGGCACCGGCAGCAGCGGCAACGGCACCGATGCGCAAGCGTCGCGCCAGAGCGACCTCGAAACCCGCCTCGCGCTGGCCGGCGAATTCGCCCGCGTGGGCGACCTCGGCAACGCCCGCGACATGGCGCGGCTGGTCCTGGCCGAGGGCCAGGACGAACTGCAGGCGCGTGCCCGCGCGCTGCTCGGCCGCATCGACACCATGGCCTGACGACCGCAGACCCACGCGGCACACCTGCCGCACACGCGCTGCACACCCGCTGCGTTACCATCGGCGGCTTTCAGCCCCCACCCCATGCGCATCGCCCTCGGCATCACCTACAACGGCCAGGCCTACGACGGCTGGCAGAGCCAGCCCTCGGGCCGCACGGTGCAGGACCATCTGGAGCGGGCGCTGCAGCGCTTTTCGGGGCCGGACGCCGCCGCGGTGCACACGCTGTGCGCCGGCCGCACCGACGCCGGCGTGCATGGCCTGATGCAGGTGGTGCACTTCGACACCGCCATCGCACGCGACGACTTCTCGTGGGTGCGCGGCACCAACGCCCACCTGCCCGCCGACATCGCCGTGCAGTGGGCGAAACCCGTCCCCGCAACTTTCCACGCGCGCGCCAGCGCCACCGGCCGGCGCTACGCCTACGTGCTGCTCGAATCGCCGGTGCGCCCCAGCGTCGAGGCCGGCCGCGTCGGCTGGGTTTTCCGCCCGCTGGACGCCAGGCGCCTGCGCGCCGCCGCCGCCCACCTGATCGGCGAGCACGACTTCACCTCCTTCCGCGCCTCGGCCTGCCAGGCGCTGTCGCCCGTGAAAGACCTGCGCCGCATCGACATCCAGCGCAAGGGCCGGCCCGACGGCAGCGCCTACTGGCGCTTCGAGTTCGAGGCCAATGCCTTCCTGCACCACATGATCCGCAACCTGATGGGCAGCCTGATCACCGTCGGCCAGGGCCTGCGCCCCCCCGAGTGGATGGCCGAGGTGCTGGCCGCGCGCAGCCGCGACGCCGCCTCGCCCACCTTCGCGCCCGACGGGCTCTACTTCCTGGGCCCGGTCTACGCCGCCGAATGGGGCCTGCCCGAGCGCACGCCGGCCTTCGACTGGCTGCCCTGATCCACGCGTCGCCACCGGGTGCGAACAGCGACAATCGACGCTCTCCCCCGCCATCAACGCCCTTCCCGCCAACCGGACGCCTCCGATGCCCGATCCCCGCGCCGAACCCGCCACGCCCGCCCCTGCCGCCGCCCGCACCGCACCGCACCGCACCCGCATCAAGATCTGCGGTATCACGCGCGAAAGCGACCTGGACGCCGCCGTCCAGGCCGGCGCCGACGCCGTGGGCTTCGTGCTGTACGCGGCCAGTCCCCGGCACGTCAGCATCGAGCGCGCGCGCGCGCTGGCCGCGCGGCTGCCGGCCTTCGTCACGCCGGTGCTGCTGGTCGTCAACGAGGACACCGAGACCGTGCGCGGCTACGCGCGGCAAATTCCGCAAGCGCTGCTGCAATTCCACGGCGACGAAAGCCCGGCCGCCTGCGAGGCCTGCGGCCACCGCTACATCCGCGCGGCGCGCATTCCACTGGGGGCCGAAGGCGCCGCCTTCGATCTCGTAGAATATGCCCAGCGCCATGCCGGCGCGCAGGCCCTGCTGGTCGACGCCCATGTCGACGGCTACGGCGGGGCCGGACTCTCCTTCAACTGGAACGCCTTCAATTGGTCACACCCCGCAATCGCCGCCCGCTCTCGGCTCGTTTTGTCTGGTGGACTCACGCCTGCAAACGTGACCGATGGCATCTTGCAAGTACGGCCCTGGGCCGTTGACGTCAGCTCCGGCGTCGAGGCCGTGGACGCCCACGGCAAGCCCCTGAAGGGCCTCAAGGACCCGGATCGCATCCAACGCTTCGTCGCCGCCGTGCGCGCGGCTGACGACCGACTTGCCAAGAAAGATTGACACCATGTTCGACTACGCACAACCCGATGCCCGGGGACACTTCGGCATCTATGGCGGCAGCTTCGCCGCCGAAACCCTGAGCCACGCGCTCGACGAACTCAAGGCCGCCTACGCCCGCTACAAGGACGACCCCGACTTCCAGGCCGAGTACCGCGAGGAACTGGCCCACTACGTCGGCCGCCCCAGCCCGGTCTACCACGCCGCGCGCATCAGCCGCGAGCTGGGCGGCGCGCAGATCTACCTCAAGCGCGAGGACCTCAACCACACCGGCGCGCACAAGGTCAACAACGTGATCGGCCAGGCCCTGCTGGCACGCCGCATGGGCAAGCCGCGCGTCATCGCCGAGACCGGCGCCGGCCAGCACGGCGTGGCCACCGCCACCATCGCCGCGCGCTACGGGCTCGAATGCGTGGTCTACATGGGCAGCGAGGACGTCAAGCGCCAGGCCGCCAACGTCTACCGCATGAAGCTGCTGGGCGCCACCGTGGTGCCGGTGGACTCCGGCAGCAAGACCCTCAAGGACGCGCTCAACGAGGCCATGCGCGACTGGGTCACCCACATCGAGAACACCTTCTACATCATCGGCACCGTGGCCGGCCCGCACCCCTACCCGATGATGGTGCGCGACTTCCAGCGCGTGATCGGCGACGAATGCCTGGTGCAGATGCCCGAATACGCCGGCCGCCAGCCCGACGCCGTGATTGCGGCAGTGGGCGGCGGCAGCAACGCCATGGGCATCTTCTACCCCTACATCCCGCACGAGCAGGTGCGCCTGATCGGCGTAGAAGCCGCCGGCGACGGCATGGACACGCCGCGCCACGCCGCCTCGCTCAACCGGGGCACGCCCGGCGTGCTGCACGGCAACCGCATGTATTTGCTGCAGGACGAAAACGGCCAGGTGCAGGAGACGCACTCGGTCAGCGCCGGCCTGGACTACCCCGGCGTCGGCCCCGAGCACTGCTACCTCAAGGACATCGGCCGTGCCGAGTACGTGGGCATCACCGACGACGAGGCGCTGGACGCCTTCCACTACCTGTGCAAGGCCGAGGGCATCATCCCGGCGCTCGAATCCAGCCACGCCGCCGCCCACGCCTTCAAGCTCGCCCCCACGCTGCCTAAGGACCAGATCCTGCTGGTCAACCTCTCGGGCCGGGGCGACAAGGACATGCACACCGTCGCCGAGCGCGCCGGCATCCAACTCTGACGGGAGGGGCATCATGAGCCGTATCCAAGCCACTTTCGCAGCACTCCAGGCCGCAGGCCGCAAGGCGCTGATCCCCTACGTCACCGCCGGCGATCCCTACGCCGACGTCACCGTCGAGCTGATGCACGGCCTGGCGCGCGCCGGCGCCGACGTGATCGAGCTGGGCGTCCCTTTCTCCGACCCCATGGCCGACGGCCCGGTCATCCAGCAGGCCTCCGAGCGTGCCCTGGCCCGGGGCATCAACCTGGCCCGGGTGCTGGCGATGGTGCGCGAATTCCGCCAGGACGACAGCCGCACGCCGGTGGTGCTGATGGGCTACGCCAACCCGGTCGAGCGCTACGAGCAGCGCCACGGCGCGGGCAGCTTCGCGCGCGAGGCCGCCGCCGCCGGCGTCGACGGCGTGCTGATCGTCGATTACCCGCCCGAGGAGGCACAGGACTTCGCCGCCAGCCTCAAGAGCCACGGCATCGACCTGATCTTCCTGCTCGCGCCGACCTCCTCGCCCGCGCGCATCGAGCAGGTCGCGCGCATCGCCTCGGGCTACATCTACTACGTCTCGCTCAAGGGCGTGACCGGCTCGGGCGCGCTCGACACCGGCGCGGTGGCGCGCGCGCTGCCGCCCATTCGCGAACGGGTGCACATTCCGCTGGGCGTGGGCTTCGGCATCCGCGACGCGGCCTCGGCACGCGCCGTCGCCGAGGTGGCCGACGCGGTCGTCATCGGCAGCCGCATCATCCAGCTCATCGAGCAGCAGCCGCGCGCGCAGGTGGTGGCCACCGCCGAGGCCTTCATCAGCGAGATCCGCCAGGCGCTCGACGCCTGAGGGAGTCCCCAAACGGCGCGGCGCGCGATTAAAATGGCGCCCAAACCGCGCCATCGACCGCGATGAACACCCTGCGGCCCCGGCATGAAACACGTGCCCGGGCCGCTTTCTCTGACTGACCCGACCCCCGCCGCCCGCGAACCCGCAAGGGCGACGGCCAACCCGAAGGCCATATCCGCATGTCCTGGCTCGAAAAGCTGCTGCCGCCCAAGATCCAACCCACCGACCCGGCCGAACGCCGCGCCATTCCCGAAGGCCTGTGGATCAAGTGCCCGAGTTGCGAGACCGTCCTCTACAAGGCCGACCTCGAACAGAACCTCAACGTCTGTCCCAAGTGCGACCACCACATGCGCATCGGCTCGCGCGCCCGCCTCGACGCCCTGCTCGACGGTGAAGGCCGCTACGAGATCGGCCAGGAAGTGGTGCCGGTCGACCCGCTCAAGTTCAAGGACAGCCGCAAATACCCCGAGCGCCTGAAAGAGGCCATGGAAAACACCGGCGAGACCGACGCACTGGTGGTCATGGGCGGCGCCATCCAGAGCATCAACGTGGTGGTGGCCTGCTTCGAGTTCGAGTTCATGGGCGGCTCCATGGGCTCGGTGGTCGGCGAGCGCTTCGTGCGCGGCGTCGAGGCCGCCATCGAGCAGAAAGTGCCTTTCATCTGCTTTACCGCCACCGGCGGCGCGCGCATGCAGGAAGGCCTGCTGTCGCTCATGCAGATGGCCAAGACCAACGCTGCTCTCACCCGCCTGGCCAAGAAGGGCCTGCCTTACATCAGCGTGCTGACCGACCCGACCATGGGCGGCGTCTCGGCCGGCTTCGCCTTCGTCGGCGACATCGTGGTCGCCGAGCCCAAGGCGCTGATCGGCTTCGCCGGCCCGCGCGTCATCGAAAACACCGTGCGCGAGAAGCTGCCCCCGGGCTTCCAGCGCGCCGAATTCCTGCTGCAAAAAGGCGCCGTCGACTTCATCGCCGACCGCCGCCAACTGCGCGCCACCCTGGCGCGCTCGCTGGCCCTGCTGCAGCGCCTGCCCGCCGACGCCGTCTCGGGCGAATGAGCCCTCCGGCGGCGCCCGATCTGGCTGCCGGCTCGACTGGCGCCGGTGATGCCGACGACCCCGCGCCTTGCCAGCCCGCCAGCCGGCGCGAACTCTTCACCGCCTTCTCGGCGCTGGCGCTGCAGGGCTTTGGCGGCGTGCTGACGGTGGTGCAGCGCGAGATGGTCGAGAAAAAACGCTGGCTGACCCCGGCCGGCTTCATCGAGGACTGGACCGTCGCGCAAATCCTGCCCGGCCCCAACGTGGTCAACCTCGCCCTCATCCTGGGCGACCGCCACTTCGGCCTGGGCGGCGCGCTGGCTGCGCTGGCCGGGCTGTTCGCCCTGCCGCTGCTACTGGTGCTGGGCCTGACGCTGGCCTACCAGTATTTCATCGACGTACCGCAGGTGGCCGGCGCGCTCAGGGGCATGGGCGCGGTCGCCGCCGGCCTCATCATGGCCACCGGCGTCAAGCTGATCGGCTCGCTGCGCGCCAACCCCATGGGCTGGGGCGTGAGCCTGCTGCTCATGGCCGCCACCTTTTCCTGCGTGGCGCTGCTGCACTGGTCGCTGGTCTGGACCCTGCTGGCCGTCGGCCTGCCCGCCTACGGCTGGGCCTGGCACCGTCTGCGCCAACGCACCCGGATCGCCACCCAGGACGGCACCCACACCCCATGACTGACACCGCCCAACAAGCCGCTCAGCACGCCCTGCAGCACGGCGTGGTCGTCATGCACGGTGCCGACTGGCTGGCGCTGTTCGTCCACTTCCTGGCGCTGTCGCTGCTGGCCGTGGGCGGCGCCATCACCACCATCCCGGACATGAACCGCTACCTGGTCGGCCAGCAGCACTGGCTCAGCGATCAGCAGTTCACCGCCTCGGTCGCCATCGCCCAGTCCTCGCCCGGGCCCAACGTGCTGTTCGTCGGACTGCTGGGCTGGCAGGCCGGATCAGCGCACGGCTGGGTCGGCGGCCTGCTCGGCATGGCGCTGGCCATGACCGGCATCCTGCTGCCCTCCAGCGCGCTGACGCTGGCAGCCGCGCGCTGGGCCCAGCGCAACGCCGCGCGGCTGGCCGTGCGCGCTTTCAAGACCGGCCTGGCCCCGCTGACCATCGGCCTCATCCTCGCCACCGGCTGGGTGCTGATGGCCCCGCCCAGCCAGTGGCGCACCGCCTGGCCCTCAGTCATCCTCACGCTGGCGGCCCTGCTGCTGATGTGGCGCACCCGCATCCACCTGCTGTGGCTGATCGCCGGCGGCGCCGTGGTGGGGGTGTTGGGGTGGGTCTGAGCAGACGCCCACGAAATCAATGCAGCCTCACGCGGCAGGGAATAAGCTCAGGACCACGGGAATCGTCACCAGGGCGAACAGCAGGGAGACGCTGATGGCCAGCGAGATCATCTCCTGCCCCTGCTGATCCCCATACTTCCTGGCGAACACATCCCCCCCTGCGCCCACCGGCTGGGCCGCCATGACCACCGCGGCGGCCAGCCAGGGCCCCTGGGCCGCGCTCATGCCCAGGAGATGGACGGCCACCGCCCAGGTGATGGCCGGCTGCACGAACAGTTTCAGCGCGATCATCGGCAGCACGATCCTGGCCGCCGTGGCATTCAGGTGCGCCTTGAGGTTCAGCCTGGACAAACCGAGTCCCAGCGCGAACAGCGCGGTCGGCCCCGCCGCGTTGCCGAGAAAGCGGGCGAAGGTGTCGATGGAAGCCGGCACGCGCAAGCCGAACAGAACGAAAGCGAGACCGGCCAGCACCGAGAGGGTCAAGGGATTTTTCAGGGGGATCAGCAAGGCGCTGCCCAGGCTGCGCAGCAAGGGCTCGCGGCCCGCGCCGGCGCCAGGCCGGCTGGCGAACACCTCGCAACGGATCACCACGGCCATGATGGCGGGGATGTTGTGCAGGATCGTGGCCAGGGCCGCCGGCCATGCGGCCTGCGGTCCGTAGACGGCAATCAGGATGGGCACGCCCAGGTAGCCGGTGGTGCCATAGCAGGCGCCCATGCCCAGAATCGACGCCTGCGGCAGCCCGATTCCCATGCGCCCGGCCATCCCCAGCGCGAGGCCATAGACGGCCGCAATGCCGGCCAGCGTGGACAGCATGAAGCCCCACTGCCGCAGTTCCCCCCGGCCCGCCCCGGCCACGGCCACGAAGAGCAAGGCCGGCAGCGCCACGTAAAGCACGTAGTCGTTGATCAGCTTGTCCGCGCCGTGGCTGTCGGGCTTCAGGCGGCCGTAGCCGTAGCCCACCAGAATGACCAGGAAGATGGGTGCGACGATCAGGAACATGGAGGTGGACGCCTGGAGGGTTGGACTGCCGCGCAGTGTGCTCAGGCTGGTGGAATCTTTCCAATGAATTCATGCCTCTCCATAATCGCTTCTGTCGATTTAGCTCGGAAAGGACGCTGAAGAATGACGCCAACGGCACACCGCCCTCGGATCGACGGGCGGGGCATCACGCTGGAGCAGTTGCGGGCCTTCGTGTTCATCGCCGATCACGGCGGCTTCGGCCGCGCCGGCGAAGAGCTAGGACGGACGCAATCCACGCTCAGCGCCGCGTTGCGGCGGCTCGAAGAGGACGTCGGCTGCCGGCTGATCGAACGGCGTCAGGGGCATGTCCTGGGCCTGACGGCCGATGGCCAGCAACTGCTGCCCGCCGCCCGCGACATCCTGCTGCGCACCAGCCGGGCCATCGGCGCGCTGAAGCAAATACCCATGCAAGGCCGCGTGACGCTGGGCGTGCCCGACGACTTCGAGATCGGCAACCTGCACGGCATCATCTCGCTGTGCCTGGAGGAAAACCCCGGCCTGCGCGTGGAGGTCACCGCCGCCTCGTCGACGGTGCTGGCGTCGATGGCGGCGCGGCAGGAACTGGACGTCGTCATCCTCAAGGGCCTGGCCGGCCAGCCGCTGGTGTCGGAAACCGAACGGGTGCTGCGCGTCGAGCCGCTGCACTGGGTGAGCGCCGGCGCCGTGGATTTCAGCGGGATGGACGAGGTGCCGCTGGTCACCTTCCCCGAAGGTTGCGTCATTCGCGGGTGCGCGACTGCCGCGCTGGCGCATGTGGGCCGTCCCTACTACTTGGCCTACGTGAGCGGGTCTTTCGACAACATCCGCAGCGCCTGCGCGAGCGGACTGGGCATCGGCCTGCTGCCCCGCAGCGCGCTGTCGCAGGACTTGTACGTGCTGGCCCCCGAAGACGGGGCACCCAGCGTGCCCGCGATTCAACTGGTGCTCGGCGTGACGCGCCCCGGCCCGCTCTCCACGCGGTTCACGAACGACATCGAGCGCGCGCTGGCCTCGTGCGCCGCTCCACCCGGCCCACCTCGATAAAATCAGCCGCTTGCAGGCGCGCCGCGCCCGCCCCGACTCCGCCATTTCCTCATTTCCCCCTGCAAGGACTCCACTCCCCCATGGCACGTACCGTCAAATGCATCAAGCTCGGCATCGAGGCCGAAGGCCTGGACTTCCCGGTCTACCCCGGCGAACTGGGCAAGCGTATCTTCGACAACGTCAGCAAGCAGGCCTGGGCCGAGTGGCTGCGCCAGCAGACCATGCTGGTCAACGAGAACCGCCTCAACCTGGCCGATGCCCGCGCGCGCCAGTACCTGGCCCGGCAGATGGAAAAGCACTTCTTCGGCGAAGGCGCCGACACGGTGTCCGGCTACGTGCCGCCCTCGGCCGACTGAGCACCGCGCCACCGTCTGCGCGAACGCCGCCTGACGGGCGGCGTTTTTCGTTGCCAAAGAGCCCCAAGCATGTCCGCCACGCCCGAAACGCCCGCCACGCCGGAAACGCCCCATCCACCCGCATCGTTCGCCCGGCTGTCCTGGGACGATGCGCGGGGCGTTCCGGCCTCCGCGCGCTTCGACGACATCTACCATTCCGAAAGCGGCGCGATCGAGCAGGCCCGCTACGTGTTCATGGAAGGCTGCGGGCTGCCCGCGCGCTGGCAGGGGCGGCGCGCCTTCGCCATCGTCGAGACGGGCTTCGGGCTGGGCCTGAACTTCCTGGCCACCTGGCAGGCCTGGCTGGCCGATCCACGCCGCTGCGCCCGGCTGCATTTCGTGAGCATCGAGGCCTACCCGGTCGCCGCTGGCGAACTGCGCGAGGCGATTGCGCGCGCGCCGGGCCTGCAAGACCCCGGCTTGCAGGCGCTGGCCGACGCGCTGGCGGCGCGCTACCCCCGCGAGCCCCACACTGGCGTCCACCGGCTGCGCTTCGCGCACCCGCGCGACGCGCGCCAGTGCGTGACGCTCACGCTGGCGATCGGCGATGCGGCCCGCCTGCTGCCGCAGTTGCGCGTGCAGGCCGACGCCGCCTACTTCGACGGCTTCTCGCCCGCCAAGAACCCCGAGCTGTGGCAGCCGCGCATCTTCAAGGGCGTGGCACGGCTGCTCAGGCCGCACGCCTGGGCGGCGACCTGGAGCGTGGCGGCGGCGGTGCGCAAGGGGCTGACCGAGGCCGGCTTCGTGGTGACGCGGCGCCCCGGCCTGCCTCCCAAGCGTGATGCGCTGCAGGCCGAGTTCGTGCCGTGGGCGCTGCGCAAGGCCGCGCCATCGCCGGCATCCGCTGCCGCCCCGTCCGCCCCAAGCCACGAACCCGCCGAGGCGGGCGCGGGCCGGCGCGCCCTGGTCATCGGCGCCGGGCTGGCCGGCGCGGCCTGCTGCTGGAGTCTGGCGCAGCGCGGCTGGCAGGTCACGCTGGTCGATGCGGCCAGCGGGCCGGCCAGCGGCGCCTCGGGTCTGCCGGCGGGGCTGGCGGTGCCGCACCGCTCGCCCGACGACGCGGTGGTCTCGCGCCTGAGCCGCGCGGGCGTCGAATGGATGCGCCAGGTGCTGGCCGACAGCGCCGCACCGGCCTCGGCCTGGCGCGAAACGCCGGTCTGGCAAGTGCTGCAGGGCGATGGCGATGCGGGCGACGATGAGGGCGAGCCCAGCGGCACACCCCCCGGGCCGGCCGCACCGGGCCTGCCCGCGGCGCGGCTGGCAGCGCTGGGGGCCGAGAACACCAGCCTGCCGGGCGGCTACCAGGGCGCGGCACTGCGGCATGCGCGTGGGCTGCTGGTCAAGGGCGGCCCGCTGGTGGCGCACTGGCTGGCCGGCTGCGACGGCTTCCAGGCCCGCTGGAACACGCGTGTGGCCGAGCTGCGGCGCGTGCCGGCGGCCGGCGCGGCCGGCGCCGAATGGCGGGCGCTGGACGCGCAGGGCCAGACGCTGGCGCGCGCCGACGTGGTCGTCGTCGCCACCGCCATGGACAGCCCCGCGCTGACCGGGCTGGACGGCGAGCCGGGCTCCGCGGCCCCCCTGCTGACGCCGCTGCGCGGCCAGATCACGCTGGGGCGCTGGCCGCAGGGCCGCGCCCTCCACACGCAGCCGCTGACCGGCCACGGGCATTTCATCACCAACTGGGCGGGCGAGACCGCTGAGGCGGCTGACGAGGCCGGCTGGGACTGGTCCATGGGGTCGAGCTTCGAGCGCGGCGAGCGCGATCTGGCGGCCTGGGCCTCGTCGGACCGGCAGAACCTGGCCAAGCTGCGCACCCTGGCGCCCGAACTGGCCCGGGC
>JASGEH010000046.1:0-23938 GCA_047606565.1 Comamonas sp.
ACCTGGTGGCGACGCTGGACCTGCAGCGCATCAGCCTGGGCGGCTCGGTGTACTGGTACAACCGCGACTACCTGCTGCCGCGCCTGCGCCGCCAGCTCGACGGCAAGTTCGCGGCGCTGGTGGGCGACTTCGAGATCGTCACCGCCGGCCTGGGCAATCAGGTGGGCGACTACGCGGCGCTGGCGCTGGTCAGCGGCTGACGTTCAGCGGTTGAGGATCAGTCGCTGGTGGCAGGCGCATCGAGCCGCGCGGCGATGGCCTGGATGCGCGCGGCCAGGATACGCTCGCCGATCTGCGGGCCCTTGAGGCCCAGCCGGGCGGCTTCCTGGGCGATGGGGGCGGTCGGCACCGCGCGCGCGGCTTCCAGCGCGGCCAGCAGGCTCATGCGCTGGGGGTAGGGTTGCTCCTCCAGGCCCAGGCGGCCGCGCGCATCGCATTCGCAGGCCAGCAGCGCTTGCGCGAAGCGCTCGGGCTTGCGCCAGGCGTCGCAGCGCTCGAACAGCCGCGCCAGCGCGGCGGCGCCGAACCCCAGGCTCTGGTGCAGGTTGCCGTGCTCGCGCGCGACCAGTTCGGCCAGCTCGCGGCAGTCCTGCGGGACGCGCAGGCGCTCGCACAGCGGCCCGGTCAATTGGGCGCTGCGCGCCTCGTGGCCGATGTGGCGCGGCAGCACGTCGGCCGGCGTGGTGGCCTTGCCCAGGTCGTGGAACAGGCAGGCCAGGCGCACCGCCAGCGGCGCCTGCAGGCGTGCGGCCATGTCCAGCACCATCATCACGTGCACGCCGGTGTCGATCTCGGGGTGGTAGTCGGCGCGCTGTGGCACGCCCCACAGCGCATCCACTTCGGGCAGCAGCACGCGCAGTGCGCCGCAGTCGCGCAGCACCTCGAACATGCGCGAGGGCCGATCGGCCATCAGGCCGCGCGAGAGTTCCTGCCAGACCCGCTCGGGCACCAGCGCGTCGGCCTCGCCGGCGGCGACCATCTGCCGCATCAGCGCCAGCGTCTCGGGGGCGACGCTGAAATCGGCGAAGCGCGCGGCAAAGCGCGCCAGGCGCAGGATGCGCACGGGGTCTTCGGTGAAGGCATTGGTGACGTGGCGCAGCACCCGCGCCTGGAGGTCGCGCTGGCCGCCGTAGGGGTCGATCAGCACGTGGCTCCCGTCGGGCAGCGCCGCGCTGGCGATGGCGTTGATGGTGAGGTCGCGGCGCGCCAGGTCTTCTTCGAGCGTGACTTCGGGCGAGGCCTGCACGGCAAAACCCCGGTAGCCGCGCGCGGTCTTGCGCTCGGTGCGCGCCAGCGCGTACTCCTCGCGCGTGTCGGGGTGCAGGAACACCGGGAAATCGCGCCCGACCGGCTGGTAGCCCTGCGCCGCCAGCGCCTCGGGCGTGGCGCCCACCACCACCCAGTCGCGGTCCTTGACCGGCAGGCCGAGCAGACCGTCGCGTACCGCGCCGCCAACCATATAGATTTTCATGCCGGGAGTTTAAGCCCCTGCATGGCGGGCTTCAGCGCGTGCGATAAGGCTCTTCGAAGGGCCGAAAATCGTGCTCGTCCAAGGCCTGCGCGGTCCATTCCCGCATGGCGGCCAGTTGCAGCACCGCGTCCATGTAGCGGGCCACGTCGGCGCTGACCGGGACGGCATAGGTCTTCAGGCGCGTGACCACCGGCGCGAAGAAGGCGTCGGCGATCGAGAACGCGCCAAAGAGCAGCGGGCCCTGGTGGCGCGCCAGCAGGTCTTGCCAGAGTGCCTGGATGCGCGCCACGTCGGCCGCCACGGCGGGGTGCTCGCGCAGCACCCGCGGGCCGACCTCCGGCAGGCTGGCCTCGATGTTCATGGGAAAGTGCTTGCGCAGTGCGCCGAAGCCGCTGTGGATTTCGGCACAGACCGAGCGGGCGTGCGCGCGCTGGCGGGCGTCGGCGGGCCAGAGGTTCAGGCCCGGAAATCTTTCGGCCAGGTATTCGGCGATCGCCAGGGTGTCCCAGATGAGCAGGCCGTCATCGTCGAGCACCGGCACCTTGCCCGTCGGCGACAGGCGCAGGGCGGCCTGCTTGAAGCGGGAGTCGGGCTCGAAGCTGTCGAAGCGCACGAGTTGCTCGTGGAAGTCGATGCCGGCCTGGCGCATCAGCACCCATGGGCGCATGGACCAGGACGAGTAGTTCTTGTTGCCGATGTGGAGTGTGAGCATGGCGCGGGATGGGGTGGTGGAGATGCCGCCATCCTAGTGCGCAAGGTGTTGCGCAATGATGCCGAATGCCGCGCGGATTGATGCGCGGCGCGCATCGGGGCGCGTGGTGTGTGGTGTGCGGCGGGCTCAGGCGTGCAACTGCGCCATGCCGCCGATCAGCCGGGATTCGGCCAGCCAGCCGGTGTCGGGGTAGTAGCCGAACAGGAAGCCGCCATCGGCCAGCAGGTCGATGAGGGGGGCGGCGACGGCCGAACGGACGGCGGGGCAGCCCCAGCTGCGGCCCAGGCGGCCCTGGCTGCGGATGATGTCTTCGTTCACGTAGGGCGCGCCGTGCATGACGATGGCGCGGTCGAGGGCGCGGTCGTTGAAGCCGGGCTCCAGCCCGCGAAGGCGCAGCGAGTAGCCGTTACTGCCGCTGTAGGGGGTGCTGGCCGCGAAGGCGCCCAGGCTGGACATACGGCTGTCCATGACGTTGGAGAAGCGCACCGTCATGTTGTCGCCGCTGTTGCGGCCGTGCGCCACCCATTCGTGGTGCAGCAGGCGGCGCTGCCGCAGGTCGAACACCCACAGCCGCTTGTCGGTGGACGGGCGGCTGTAGTCGATCACCGCCAGCCGGGCCGGATCGGCGTCGAGCAGGCCGGGCTGGCTGCGTGCGCGCTCGAGCGCCTGCGTGGCCAGCAGCAGCGCCAGCGGATCGAGGTCCGTGGCGGACGCCGACAACGCGCTGGCGAGCTGCTGCGCCGGCGCGCTGGCGCGGCTGCGCAGGACCAGGGTGGGGGGCGGCGTGATGGCGAGAACAGGGTCGGCCAGCAGGCCGTCGGCCCCCTGCGCATGGCGCGCGGAAGCCGCGCGCGCGGCCAGCAGAGGGGCGGATGCCCCGGCGAGGGCGCCACCCGCGGCGGCCAGCCGGGCCAGGCGGCGCAAGGCGTGGCGCCGGGAGTCGAAATCGGTCATGGCGTGTCGTATGAACATCGGGGCGGCCAACGACACGCTGTCGTCGGCCGCCTGATGACCCCCCGGCTCCCAGCCTTCCACGAGGCGCTTGTTGAGCGTTTGTTGGGCGCTGAGGATAACCGCCGACGCTGCGAATCAGACGTTTTCGTCCGCTAGGGTAGGGATTCGAGTACGCGTTCTGTTGGCGCTGCGCCACGTGCGAGCGCCTTGCGGCGGGTCGGCTGGATGCTGGTGACCAGCATCGTCGTGCCCGGCGTGAGCACGCCCTGGAGCTTTTGCATGAAGTCGGGCGGCGCCTGGATGGCGGCTTCGAGGTCGGTGATGGCGGGTGCCCGGCCGGCCACCGGGTAGCTGGCCCAGTCGTGGCGCTTCTGGTGGGGGGCGAGCGGGCTGGGCGGGTCGAACTGGCGGCTGCCCATCACCAGCAGCACCGCGCCGTCGAGCGCCAGGCTGGGGTCGGCCTGCAGGCCGGCGGCGGCCATGACGATGCCGTTGCGCAGCACGAACACGCGCTGTTCCGGCAGGCTGACCAGCACGCTGACCGGGCCGCTGCCGGTGATGTTGTCGTCCCAGTAGTCTTCGCCGTGGATGGCCGCGGCCTGCTGCTCGGGCGTGGGCGTGCCGTCGCCGCTGCCCACGGGGGCGAGCATGGCGGGGTAGGCGATGCTGGCGGGGTTGACGCGCGCGTCGCTCACCACCACGGTGTCGCCACGGCGGGTTTGCTCGAACAGCTTCTGCGCGAAGTCGTTGGGCAGGCGCACGCAGCCGTGCGAGGCCGGGCGGCCCGGGATGGTGCCACCGTGCAGCGCGATGCCATCCCAGGTGAGGCGCTGCATGAAAGGCATGTCGGCCTCATCGTAGAGGTTGGACTTGTGGTCGCGCGACTTCTGCAAGATGGTGAAGACCCCGGTTGGCGTCTCGTGCCCGTCCTTGCCCGAGCTGATGGTGGACACGCCGATCAGCGTGCCGTCGCGGTAGACGTAGCTGCGCTGCTCGTCGAGGCTGACCAGCACGACCAGCGGTCCGGTGGGCGCCAGGTCGGGCTGCCAGATGAACTGTCCGGGCTTGAGGCGGGCGTCCGGGCTGGGCGCAGGGGGCGTGGCGCGGTGGGCCGGTGGCGGGGCGGCCCGGACTCCGCGTGGCAGTCCGGTGGCCAAAGTGACCAGCAAGGCCGCGCCAGTCGCGACGAATTTCCGGCGCACCAGGCCTGAAGCATTCTGCGTTTTCATGCGCTCAACGATAAGGCCGCCAGCCGTGGCGCGCCAGGGTCGACATGATGCACGTTTCGTAGGACGGCTGCGCTTCGGGCCCGCTGCGCCCCGTGTCCACTACCATCGCGTTTTTTACGCCGCCGCCGGCTCAGCCCCGCGGCCCTGATCTATGGCGCGACTCCCCCGACTGGCCCTGGCCGGCCATGTGCACCACGTCATCCAGCGCGGCACCGGCGCGCAGCTGATCGCGCGCGACGACGCCGACCGCCAGCGCTGGCTCGACACGCTGGCCGACTGCGTGCAGGCGCTGGAGGTGGCCGTGCATGCCTACGTGCTGCTGCCCGATGAGCTGCAGCTGCTGGTCACGCCCGCGCAGGCCGGCGCGCTGCCGGCGCTGATGCAGGCGCTGGGCCGGCGCTACGTGCGCTACTTCAACGACCGCCACCAGCGCCGTGGCACGCTCTGGGAAGGGCGTTACCGCGCCACCGTGATCGAGGCCGGGCGCTACCTGCTGCCGGCCATGGCGCACCTGGACCTGAGCCCGGTGCGCGCCGGCCTGGCGGCGCGGCCGGCGCAGTACGCCTGGTCGAGCCACGGCCACTACGCGGGCCTCTTGTCCTCCAGGATCATCAAGCCGCACGCGCTGTGGTGGTCGCTGGGCAACACGCCGTTCGCGCGCGAGGCCGCCTACGTGGCGCATGTCGAGCAGGGCGTGAGCGAGGCCGACCGGTTGGCCCTCGTGCGCGCCGCGCGCCAGGGCTGGGCACTGGGTGGCGAGGCGTTTGTTGCTTTGTTGCAAAAAGAAAGCCCGCGCAGGGTCGTCCAGGCCCGTGCCGGTCGGCCGCCGCGCGCGCGTCCCGCGTCGGTTTGAAGGGGCACTCGGAATGGAGCTGTCTGAAATGGCTGAGTCTTCTTTGATATGTCCCCAATTAAATTCCCAGGGTAATAGTGGGAATTTAATCATGATCTGACCCTTATTAATCTGCTTGGCACGGGTGTTGCAATCGACTATCCTCGGCAGACCCCACGAGTGCCCGCCCACTGGCACGAACAGATTCACCAAAAAAGAGTGCGACCATGAAGAAGCCCCACGACGCGCTGGCTGCGCAGGCGCGGCCGTCCGCAGACGCGACCGCCATCAGCGACCATCAGGACGAGCAGCGGTCCTACCTGAGCCAGCATGGCCTGTACGACCCCAGCCAGGAGCACGACGCCTGCGGCCTCGGCTTCGTCGCCCACATCAAGGGCCACAAGACGCACGCCATCGTCACCCAGGCGCTCAAGATCCTCGAGAACATCGACCACCGTGGCGCGGTCGGCGCCGACAAGCTCATGGGCGACGGCGCGGGCATCCTGATCCAGATCCCCGACCAGCTCTACCGCGACGAGATGGCGCGCGCCGGAACCGCGCCCGATGGCTCCATCGGCGTGACCCTGCCGCCGCCCGGCGAGTACGGCGTGGGCATGATCTTCCTGCCCAAGGAGCATGCCTCTCGCATGGCCTGCGAGCAGGAGATGGAGCGCGCCGTCAAGGCCGAGGGCCAGGTGGTGCTGGGCTGGCGCGACGTGCCGGTGAACCGCGACATGCCGATGTCGCCCAACGTGCGCAAGACCGAGCCCATCATCCGCCAGATCTTCATTGGCCGCGGTCCCGACGTGATCGTGCAGGACGCGCTCGAGCGCAAGCTCTACGTCATCCGCAAGACCGCCAGCGCCAACATCCAGGGTCTCAAGCTCAAGCACGGCAAGGAATACTACGTGCCGAGCATGTCCAGCCGCACGGTGATCTACAAGGGCCTGCTGCTGGCCGACCAGGTCGGCACCTACTACGTCGACCTGCTCGACGCGCGCTGCATCTCGGCCGTCGGCCTGGTGCACCAGCGCTTTTCGACCAACACCATGCCCAAGTGGCCGCTGGCCCACCCCTACCGCTACGTGGCGCACAACGGCGAGATCAATACCGTCAAGGGCAACTACAACTGGATGTGCGCACGCGAAGGCGTGATGGCCTCGCCCGTGCTGGGCGAAGACCTCAAGAAGCTCTACCCGATCAGCTTCGCCGGCCAGTCCGACACCGCCACCTTCGACAACTGCCTGGAGCTGCTGGTGATGGCCGGCTACCCCATCGGCCAGGCCATGATGATGATGGTGCCCGAGCCCTGGGAGCAGAACAGCGAGATGGACGCGCGCCGCCGCGCCTTCTACGAATACCATGCCGCCATGATGGAGCCGTGGGACGGCCCGGCCGCGCTGGCCTTCACCGATGGCCGCCAGATCGGCGCCACGCTCGACCGCAACGGCCTGCGCCCGGCGCGTTTCCTGATCACCGATGACGACCACGTGATCCTGGCCTCCGAGTCCGGCGTGCTGCCGGTGCCCGACGACCGCATCGTGCGCAAGTGGCGCCTGCAGCCCGGCAAGATGCTGCTGATCGACTTCGAGCAGGGCCGCATGATCGACGACGAGGAGCTCAAGGCCCAGCTCGTCAACGCACGTCCCTACAAGCAGTGGGTCGAGAACCTGCGCATCCGCCTCGACGACGTCGAGGGCGACGCCAAGGCGCCGGTCAGCGCGGTGCCGCTGCTCGACCGCCAGCAGGCCTTCGGCTACACGCAGGAGGACATCAAGTTCCTGCTCGCGCCCATGGCCGCCAACGGCGAGGAAGGCATCGGCTCGATGGGCAACGATAGCCCGCTGGCCGTGCTCTCCAGCAAGAACAAGCCGGTCTACAACTACTTCCGGCAGATGTTCGCGCAGGTCACCAACCCGCCGATCGACCCGATCCGCGAGGCCATCGTGATGTCGCTGGTGTCCTTCGTCGGCCCCAAGCCCAACCTGCTCGACATCAATCAGGTCAACCCGCCGCTGCGTCTCGAAGTCTCCCAGCCCATCCTGGACTTCGACGACATGAAGAAGCTCAACAGCATCGAGCAGCTGACGAACGGCAAGTTCCGCAGCCACCGCCTGAGCATCACCTACCCGGTGAGCTGGGGCCGCGAGGGCGTGGAAGCCAAGCTGGCCTCGCTGTGCGCCGAGGCGGTCGACGCCATCAAGGGCGGCAGCAACATCATCATCATCAGCGACCGCGACATCGACGCCGATCATGTCGCCATTCCCGCGCCGCTGGCTCTGTCGGCGATCCACCAGCACCTCATCCGCGAGGGCCTGCGCACCAGCGCCGGGCTGGTCGTGGCCACCGGCTCGGCGCGCGAGGTGCACCACTTCGCGGTGCTGGCGGGCTACGGCGCCGAGGCCATCCACCCCTACCTGGCGATGGAAACCCTGGCCGACATGCACCAGTCGCTGCCTGGCGAACTGAGCCCCGAGAAGGCCATCCACAACTACGTCAAGGCGATTGGCAAGGGCCTCTCCAAGATCATGTCCAAGATGGGCGTGAGCACCTACATGAGCTACTGCGGCGCGCAGTTGTTCGAGGCCGTGGGCATCAACAGCGAGACGGTCGACAAGTACTTCACCGGCACGCCCAGCCGGGTCGAGGGCATCGGTGTCTTCCAGATCGCCGAGGAAGCCATCCGCGTGCACAAGGACGCCTTCGGCAACGACCCGGTGCTCGAAACCATGCTCGACGCCGGTGGTGAATACGCCTGGCGCACGCGCGGCGAGGAGCACATGTGGTCGCCCGAGGCGATCGCCAAGCTGCAGCATTCCACGCGCACCAGCAACTGGAACACCTACAAGGAATACGCCCAGATCATCAACGACCAGAGCCGCCGCCACCTGACGCTGCGCGGCCTGTTCGAGTTCCGGATCGACCCGTCCAAGGCGATCCCGGTCGAGGAGGTCGAGCCGGCCGCCGAGATCGTCAAGCGCTTCGCCACCGGCGCCATGTCGCTGGGCTCGATCAGCACCGAGGCCCACGCCACGCTGGCCATCGCCATGAACCGCATCGGTGGCAAGAGCAACACCGGTGAGGGCGGCGAGGACGTCAACCGCTACCGCAACGAGCTCAAGGGCATTCCGATTCAGTCGGGCGCCACGCTGCGCAGCGAGATCGGCGCCGAGAACGTCGAGGTCGACCTGCCGTTGCAGGCCGGCGATTCGCTGCGCTCGCGCATCAAGCAGGTGGCCTCGGGCCGCTTCGGCGTCACGGCCGAGTACCTGGTGTCTTCCGACCAGATCCAGATCAAGATGGCCCAGGGCGCCAAGCCCGGCGAGGGCGGCCAGCTGCCGGGCGGCAAGGTCACCAACTACATTGGCAAGCAGCGCCACTCGGTGCCCGGCGTGGGCCTGATCTCGCCGCCGCCGCACCACGACATCTACTCCATCGAGGACTTGGCACAGCTCATCCACGACCTGAAGAACGTGGCGCCCAAGGCCAGCATCAGCACCAAGCTGGTGGCCGAGATCGGTGTGGGCACCATCGCCGCCGGCGTGGCCAAGTGCAAGAGCGACCACCTGGTCATCGCCGGCCACGACGGCGGTACCGGCGCCTCGCCCTGGTCGTCCATCAAGCACGCCGGCTCGCCCTGGGAGATCGGCCTGGCCGAGACCCAGCAGACCCTGGTGCTCAACGGCCTGCGCAGCCGCATCCGCGTGCAGGTCGACGGCCAGATGAAAACCGGCCGCGACGTCGTCATCGGCGCACTGCTGGGCGCCGACGAGTTCGGCTTCGCCACCGCGCCGCTGGTGGTCGAGGGCTGCATCATGATGCGCAAGTGCCACCTCAACACCTGCCCGGTGGGCGTGGCCACGCAGGATCCGGTGCTGCGCCGCAAGTTCAGCGGCAAGCCCGAGCACGTCATCAACTACTTCTTCTTCGTCGCCGAGGAAGCGCGCCAGATCATGGCGCAACTGGGCATCCGCACCTTCGACGAACTGGTCGGCCGCGCCGACCTGCTCGACACGCAAAAGGGCATCGCGCACTGGAAGGCCGAAGGGCTCGATTTCAGCCGCCTGTTCGTGGTGCCCAAGCCGCTCATGGGCACCACGCTCCACCACACCGACAGTCAGGACCACGGCCTCGACAAGGCGCTCGACAACGCGCTCATCGAAAAGGCCCGTCCGGCCATCGCGCGCGGCGAGAAGGTCAAGTTCATGGAAGTGGCGCGCAACGTCAACCGCACCGTGGGCGCGATGCTCTCGGGCGAAGTCACGCGCCACCACCCCGAAGGCCTGCCGGACGACACCATCCGCATCCAGTTCGACGGCACCGGCGGCCAGTCCTTCGGCGCTTTCCTGGCGCGCGGCATCACGCTCTATCTGATCGGCGAGGCCAACGACTACACCGGCAAGGGCCTGTCGGGCGGCCGCATCGCGGTGCGGCCCAGCCTGGACTTCCGTGGCGCATCGCACGAGAACATCATCGTCGGCAACACCGTGATGTTCGGCGCCACCAGTGGCGAGGCCTTTTTCTGCGGCGTCGCCGGCGAGCGCTTCGCGGTGCGCCTGTCGGGCGCGACCACCGTGGTCGAGGGCACCGGCGATCATGGCTGCGAGTACATGACGGGCGGCACGGTCGCCGTGTTGGGCAAGACCGGGCGCAACTTCGCCGCCGGCATGTCGGGCGGCGTGGCCTACGTCTATGACGAGGACGGCCGCTTCGCCGAGCGCTGCAACACCGCCATGGTCACGCTGGAGAAGGTGCTGCCGCACGACGAGCAGGAAGCTGCCGGCGAGCGCGGCACCTGGCACCGCGGCCGCTCCGACGAGGAGCAACTGCGCCAGTTGCTGCAGGACCACTTGCGCTGGACCGGCAGCAAGCGTGCGCGCGAGTTGCTGGACCACTGGGCGCAGTCGCGCGCGCGCTTCGTCAAGGTCTTCCCCAAGGAATACCAGCGCGCGCTCGGCGAGATGCATGCCCGCAAGCTCGCGGCCGAGGCCACCGCCAAGGCGCAGGTCCAGGCCCAGGCTGAAACCGGCGCCGCCGCGCAGGCCACGCCAACCACCGCCGGCGCCAAGTAAGGCGCGGCTCAGCGAACCCCGGGGCGGCTGTGCAGCGGCCGCCTCCCGGGCCGGGTGCCTCGGCGCCTGGCCCGCCCCACGACAAGACAAGAACATCGAAAGGATCCGGCCATGGGCAAGATCACGGGCTTTCTGGAATACGAACGCGTCGAAGAGACCTACGAACCGGTCAAGACGCGCCTGAAGCACCACAAGGAAATCGTCGTCGGCCTGGCCCAGGACCAGGCCAAGGTCCAGGCTGCGCGCTGCATGGACTGCGGCACGCCGTTCTGCAACAGTGGCTGTCCGGTCAACAACATCATCCCGGACTTCAACGACCTGGTCTATCAGCAGGATTGGAAGAACGCCATCACGGTGCTGCACAGCACCAACAACTTCCCCGAGTTCACCGGCCGGGTCTGCCCGGCGCCGTGCGAGGAAGCCTGCGTCCTCAACATCAACGATGAGCCGGTCGGCATCAAGTCGATCGAGCACGCCATCATCGACCGGGCTTGGGCCGAGGGCTGGGTGCGTCCGCAGCCAGCCGCGCACCGCAGCGGCAAGCGCGTGGCCATCGTCGGCTCCGGGCCGGCCGGGCTGGCGGCGGCCCAGCAGCTCGCCCGCGCCGGCCATGACGTGGTGGTGTTCGAGAAGAACGACCGCGCCGGCGGCCTGCTGCAGTACGGCATCCCCGACTTCAAGATGGAAAAGAGCCACATCGCGCGCCGCGTCGAGCAGCTCGAGGCCGAGGGCGTCGCCTTCCGCTACAACGTGCTGGTGGCCAGCAAGAAGGACGGCCTGGGCAAGGACAGCAAGGTCACCAACTGGGCCACCGAAACCGTGGAGCCTGCGCAACTGGCTGCCGAGTTCGACGCCGTGCTGCTGGCCGGCGGCGCCGAGACCTCGCGCGACCTGCCGATTCCGGGGCGCGCGCTGGGCGGCGTGCATTTCGCCATGGAGTTCCTGCCGCAGCAAAACAAGGTCAACGCCGGCGGCACGGTCGCCGGCCAGTTGCGCGCCGACGGCAAGCACGTCGTCATCATCGGCGGCGGCGACACCGGCAGCGACTGCCTGGGCACCAGCCTGCGCCAGGGCGCGGCCAGCGTGGTCCAGTTCCAGCACCGCCCGATGCCGCCCGAACAGATCGACAAGCTGACCACCTGGCCGTACTGGCCGCTCAAGCTGCGCACCAGCTCCAGCCACGAGGAGGGCGGCGAGCGCGCGTTCGCCGTCGTCACCAAGGAATTCATCGGCGAGAACGGCCAGGTCACGGGCGTGAAGACCGTGACGGTGGACGTGGTCGACGGCAAGATGGTCGAAGTCCCGGGCAGCGAGAAGACCTACCAGGCCGACCTGGTGCTGCTGGCGCTGGGCTTTTCGAGCCCGGTCGCGGCCATGCTCGACGCCTTCGGCGTGGACAAGGACGCCCGCGGCAATGCGCGCGCCTCGACCGACTTCATCGGCGGCTACGCGACCAGCGTGGACAAGGTGTTCGCGGCCGGCGACATCCGCAAGGGCCAGTCGTTGGTGGTCTGGGCGATCCGGGAAGGCCGCCAGGCCGCCCGAGCCATCGACGAATTCTTGATGGGGTATTCGGACCTGCCGCGCTGACGACCTTCCATGGGGGCGGTCTTCCCGGCTCGCCCCGAGGGGCGAACAGGACAAACTGCGGGCTGGCTGCCCGCAGGGCGCGAAGGCCGCCAGGCCGCCCGAGCCATCGACGAGTTCCTGATGGGGTATTCGGACCTGCCGCGCTGATGCTGTGTCAGCGGGCGGTCAGGGGCAGCGGCAAAAAAGACCCCTCGGTCAAGTCCTTTGGACTCGCCCGGTCCCCCGGGGGGACGGCTTTTTGTCTTGGGGCGGCCCGGCGACAAAAAAACGTATCATCGGCGTTTGCCTTTCAACCAGGACACATGGACGCTGGCCTCGACCGCCTGATGACATCGACACCCGAATCCGCCCTCATCGAATGCCGCAACCTGACCTTCGGGTACGGGGAGCGCGCCATCTTGCAAGACGTCAGTTTCAGCGTGCGGCGCGGGCAGGTGACGGCGCTGATGGGGGCCTCCGGGGGCGGCAAGACGACGGTGCTGCGCCTCATCGGTGGGCAGATCCGGGCGCAGTCCGGCCAGTTGCTGTTCGACGGGCAGGACGTCGGCGCCTTCGACGGCGCGGCGCTCTACCGGGCGCGTCGCCGCATGGGCATGCTGTTCCAGTTCGGTGCACTGTTCACCGACATGACGGTGCTCGACAACGTGGCCTTCCCGCTGCGCGAGCACACCGACCTGCCCGAGCCGCTGATCCGCGACATCGTGCTCATGAAACTCAATGCCGTCGGCCTGCGCGGCGCGCGTGACCTGATGCCCAGCGACCTCTCCGGCGGCATGGCGCGCCGGGTGGCGCTGGCGCGGGCCATCGCGCTCGATCCGGAACTCATCATGTACGACGAGCCCTTCGCCGGCCTCGACCCGATTTCGCTGGGCACCTCGGCGCAGTTGATCCGCCGCCTCAACCAGGCGCTCGGCCTGACCACCATCCTGGTCTCGCACGATCTGGAGGAAACCTTCGCCATCGCCGACCAGGTGATCGTGCTGGCCAACGGCCGCATCGCCGCCCAGGGCACGCCCGATGAAGTGCGCGCCAGCGAGGATCCGCTGGTGCGCCAGTTCGTGACCGCGCAGCCCGACGGGCCGGTGCATTTCCATTACCCGGCGGTCAGCGTCGCGCAGGACTTCGGTGCGGCTGGAGGTGTGGCATGAGCCGGTGGTGGCATCCGGCCGACCTGGGCTTTGCCGTGCGCCGTAAGGTGGCCGACCTCGGCGCCGGCGCGCGCCTGTTCTGGCACCTGCTGGTGCATGTGCGCGGCCTGCTGCGGCGCTTCGGCCTGGTGGTCGATCAGGTGCACTTCCTGGGCAACTATTCGCTGGTCATCATCGGCGTTTCGGGGCTGTTCGTCGGCTTCGTGATGGGCTTGCAGTTCTATTACGCGCTGCAGCGCTACGGCGCCTCGGATGCGCTCGGCCTGCTGGTGGCGCTGGCGCTGTTGCGCGAGCTGGGGCCGGTGCTGACGGCGCTGCTGTTCATCGGTCGTGCCGGCACCTCGCTGACGGCGGAGATCGGCCTGATGAAGTCCGGCGAGCAGCTCTCGGCGATGGAGATGATGGCCGTCGATCCGGTGGCACGGGTGCTGGCACCGCGCTTCTGGGGCGGCGTGATCGCCGTGCCGCTGTTGTCGGCGATGTTCTGTGCGGTCGCCATCTTCGGCGCCTGGGTGGTCGGCGTGCAACTGCTGCGGCTGGACGAGGGTGCTTTCTGGGGCCAGATGCAGTCGGGCGTGGACGTCTGGAAGGACGTCGGCAACGGCGTGCTCAAGAGCATCGTCTTCGGCCTGGCGGCCACCTTCACCGCTTTGTTCCAGGGCTACAACGCCTCGCCCACGCCCGAAGGCGTCTCGCGCGCGACCACGCGCACCGTGGTGATCGGCTCGCTCGGGGTGCTGGCGCTGGACTTCACGCTGACCGCGCTGATGTTCAATTTCTGAGGACCCCGCGGTGGCCGCTGCCCGCGGCCCGCGCAAGAAGCCGGGACAGCCAGTGGCCCGCAACCGTATTTTGGAGAACACGCTATGCAACGCTCACGCCATGACATCTGGGTCGGGCTCTTCGTCCTGCTGGGAGCCGCCGCCATCCTGTTCCTGGCGCTCAGGGCGGCCAACCTGCTGACGCTGAATTTCGACAGCACCTACACCGTCAGCGCCCGCTTCGACAACATCGGCGGCCTCAAGCCGGGCGCCGCCGTCAAGAGCGCGGGTGTGACCGTGGGGCATGTGGAAGGCATCACCCTGGATCGCCAGAGCTACCGTGCCAACGTCGTGCTGGCGCTGGGCAAGGGCTACCAGTTTCCCAAGGACAGCTCGTTCAAGATCCTGACCAGCGGCCTGCTGGGCGAGCAGTACATCGGCGTCGAGGCCGGCTACGAAGACGAGAACCTGGCCCCCGGCGCGGTCATCACCCAGACCCAGTCGGCCGTGGTGCTGGAGAACCTGATCGGCCAGTTCCTCTACAACAAGGCCGCCGAGGGCGGCTCCTCGGGCAGCGCGCCAGCGGCCAAGCCCTGAGCTTGGGCCTCACCCTACAATGCGGCTCTCATGACCATGCCTATGACCGTCTCTTCCTTCCTGTCGGCGAGCCTGCGCCGGCCCGCATCCTTCGTGGCCGCACTGGTCGTGCTGCTGTCGCTGGGCGCCTGCGCCAGCGGCCCCCATGCCGATCCGCGCGACCCGCTCGAACCTTACAACCGCGCGGTCTTCAAGTTCAACGACGTGGTCGACCGCACGGTCGCGCAGCCGGTCGCGCAGGGCTATGTCGACACCGTGCCGCTGCCCATCCGCACCAGCGTGAGCAATTTCTTTGCTAACCTGGGCGACGCTTGGTCGGCCATCAACAACCTGCTGCAGCTCAAGGGCCAGGACACGCTCGAGAGCACGCTGCGCTTCACCACCAACACGGTGTTCGGCTTCGGCGGCCTGCTCGACGTGGCCACCGAGATGGGCATCGCCCGCCACAAGCAGGACTTCGGCCTGACGCTGGGCCATTGGGGCGTGCCGACCGGGCCGTACTTCGTGCTGCCCTTGCTGGGCCCTTCCACCATCCGTGACACCGCTGCCTTCCCGGTCGATTCCTGGGGCAACCCGGTCAGCCTGGGCCAGATCAACGACATTCCGTGGCGCAATGGCCTGTATGTTGGCAAGCTGGTCGATGCACGGGCGCGCTTGCTGCAGGCCACCGACCTGCTCGACAGCGCCGCGCTCGACAAGTATTTGCTGACACGCGATGCCTACCTGCAGCTGCGCAGCGTCGGCCGGGCTGGGCAGGAGGATTACGACAACACGGACTACAGTGTCGAGGAGGGCGGGGCGCCTGCATCGCCAGCTCCCGCCTCGAAGGCGCCCGGCCGCAAGCCGGCGGCTGCCCAGCCCTCGTCCAACCTGTTGCAGTAGGCCCCGTCCCCGGGGCGCGCTGGCCCGCCTTGTGCGGTGGTCATGGGAACCCGCTGCCGGCCGTGCACTCCAACACCTGTGGCGCTCGTTTGCGCCTGCGCTACCGCGTCGCGCGGATCGCCGCTGAATCGAATGAAAAGGAATTGCTCATGAACCGCCGTCTTTTTGGCTGGACCAGTGCCTTGCTGGTCGCTTCGACCCTGTTGCTGGCCCCGGCTGCCCAGGCCCAGACCGTGGAAGCCCCGGATGTCTTGGTCCAACGTCTGTCGAGCGAGCTGCTGGACAGCATCCGCAACGATCCCACGCTCAAGTCCGGCGACGCCACGCGCGTGATGGCGGTGGTCAACGACAAGGTCATGCCGCACGTCAACTTTGCGCGGATGACGGCTTCGACCATCGGCCCGGCCTGGCGCAATGCCACGCCGCAGCAGCGCCAGCAGTTGCAGGACGCATTCAAGAACCTGCTGGTGCGCACCTACGCGGGCGCGCTCAAGCAGGTCGGCAACCAGACGCTGCTGGTGCGCCCTCTGCGTGCCGGCGCGGGTGACACCGAGGTCATCGTCAACAGCGAACTGCAAGGCGGCCAGGCCGGCCCGGTGCAGCTCGACTACCGCATGCAGAAGATCAACGGCGGCTGGAAGGTCTATGACATCAACGTGATGGGCGTGTGGATGGCCGACTCCTACCGCAGCCAGTTCGCCCAGGTGGTCAATACCTCGGGCATCGATGGCTTGATCAAGCAGCTCAACGAAACCGCCCAGCAGCGCGCGGCCTCGTCCTGATCCCGGAGGCCTGGTGATGAGTGGTGAACAGCCTTCCGTCGCGGCGCCCGTCCCGCTGGTGTTGCCTGCGGAACTGACCCATGCGCAAGGCCGCACGGTGCTGGCCATGCTGGTCCAGACCCTGCGGGCCGAACCGCAGGGCGCCGTGGTGCTCGACGGCTCGCCGCTGACCCGGTTCGACTCCACCGCCCTGGCGGTCGTGCTGGAGAGCCGGCGCACCGCGCTGGCGCAGGGCCGTGCCTTCGCGGTGCGCAGCCTGCCGGCCCCGTTGCGTGAGCTGGCGGGGCTCTATGGCGTGCAGGACTTGCTGCCGGACGCCGCTGCCGAAGCCTCTTGACACTCCCCGACCTTCCCTGACATCGCCCCGCCGTCGCATTTTTCGACGGCACACCCTAGGGCTTGCCATAACAGGCATGTCCGGTCCTTGCCGCTACAGTGATTTCCCGAGCCGCCAGAACGTGGCTGGCTTCACCGTATCGCGAGAGGGCCTGTCCATGAGTAAAAAGCCGCCGCGTCGTACTGCGGAGCGGATACTCGAAGTCGCGCTGGATTTATGCAACCGCTTCGGCATGACCAATGTCTCGACCACGCAAATCGCGGCAGAGATGCGCATCAGTCCGGGCAATCTGTACTACCACTACGCGTCCAAGGATGACTTGATCAACACGCTGTTCGACCGCCACGAGGCGGCCATGGTCAGCGTGCTCAACACCAGCGACCTGGTCCGCGACGTGGCGGGGGCTTGGTCTTTTGCCCACGATCTGTTCGACAACATCTGGCAGTACCGCTTCATCTACCGCGATCTCAACCACCTGCTGGCCAACAACCACCGCGTCGAAACCCACATGCAGGTCCTGCTGGCACGCAAGCAGGCGGCCCTCGACGAGGTGCTGCAGGCGCTGGGTCGCTACCAGATCATTCGCCTGACGCCGCCGCAAACCGAAGTGCTGACCGCCAACCTGGTGCTGGTGCTGATGTACTGGCTGAGCTATGAATACGTGCGCGATCCACGTCAGGCCCTGGAGCCCGGCAGCGGCGCATCGGCGGTCGCACGCGGGACGTGGCAGCTTATGCGGACCCTCTCGCCTTACCTGCTGCACCAGGGCCGGATCGAATTCGAGGCGCTGGAGCAAGGCCGCGCGTCGAGCGATCTGGCGGTTGCCGCACGGGACGAGGGGGCGGTCAGTCTGGCCTTCGAGGCTTCCGGGCGCGACTGAGCCATAGGCTCAGATCGTCAACTCAGGCGCGGCCCGACGGCTGCCACAGGTGCAAGCGGCCCAGCATCAGCCGATAGGGCGCCAGCAGCAGTACGGCCATGGCCAGCTTGACCAGCAGGTCGCCCAGCGCCAGTGTGAACCAGTTGAAGGGGCTGCCCGCGAAGGCGATGGAAAAGAACACCAGCGTGTCGATGACCGAGGCCGCCGCCGAGGCACCCAGCGGCGCCTTCCACCAGTGGGCCTGGCGCAGCCGGTTGAAGACGGCGATGTCCAGCCCCTGGGCAACGATGAAAGCGCTGGCCGAGGCCAGCGCGATGCGCCAGGGCGCGATGGCCAGCGAGACTGCCACGGCCACGGCGAAGCCGCTCCAGGCGACCCGGCGCGCGGCCACCGGCCCGAGCGCGCGGTTGGTGAGGTCGCACACCAGGAACACCAGCGGATAGCTGAAGGCGCCCCAGGTCAGCCAGTGGTTGATGGGGAACTGCACCAGGTAGTTGGAGAGCGCGATGACCGCCGCCATGGCCAGGGCCGGCAGCGCCAGGTCCGCCCAGGCATGCGGGCGCTGCGTGGCGTGCTCGGTTCGGGGTGGGTGATCGTGCGTCATGGCGTGAGGTCGATGATTCAGAAGGCCCAGTCCTCGTCTTCCGTGTTGACGGCCTTGCCGATCACGTAGGACGAGCCCGAACCCGAGAAGAAGTCGTGGTTCTCATCGGCGCTGGGCGAAAGCGCGGCCAGGATGGCCGGGTTGACGTCGGTCATGCTGCTCGGGAACAGGGCCTCGAAGCCCAGGTTCATCAGCGCCTTGTTGGCGTTGTAGTGCAGGAACTTCTTGACGTCCTCGGTCCAGCCGACTGCGTCGTACAGGTCCGCGGTGTACTTGACTTCGTTGTCGTAGAGGTCCTGCAGCAGGTCGTAGGCGTAGTTCTTGACGTCTTCCTGGCGCTGCGGGTCGGCCTTGTTGTAGGCCTGCTGGAACTTGTAGCCGATGTAGTAGCCGTGCACCGCCTCGTCGCGGATGATCAGGCGGATCAGGTCGGCGGTGTTGGTCAGCTTGGCGCGGCTGGACCAGTACATTGGCAGGTAGAAGCCCGAGTAGAACAGGAAGGACTCCAGGAACACGCTGGCGACCTTGCGCATCAGCGGATCGTCGCCGCGGTAGTGGCCCAGCACGATGGCGGCCTTCTTCTGCAGGTACTCGTTTTCCAGGCTCCAGCGGAAGGCGTCGTCGACGTCGGCGGTCAGGCACAGGGTCGAGAAAATCGAGCTGTAGGAGCGCGCGTGCACCGCTTCCATGAAGCTGATGTTGGTGTAGACGGCTTCCTCGTGCGGCGTGACGGCGTCCGGCAGCAGGCTGAGCGCGCCGACCGTGTTCTGCACCGTGTCGAGCAGCGTCAGGCCGGTGAAGACGCGGATGGTGAGCTGCTGCTCCAGCGGCGTCAGCGTGGCCCACGACGGGATGTCGTTGGACAGCGGCACCTTCTCGGGCAGCCAGAAGTTGCTGGTCAGGCGGTTCCAGACTTCGAGGTCTTTCTCGTCCTCGATGCGGTTCCAGTTGATGGCGTTGACCAACTGCGGGATCAGCGAGGGCGTGTTCAGCGAGGGAATGCTCATGGCGGAAAACGGATGAAAGTGAGAATGGGGGAGGGCAGAGGCGCCTTGCGTGATCAGTCTGGCCGTTCAGGCGAAAAAGAGGGCTGATCGCGCAGCCCTCTCGTGTGTGCCTGGGGTCGGACCGGCCGGGGGATTACAGCGTGCAGGACACGCAGCCCTCGACCTCGGTGCCTTCCAACGCGGCCTGGCGCAGGCGGATGTAGTAGATGGTCTTGATGCCCTTCTTCCAGGCATAGATCTGCGCGCGGTTGATGTCGCGCGTGGTCGCCGTGTCGCGGAAGAACAGCGTCAGCGACAGGCCCTGGTCGACGTGGCGGGTGGCCGCGGCGTAGGTGTCGATGATTTTCTCGGGGCCGATCTCGTAGGCGTCCTGGTAGTACTGCAGGTTGTCGTTGGCGAGATACGGCGCGGGGTAGTAGACGCGGCCGACCTTGCCTTCCTTGCGGATCTCGATCTTGGCGACGATCGGGTGGATGCTCGACGTCGAGTGGTTGATGTAGGAGATCGAGCCCGTGGGCGGGATGGCCTGCAGGTTCTGGTTGTAGATGCCGTGGGCCATCACCGAGGCCTTCAGCGCGCGCCAGTCGTCCTGCGTGGGCAGGGCGATGCCGGCGTTGGCGAACAGCTCGCGCACGCGCGCGGTCTTCGGCTCCCACTTCTGGTGGACGTACTGGTCGAAGTAGCTGCCGTCGGCGTACTTGGAGTCCTCAAAGCCCTTGAACACCTGGCCGCGCTCGATGGCGATCTTGTTGGAGGCGCGCACCGCGTGGTAGGTCACGGCGTAGAAGTAGAGGTTGGTGAAGTCGATGCCTTCATCGCTGCCGTAGTAGATGCGCTCGCGTGCCAGGTAGCCGTGCAGGTTCATCTGGCCCAGGCCGATGGCGTGCGAGTCCTCGTTGCCCTTGGCGATCGAGGGCACCGAGTCGATGTGGCTCATCACCGACACCGCCGTCAGGCCGCGGATGGCCGTCTCCACGGTGGCCGCGAAGTCGGGCGAGTCCATGGTCTTGGCGATGTTGAGCGAGCCCAGGTTGCAGGAGATGTCCTTGCCGGTGGCCGCGTAGCCCAGGTCGTCGTGGTAGACCGAGGGCTCGTTGACCTGCAGGATCTCCGAGCACAGGTTGCTCATGTTGATGCGGCCCTTGATCGGGTTGGCGCGGTTGACCGTGTCCTCGAACATGATGTACGGGTAGCCCGACTCGAACTGGATCTCGGCGAGCGTCTGGAACAGCTCGCGCGCGTTGATCTTCTTCTTGCGGATGCGCGAGTCGTCGACCATCTCGCGGTACTTCTCGGTGATGCTGATGTCGGACATCGGCACGCCGTAGACGCGCTCGACGTCGTAGGGCGAGAACAGGTACATGTCCTCGTTGTTCTTGGCCAGCTCGAAGGTGATGTCCGGAATCACCACGCCCAGCGACAGCGTCTTGATGCGGATTTTCTCGTCGGCGTTCTCGCGCTTGGTGTCGAGGAAGCGGTAGATGTCGGGGTGGTGCACGTTCATGTAGACCGCGCCCGCGCCCTGGCGGCTGCCGAGCTGGTTGGCGTAGGAGAACGCGTCCTCCAGCAGCTTCATGATCGGGATCACGCCCGAGGACTGGTTCTCGATGTTCTTGATCGGCGCGCCGGCCTCGCGGATGTTGGAGAGCAGGAAGGCCACGCCGCCGCCGCGCTTGGACAGCTGCAGCGCCGAGTTGATCGAGCGGCCGATCGACTCCATGTTGTCCTCGATGCGTAGCAGGAAGCACGAGACCAGTTCGCCGCGCTGCTTCTTGCCGGCGTTCAGGAAGGTCGGCGTGGCCGGCTGGAAGCGCCCCGAGATGATTTCGTCGACCAGGTTCAGCGCCAGCTTCTCGTCGCCCTGGGCCAGGGCCAGGGCGACCATGCACACGCGGTCCTCGTAGCGTTCGAGGTAGCGCTTGCCATCGAAGGTCTTGAGCGTGTAGCTGGTGTAGTACTTGAAGGCGCCCAAAAAGGTCTGGAAGCGGAATTTCTTGGCATAGGCCGCATCCCAGAGCTGCTGGACGAAGGCCGGGCTGTACTGGGTGAGCACCTCGACCTCGTAATAGCCCTTCTCGACCAGGTAGTCGAGCTTTTCCTTGAGGTTGTGGAAGAAGACCGTGTTCTGGTTGACGTGCTGCAGGAAGTACTGGCGCGCGGCCGCGCGGTCCTTGTCGAGCTGAATCTCGCCATTGGGCCCGAACAGGTTGAGCATGGCGTTGAGCGCATGGTAGTCCAGCTCGGGGCTGGCCGTCATGGGCTTGGCCACCGGGGTGGCGCCGCCGGCTAGTGCGCGGGATGCGGCAGTGCTGGTTGCCGGGGCAGCCGGGGCCTTGGGGGTGAGGGCTGTTGTTTCCAAAATGTTTCCACTCCGTGGCGAACCCTGGTCACATCGTCCGGTGTGCCCAGCAGCTCGAAGTTGTACAAAAGAGGCACCTGGCACTTCTGGGCGATGATGCGCCCCGCCAGGCAGTAGGCCTCGCCGAAATTCGTGTTGCCCGCGGCAATGACACCGCGGATGCCGGCCCGGTTGCGCGGGTCGTTGAGAAACTGGATGACGGGCTTGGGCACCGCGCCCTTGGCGCTGCCGCCGCCATAGCTCGGCACGACCAGGACGTAGGGCTCGGCGACGAGGAACGGTGCGTCATCGGTCGTGCGCGCCGGGATGCGGCGCGCGGCGAGCCCGAGCTTCTGGACGAAGCGGTGCGTGTTTTCCGAGGGGCTCGAATAGTAGACCAAGATGGACACTGGTCTCGCCTTTCGGGAGTGTGATGGCGATGCCGATCAGGCCGTCGCCAGGGCGCTAATCTTGTCCGGGCGGAAACCCGACCAGTGGTCGTCGCCCGCGATGACGATGGGCGCTTGCTGGTAGCCCAGGTCCTTGACCCGCTGGAGCGCCGCGGCATCCTGAGTCAGGTCGACGATTTCGTAGGCAAGGCCCTGGCGGTCGAGCGCGCGATAGGTCGCGTTGCACTGCACGCAGGAGGGCTTGGTGTAAACCGTGATGCTCATGATGAAGAGTCCTTGGGATCGGAGGTTCAACTGGGGGAGGGCAAAGGAGTCGGGGGGGCGACAGTCTGGCGCCGAGGTCGGGGAACGAGGCGTCGGATGGCTGTCCGGGGTACCCGGCTGGGGGAGATCATAACGCTACCGGTAGTGGTTGGGTAGCTTGATAGACCCCATATCTAGTAGTTGGAGGCGTGCCGGGGCCCCCCGAAGGCGCGGAAGTCCAGTGATTTCGCGCTTCGCGGCGCCGTTCGTCGGCGTGTGGGGTTTTTGAAACAAAGTGCTTCGAGAGGACGGGTCTGCAGGCCGCGGGCCGATCGCCTTCACGTGGGCGCGGGGGGCTCTGCCTGGCATGATTCTCCAGTCGCGTATAATCTTTCGGTTCTGCGCCAGCCTGGCTTGCAGAAACTTCACGGCGCGGGAAATTCCTCCTGCGTTCGCCAGTCTTTCAAGGAAACACCATGAGCCAAATCGACAAGGCCCAAGTCATCGCCGACAACGCCCGCGGCGCCGCCGACACCGGCAGCCCCGAAGTGCAGGTCGCGCTGCTGACCGCCCGCATCAACGAACTGACGCCCCACTTCAAGCAGCACGCCAAGGACCACCACGGCCGCCGCGGCCTGCTGCGCATGGTGAGCCGCCGCCGCAAGCTGCTGGACTACCTGAAGTCCAAGGACGCCAGCCGCTACACCGCGTTGATCGCCAAGCTGGGCCTGCGCAAGTAAGCACCAACCGCATGAAAACGCCTGAGTTAGCCCGCTAGCTCAGGCGTTTTTTACTTCGGAGACCGGATCGACGAATGCGCGCTGTGTCATTCCAGAAGGTTTTGCCGCCCGCCGCGACTGCGGGGTGTGCGAGGATTTCTGGAATGGCATCGTGTTCGAGAAATCCACTCCAGCCAACGCAGATTGACCATATCTGCTCTTATTTCAGGAGTTATCGACGATGAGTATTTTCAACAAAGTCACCAAGACCTTCCAGTGGGGCCAGCACACCGTCAAGCTGGAAACCGGCGAGATCGCGCGCCAGGCCTCGGGCGCGGTGCTGGTGGACATCGACGGCACCGTCATCCTGGCGACCGTCGTTGGCTCCAAGAATGCCAAGGCCGGCCAGGACTTCTTCCCGCTGACGGTCGACTACATCGAGAAGACCTACGCCGCCGGCAAGATCCCCGGCAGCTTCTTCAAGCGCGAAGCCAAGCCCAGCGAACTCGAAACCCTGACCAGCCGCCTGATCGACCGCCCGATCCGCCCGCTGTTCCCCGAGGGCTTTTTCAATGACGTGCACGTGGTCATCCACACCGTCTCGCTCAACCCCGAGGTCGACGCCGACATCGCCGCCATGATCGGCGTGAGCGCCGCGCTGTCGATCTCCGGCATCCCGTTCAACGGCCCGATCGGCGCCGCGCGCGTGGGCTACATCAACGGCGAGTACGTGCTCAACCCGGGCCAGACCCAGCGCAAGGACAGCCAGCTCGACCTGGTCGTCGCCGGCACCGAAGCCGCCGTGCTGATGGTCGAGTCCGAGGCTCAGCAACTGTCCGAGGAAGTCATGCTCGGCGCCGTGGTCTATGGCCACGCGCAAAGCCAGGTGGCGATCAACGCCATCCACGAGCTGGTGCGCGACGCCGGCAAGCCGGTCTGGGACTGGCAGCCGCCCGCCCGCGACGAAGCCTTCATCGCCAAGGTCAATGCCCTGGCCGAGGACAAGCTGCGCGCCGCCTACCAGATCCGCAGCAAGCAGGCCCGCACGCAGGCGCTGCGCGAGACCACCGCTTCGGTGCTGGAAGCACTGAAGGCCGAAGGCGTCGAGTTCGACGCCGTCAAGGTCGAAGGCCTGCTGTTCGACATCGAGGCACGCATCGTGCGCAGCCAGATCCTGTCGGGCGAGCCGCGCATCGACGGCCGCGACACCCGCACCGTGCGCGCCATCGAGATCCGCAACAGCGTGCTGCCGCGCACCCACGGCTCGGCCCTGTTCACGCGCGGCGAGACCCAGGCGCTGGTCGTGACCACGCTGGGCACCGAGCGCGACGCGCAGCGCATCGACGCGCTGGCCGGCGAGTTCGAGGACC
>JASGEH010000047.1:0-9057 GCA_047606565.1 Comamonas sp.
GCCCGGCGCCCGGCGCGGGCATGGCCGCGTGCCATGGTGGCCACGTTGGCGGGTTTGAGCCTGATGGCCGCGCCTTCGGGGGCGAGCTGGGCCCAGGTGGGCCCGGTCGCGGCAGACACGGCGGGCACGGCGGATGGGGCAGACAGGGCGCAGGCCTCGGGCACGCCGCTGAACCTGGCGGTGGGCATGCAGCAGCAGCTGATCGTCGACAACGGCGTGGCGCGCATCGCCATTGGCGACCCCAATGTGCTGGACGTGAACGTGACGCGGCAGGCGCGCGGCAAGCAGGCCGCGGCCTTGCTGCTCACACCCAAGGCGGCGGGTTCCACCACGCTGACGGTGTGGCCGCGCGGCGCCGGCGCGCCCGAGGTCTACGACGTCAGCGTGCATGGCCGCAGCCTGACGCTGGACCGCAGCTTCTCCACTCTGTCCGAACAGGCCGCGGCTCTGGCCGATGCCAAGGCCCAGGTGGGCAAGGACGGCCAGGTCAAGGACTTCTCGAACGTGGGCGTCAAGAGCCATACCGTGCAGGTCGACGTGAAGGTGGTCGAGTTCAGCCGCAGCATGCTCAAGGAGGCCGGCATCAACCTGCTGCGCAGCAGCAGCAGCTCGAACTTCAGCTTTGGCGTCTACCAGCCGGGCAGCAGCACCGAGACCACCACCACCGGCCCCATCAGCTCGGCCCTGAACCTGATGCTGAGCTTTGCCTCGCTCAACGCCAACATCAGCATCATGGAGACCAACGGCCTGGCGCGGGTGCTGGCCGAGCCGACGCTGATCGCGCATTCGGGCCAGAGCGCGAGTTTCCTGGCCGGCGGCGAACTGCCCATTCCGGTGTCGTCGAGCGATGGACAGGTCAGCATCCAATACAAGCAGTTCGGCATTTCGCTGCAGCTCACGCCCACGGTGCTCTCCAGTTCGCGCATCGCGCTGAAGGTCGCGCCCGAGGCGAGCGAACTCGACTACACCAACGCGGTCACCCTCGATGGCGTTTCGGTGCCCGCGTTGAGCACCCGCCGCGCCGACACCACGGTGGAGCTCGGCGATGGCGAGAGCTTCGTCATCGGCGGCCTGGTCAGCCGCACGACCTCCTCGAGCGTCGACAAGGTGCCGCTGCTGGGGGATCTGCCCATCATCGGCACCTTCTTCAAGTCGCTCACCTATACGCAGGACGAGCGCGAGCTGGTCATCGTCGTCACCCCCCACCTGGTCAGTCCGCTGCCGCCTGGCACCGATCTGGCCAACATCCTGCCCGGCGCCGCCAGCGAGCAGCGCAATGGCCGTGTCTGGAGCGATTTCCTCGTGCCGACCCGGGCCCAGGCCGTACCGGGCTTTTCGCAGTAAGCCATCCCCGTCGGACATCAGCCATGGCCCATCCCGACTCCATCGCCGACCGCACCATCGCCGACCGCATCGCCACCGGGCGCTGGGTCGGCGCGCGCGAGTCGGGATTCCGGACGGTCCGTTGAGGGAGCGGTGGCCATGAATGCACACACGATGATCGATCTTCTGCAAACCCCGGCCGCCGCTGTCGCCGGTCCCTTCCTGTTCGCGCACGGCGGCTTGCCGGCAGCCGAGGCCATGGCGCGCGTGCTCACGCGCTTTGGCGTGACCGAGTCGGCGGCGCTCGAGCCGCCCGCCGTGCTCGAGCGCCTGCTGGTGCTGCGCCCGACGCTGGTGCTGGTGGATTTTTCCGCCCCGGTGCTGGACCGGGCGGTCGAGCTGGCGGCGGCCATCCGCCGCGCCGCGCCGCAGCTGCCGCTGGTGGCCGTGGGCAGCACGGCCGACGCGGCGGGCACCCTGGCCGCGTTGCGCGCGGGCGTGCAGGAGTTCATCGACATCGCCGGCCTCGAAGCGGAGGTCGGCACCGTGCTCAACCGCCTGCTGGGCGTTCGGGATCAGAGCGGGCGTCCGGCCCGCGCCGTGGCCTTGTTGGGGGCCCGCGCCGGCCTGGGCGTGACCACTCTGGCCACCAGCCTGGCCACCTTGCTCAACCAGCAGGCCACGCCGCCGTCCGAAAGCCAGGCCCCGGCTGCAGCCGGGGCGGCCACGTCGTGCGGCGTCGCGCTGCTGGACCTGGGCCTGCCGGTGGCCGACGGCATGCTCTATCTGGACCTGCGCGGCGATTTCACTTTCGTCGATGCCGTGCAAAGCCTGCACCGTTTCGACCAGACCCTGGTGCAGACCGCCTTCAGCCAGGTCGGCGCGAGCGGCCTGCGCGTCTTGCCGCTGCCGCAGCAGTTGAGCGCGCTGCGGCACGTCTCGCACGCGGATTCGAGTGCGCTGGTGGCACGCCTGCAGGCCTTCTTCGACTGGCAGGTGCTGGATCTGGGCGGTTTTTCCAACCTCGATTTCATGGCGCGCGTGGCCCGCGAGGCCAGCGACATCTGGCTGGTGTGCGACCAGAGCATCTCGGCCATCGTCGCCACGGCCGAACTCGTGCGCGGGCTGGCCGAGCGGGGCGTCGACGCGCAGCGCCTGAGCGTCATCGTCAACGCCGTGGACCCGCGCATCGTCGTCACCGCCGAGCAAGTGGCGCAGCGCCTGGGCGTGCGTCTGGAGGGCCGCATCCCCGAGCGCCGGGTGGCCCTGGTGCAGGCGGCCAACGTCGGCCGACTGCTGGTGCAGACCCAGCCGCGCGATCCCTACAGCCAGGCCGTGCAGCAACTGGCCGATGGCCTGCGCGCCCAGAGCGGCGCTTCCTCCTCGGGCGGCGGCGCGCGGGAACTCCCGCGTGGCCTGCCTGCATTGAAATCCCTTCTGAACCGGATCAACCATGCCAAGCGACATTGAATTTGCCGACGATGCCGCGTTGTCTCAGTTCGAGTCATCGCCGCAGTTCAAGCAAGTCAAGAACCTGGCGCACGAGCACCTGCTCGCGCGCATCGAGGAACTGGGCGCCGAGTTCGGCCGCTGGTCCACGGCGGCGATCAACCAGTTCGTGACGCTGGAGATCGACAGTTTCGTGCGCCTGCAGCGCATTCCGATGAACGAGTCGGAAATGCGCGTGATCGCCCAGGCGCTCACGCGCGAGCTCAACGGCTTCGGGCCGCTGCAGGACGTGCTGGAGGACCCGGCCGTCGAGGACATTCTGGTCAACGGCTACCAGAACGTGTACGTGTCGCGGCGCGGCATTCTCGAACGCGTGAGCCTGAATTTCAACGACAACGAGCACGTGCTGCGCATCGTGCGCCGCATCCTGGCGCCGATCGGCCGGCGGCTCGATGAGTCCAGCCCCATGGTCGATGCGCGCCTGCCCGACGGCGGTCGCATCAACGTCATCATCTCGCCGCTGTCCATCGACGGGCCCAGCGTCTCCATCCGCAAATTCCGCAAGGACCCGCTGCGCCCCGAGGAACTGGTGCAGCTGGGCACCTTCAACCAGGAGATGCATGCGCTGCTGGACTTCGCCGTCAAGTCGCGCTGCAACATCCTGGTCAGCGGCGGCACCAGCTCGGGCAAGACTTCGCTGCTCAACGCGCTGGCGACCTTCATTCCGCCGACCGAGCGGCTGGTGACCATCGAGGACACGGCCGAGCTCTCGCTCAACCACCCGCACGTGGTGCGGCTGGAAAGCCGCCCCGGCGGCTTCGACGGCTCGGGTCAGGTGAGCATCCGCGACCTGCTGCGCAACAGCCTGCGCATGCGGCCCGACCGCATCATCGTGGGCGAGGTGCGCAGCGGCGAAGTGCTGGATCTGCTGCAGGCCATGAACACTGGCCACGACGGCTCCATGGGCACCATCCATGCCAGCTCGCCGCGCGAGTGCCTCTACCGCGCCGAGATGCTGGCGGGCTTTTCGGGCTACCAGGGCAGCGAAAGCAGCCTGCGCCGGCAGATCGCCAACGCGATCGATTTCATCGTGCAGATCGGCCGCCTGTCCAACGGGCGCCGCCGCTTGCTGTCGATCACCGAGGTGACCGGCATCAACGACGACGTCATCGCCATGCAGGAGCTCTACCGCTACGAGCCCTATGTGGGGCAGGACGGTGAGGAACACGACCGCTGGGTCTCGCTGGGCATCACGCCGCATTCGCCCAAGTTGCAGCGCTGGCGGCAGCATCAGCAGAGCCTGCAACAGGCGGCAGCGGGCCACTCTGGCGGTCCGGGTGCGCCCGGTGGTGCTCCGGGCGGACGTGGAGGCCGCTATGGCTAATGGTCTGGCCCTGGGGTTCGCGGCGCTGGCCCTGCTGCTGCTGGCCGGTGGCGTGTTCTTGCTGGGCAAGTCCCGCCAGCAGGTGCGCCAGCGCGAGACTGTTGCGCGCATCGACCGGGGGGTGCAGTCGACTCTGTCGGGCAGTGGCACGTCCGGCCTGCTGGGGCTGTCGGCCTACGACCCCGCCGCCCATGCGCGCGGCTCGGGCTCGGACGTGGCGGCGTGGCGGCGCTGGATCCTGGAGCGCCGTGGCGGGGCCTTGTGGGACATCTCGGCGCGGGTGATTGGCGTGGTGCTGCTCGTCATTGCCGGGGCCGTGGCCCTGGGCGGCTGGACTGCCGGCGGCTTCGGTCTGGTGTTCGGGCTGCTGCTGGGCTTGGGGGTGACGACGCTGGCGCTGTGGCGGCGGGCGCAGAAAAAGCGCCAGCGCATCCTGTCGCAGCTGCCGGGGTTTCTCGACAACATGGTGCGGCTGATCAGCATCGGCAATTCGCCGCACGCGGCTTTCCAACTGGCGCTGGCCAATCTGGAGCCGCCCATCAAGGCCTGCCTGGACCAGGCCGGCAGCATGCTGCGCGCGGGCAAGGACCTGGACCATGCGGTGTCGCAGTCGGCGCACAGCCATGACGTGAACGAGCTGGACCTGGTGGCCGCCGTGCTGCGCATGAGCGTGCGCTATGGCGGCCGCGCCGACGTGGTGCTCGCGCGCGTGGCCGACTACATCCGCGACCTGCAATCGGCCGAGCAGGAGCTGCACGCGCTGTCGGCCGAGACCCGGCTGTCGGCATGGATCCTGGCGCTGCTGCCGATTGGTGTAGGCGCTCTGATCATCTTTCTCAATGGCCGTTACTTCCAGCACATGTGGCAGGACAGCACGGGTCGCCATCTGATCCTGGCCGCCGGCGTGCTGGAGGCCGTGGGCGCATTCGTGCTGTACCGCCTGGCGCGGCTGAAATAGGAACAAGGAGCCGACCATGAACGCCAATCTCATGCTGATCTGGAGCCTGGTGCTGCTGGCCGTGGCCACGCTGCTCATGGGCGTGGGCGTGGCCGTGCGTGTGCACCGCCGCGAACAGGCCGAGCAGCGCGTGAGCGAGGCGCTGGAGTCGCGCAGCGACACGCTGGCCTGGCGGCCCAGCGACCCCTACGGCCAAGACGACAGCGAAGGCGAGTCCGCGCAAGAGACCTTCACCGTGCCGGGTCACTGGCTCAGCGGCCGGCTGGGCCAGGCGCTGCTGGCCGAGGAGGACCGCAAGCTGATCGACATCAGCGGCCTGGAGGCCGCGCGCGGCCAGTCGGTCTTCTTCCTCTCGCGCGTGGCGCTGGGCCTGGTTCTGCCCTTGCTCGCGCTGTTCCTGTTTCGCGGCGACAAGTGGACGACGCTGGCGCTCGCGGTGTTCGTGGGCCTGGCGCTGGGCGTGATGATTCCCAAATGGGTGCTGCGCTCCCGCGTGGCGCAGCGGCGCGAGCAGGTGAAGCAGGAGCTGCCGCTGTTCATCGACCTGCTGCGGCTGCTGCAGGGCGTGGGCTTGAGCATCGACCAGACGCTGCAGGTGCTGGCCGCCGAGTTCCACGCCGTGCTGCGCGTCATGGGGCGGGAGCTGGCGATCGCCAACGCGCAGTACGCCAACGGCCGCACGCGCGCCCAGTCGCTGCGCCGGCTCACGCTGGTGTCCGACAGCGACGACATCCGCGCGCTCATCGCGCTGCTGGCGCAGGTCGATCGCCATGGCGGTGCCGTGCAGGAGCCGCTCAAGCAATTCAGCCTGCGCCTGCGTGAAGCGCGGCAGGCGCAATTCAAGGAAAAGATCGGCAAGATCACGGTGAAGATGACGGGCGTGATGGTGCTCACGCTGCTGCCCGCGCTGATCGTGATTACCGCCGGGCCGGGTTTCGTGGCCGTCTTCCGCGCGCTGGGCTCGATGGGAGGTGCGCGATGACGATGACGGCAACCCAGGCGATGCGCCGGGCCGCGCTGCTGGCCGCCGTGCTGCTGCAGACGGCCTGCAGCTCGCCGCCGCAGGGCTATGGCGTGTCCACGCGGGCCACGCCGGCGGCGACCAGCATGGTGCCCGATGCCGCCAGCAGCACCTCGCCGGCGGAGCGCACGCGCGAAACCTACCTGGGCCTGATCCGCCAGATGCAGACCCAGGGGCTGTGGTTCGCCTCGCTCGCCCACATCGACGCCTACGAGATCCAGTACGGCGCTTCGCCCGAGGTCAGCCTGCTGCGGGCCGACGCGCTGCGCAACGCGGGCCAGGTCGACGAGGCCATCGCCATCTACAAGACCATGGTCAACGGCCCGCAGGCCGCGCAAGCCCTGCGCGGCCTGGGCCTGGCAGCCGGCGCCCGCCAGGCCTTCGCGCAGGCCGCCGGCTACTTCCAGCAGGCCCAGCGGCGCAGCCCGACGGACGCCAGCATCCTGAGCGACCTGGCTTATGCGCAGATGCGCGCCGGCCAGATCCGGCAGGCCTGGATTCCCATCATGCAAGCCGCGCAGCTCGCGCCCAGCGACGGGCGGGTGCAGTCCAACCTGGCCTTGTTCTATTACGTGCAGGGCGACGAGACCCGCGCCGAACAGGTGCTGGCGGCCATGCCGCAGGCCAATGCCTCCACGCGCGACACGCTGCGCACCATGGCGGCCAGCATCCGCGCGCAGGCCGGAGGATCTGAGTCCATTTCATCGAACACCAAGCTCCAGGAGTAATCCGACCATGACGAACATCCTGACACGATCCGCTCGCGACCACGTTGGCGCCCGGGCCATCGACCGGCGCGCCCTGCATGAGCGCATGCTCAAACTGGCGTTGCTCAGCCTGAGCACGGCTGGCGTGCTGCTGGTCGCCATGCCGCACGCGCACGCCCAGGCGCTGCAGTCGCCCACGCAGCCGGCCGCCGAGCTGCTGGCGCTGGATGCCACGGCCGGGAGTCCCGACGCCGCGGCTGACGGCACGGTGGCGTCGCAGCCCGCCCAGCCACAGCCCGCCTTGCCGCTGCCGCCGGCCTACACCGAGGCGGCGGGCAAGCCCGTGCCGCCTGCCGGCGCCTCTGCGCCCCCGGGGCCGGCGGTGATCGGCGAGGCGACCCATGCGCTGCTGCTCCTGCAAAGCCAGCAAGTCAGCGCCACCGACCGCCCCATTCCCGGGGCCGAAGCCGCGCTGAGCTATGCGCGCTACCTGAAGTCCTTCGAGCATGCGATTCCGGAGAAATACGGATCGAGTGTCAGTGGCTCCTCCAAGAGTAGCAGCAGCGGCAGTAGCAGTAGCAGCAGTAGCAGCAGTCAGTAGTGTGTGGTGTGGGCCCCAGGTTTCGTGCTGCTCGTTTTGTTTCATAAAGGCTGACTGCCATGTCATTGCGCCGGCTGTCGTCACCGTGTCCGATGCGACCTCCTGAGCTGAAATCTCCCTGCGGATGGCGGCAGCAAGGGGTTTACGCCGTGGAATATGCGCTTGTGTTCCCGGTGTTTTTCATGATTTTGTATGCGGCGGTCGGCTATGGGCTGGTCTTTGCGATTCAGTTGTCCTTGCAGCATGCGGCGGAGGAGGGCGCGCGGGCGGCCTTGCGCTACCAAAGCACGGGGGCGGAGCGCTTGACGGTGGCGCGCACGGTGACCACCACTTTCCTGGCGACCTGGTTGCCGGCGGCCGCCTATGGCACGCCCACGGTCGAGATCTGCAGCAGCGCGACGTCGTCCTCGTGCTGGGATGGCACCTCGGAAGACGACGCGCCGGACTGTTCGGATTCGGACTCAACTTCGGATTCGGATTCGGACGTGGTGTGCACGGTTCAGGTCGAGGTGTCCTACGACTATGCCAGTTATGCCCTGGTGCCCGCGATTCCGGGCCTGGGTTTGCTGATGCCCGACACCATCGCCGCGCGGGCGTCGGTTTTGCTCGAACAGGTGGACTTATGAGTCCGAAATTCAGAATGAATCGTGGCCTCCCCTCGATGCAGGGGGTGGCGGCCATCGAGTTTGCCCTGGCCTTCATGGTGTTGTTTGTGATTTTTTATGGATTGCTGACGTTTTCCGACGTCTTCTTCAAGATGCAAACCATTTCCAGGGCCTCGGAGGATGGCGCCCGGATGGGGCAGCGATTGACGGTGGGCGGCTCGGTGACCTTGAGTGACAGTGGCAAGTCGTCCATCGCCGAAGTGGTCTATGCGTCGGTGGCCAAAGCCTATTGGGTCGAGGGGGATACCGAGGCGGAGCGGCTGGCTTGGGCTCAGGAAAACGTGGATGTGGAGCTGGGCTCATCCAATGTCCAGGTGACCTTTCCCTATGGGGAAAGTCGCTTGCTTCCGTATATCCCGGTGCTGGATATGTCGAGCTGGTTGCTGGGCGACAGCGACGTGGTGGGCGCCCAATCCTGGTGGGGAGATTGACATGACGCGCTTGAGAAGCAGTCCCGGAATGAACCGGCGGCGGCAGTCCGGTTCCCTGCTCATCAATCTCGCGATCAGCCTCCTGGTCTGCGTGGCAGTCCTAGGGGCGGTTCAGGTCGCCTATGCCTTCGTGGCCAAGCGGCAGCTGCAAAAAGCGGCGGACATGGCGGCCCTGGCCGGTGCCAGCGCCCTGGCGACAAACGCCAAGGATACGTCGGCCTGCTCGACGTTGACGACGTCCACCGTCGAGCCCGTGCTGGAAAAGAATGCGATCCTGGGCGTCACGGCGGAGGCCAGTTCGGTGGTGTGCGGTGTCTGGGATTCGTCGTACGACGAAGCGACCTATCCCATGCGCCTGAATACCTCGGTCAGTGCGGAGGACACACCGTATAACGCGGTCAAGGTGGTGGCGACGATGGAGCCGCTGACCCTGATTCCCGGGCTGACCCTCGACAAGATCAGTGCCGTGGCGCTGGCCCGCTCGGGCGATCCCCTGGCCCAGTTGAACATCCGCACCA
>JASGEH010000048.1:0-5362 GCA_047606565.1 Comamonas sp.
CGCCCGAACGCAGCTTGAAGGTGTAGACCAGGCCGTCCTTGGAGACGGTGTAGCTCTCGGCCAGCACGTTCTTGATCTTGAGGTCCTTGTCGAAGGCGAACAGGCCTTCGTAGAAGCTCTTGGTGACTGCCGTGGTGATGGTGGTGTTGGTGTTGTACGGGTCCAGCGTCTCGGGCTGCTGGTAGATCGCCAGCACGGCGTTGCCGGCCGCCAGTGCCGAAGCAGGGCCTGCGAAGGCGGCCAGCGCCAGCAGGCCGGCGGCGATGCGGCGGGTCGGGGTCGATGTCTTCATGGGAGAACTCCGAAAGAGAGGAAGGGCGGTTGAAATAACGACAGGCTCTGGATGGCGAATGCCGCGGTCCGCCGTGGCGGCCGCAGTCTTGGGAGTGGAGAGTGGGTCAGTACAGGTTGGCGATCGAATGGCGCGCCACGAAGTGGCCGGGGCCGACGTTCACCAGCGGGCGCACCTCGGGCTCGTCGCCGACCGCGCGGATGGGGCTGGGGATGTCACCTTCGAGCAGCGCGCGCTTGAGGTGGCGGCGCGCCGGGTCGGCGATCGGCACCGCGTTCATCAGCTTTCGGGTGTAGGGGTGCTGCGGGTTTTCGAAGATGGCGCGGCGCGGGCCGATCTCGACGATCTGGCCCAGGAACATCACCGCCACGCGGTGGCTGATGCGCTCGACCACCGCCATGTCGTGCGAGATGAACAGAAAGGCCACGCCCAGCTCGCGCTGCAGGTCGAGCATGAGGTTGACGATCTGCGCCTGGATCGAGACGTCGAGCGCCGAGACCGATTCGTCAGCCACCACCACTTTGGGGTTGAGCGCGAGCGCGCGGGCGATGGCGATGCGCTGGCGCTGGCCGCCCGAGAACTCGTGCGGGTAGCGCTGGGCGTACTCGCGCGGCAGGCCGACCTTCTCCAGCAGCCAGTCCACGCGCGCCTGCGCCGCCGCGCCGCTGGCGACCTTGTGCACCAGCAGCGGCTCCATGATGGAAAAGCCCACCGTCAGGCGCGGGTCGAGCGAGGCGTAGGGGTCCTGGAAGATGAACTGGATGTCGCGGCGCAGCGCCTGCACCTGCGAGGTCGGCAGGTTCAGGATGTTGCGCCCGCCGAACTCGATGGCGCCGCTCTGGCTCTCGACCAGGCGCAGCAGCGAGCGGCCGGTGGTCGACTTGCCGCAGCCCGATTCGCCCACGATGGCCAGCGTCTCGCCCGGGTAGAGGTCGAAGCTGACCTTCTCGACCGCGTGCACGCGGCGCGCGACCCGGTTGAACAGGCCCGCGCGCAGGTCGAAGCGCGTGACCAGGTCCTTGACGCGCAGGATGGGCTGGGCGCCGGCCGGGCGGGTATCGGGCAGCGTGGATTCGAGCGGGGTGGATGCGCGCGTGGGGGGGCCGGCCGCGTCCACGCGCAGCAGCTCGAACGGCCGGGGCAGGTCGCTGCCCTGCATGGCGCCGAGCCGGGGCACGGCCGACAGCAGCGCGCGCGTGTAGGCATGCCGGGGCTGCGCGAAGATCTGCGCCGAGGGGCCTTCTTCCACCGGGTCGCCGCGGTACATCACCAGCACGCGGTCGGCCACCTCGGCGACCACGCCCATGTCGTGGGTGATGAAGATCACGCCCATCTTCATTTCGTCCTGCAACTGGCGGATGAGCTGCAGGATCTGCGCCTGGATGGTCACGTCCAGCGCGGTGGTGGGCTCGTCGGCGATCAGCAGCTGCGGCTTGCACGAGAGCGCCATGGCGATCATCACGCGCTGGCGCATGCCGCCCGAGAGCTGGTGCGGGTAGCGGTCGAGCACGTTGCGGGCCTCGGGGATGCGCACCAGTTCGAGCATGCGCAGGGCCTCGGCGCGCGCGGCGGCGCGGTCCATGCCCTGGTGGTGGCGGATCGACTCGGCGATCTGCTCGCCGGCGGTGAACACCGGGTTCAGGGACGTCATCGGCTCCTGGAAGATCATGGCCACGTCGGCGCCGCGCACCGAGCGCATCGTGGCGTTGCCGGCGCGGGCCAGATCGAGCACCTGGCCGTTGCGGCGGCGCAGCGCGATCCGGCCGCCCACGATCTTGCCGCCGCCGTGCTCGACCAGCCGCATCAGCGCCAGCGAGGTGACCGACTTGCCCGAGCCCGATTCGCCCACGATGGCCAGGGTTTCGCCGCGATCGACGTGCAGGGAGAGCTGGCGCACGGCGTCGACCGTGCGTTCGGAATTGGCGAAGCGGACGGTCAGGCCGTCGACGGCGAGCACGCGCTGCGCGGGCAGGGCGATGGCGGGGTCTTGCGGTTGCGCGGGCGATGCGGTCATGGCGGTCATCAGGGGCGGGGTGGGCGGTTAGCCAAAAATGAAGGTCTGCGGAGCCAGGCCGGCGCGGGCGAGGCCGCGGTACATGCCTTCGGTGTTGAAGCACAGGCTGACGTGGCCCTGGCGGTCAATGGCGATCAGGCCGCCGCTGCCGCCCACGGCGGGCAGCGCCTCGTGCACCACGGCGTGCGCAGCGGCTTCCAGGCTGGCGCCGCCCAGCCGCATGCGGGCACACAGTTCGTGCGCCGCCGCCACGCGGATGAAGGCTTCGCCGTGGCCGGTGCAGGACACCGCGGCATGACCGTCGGCGTAGGTGCCGGCGCCGATCAGCGGGCTGTCGCCGACGCGCCCCGGGCGTTTGTTGGTCAGGCCGCCGGTGGAGGTGGCGGCGGCCAGGCGGCCCTGGGCATCGAGGGCGACGGCGCCGACCGTGCCCATCTTGCTGTTCTCGCGCAGGGGCGCGGTGGCCGTGTCGGAGGCCGTTGCGGAGGCGCTGGCACCGTCGTGGTCGAGGATGGCGCCGGCCTGGCGCGCGCGGGCGTCGTGCAACTGGCGGCGGCGCGGCTCGGTCGAGAAATAGGCGGGCTCGACCAGCGGCAGCCCGGCCTCGCGCGCCAGCGCCTCGGCGCCGGCGCCGATCATCAGCACGTGGCGGCCGTCGCGCAGCACGGCGTGGGCGGCATCGACCGGGTTGCGCACGTGGCTGACGCCGGCGACCGCCCCGGCGGCCAGCGTGCTGCCGTCCATGATGGCCGCGTCCAGCTCGTGCGTTTCGGCCGCGGTGAAGACCGCGCCGTGGCCGGCGTTGAACAAGGGGCAGTCTTCCAGCAGGCGCACCGCCAGCGCCACGGCATCGAGGGCGCTGCCGCCGGCGGCCAGCAGGGTGCTGCCGGCCTGGAGGATGTCGCGCAGCGCGGCGTGGTAGGCGGCTTCCTGGGCGGGGCTGATGGCGGCGCGGCTGAGGGTGCCGGCGCCGCCGTGAATGGCGATCACCGGCTGGGCCGGGGCGGTGGCGGGGCTGGATGACGTGGGGGAGGCGGGCATGGTTGGGGTCGGGTGGGGCGTCAGGAGGGAAGGCGCGGGCGGGCGGGGCGGCGGCCGGGATCAGCCCGGGGTGCGCCGGCCGCGTGCCGGGGGCTGGTGCGCGGGAGTGGGCGCGGCATCGCTGTCGGACGGCGAGGATGATGAAACCGAGGTGGGCGCCAGCCGGCTGCGCTGGCTGTCGTGCAGCCAGGGCAGCACGGCTTCGGTCATGCGCGCGGCCGATTTCACCGACCCGGCGGCCTGGTGGGCGACCGCGCTGGAGAGGGCCTCGATCAGCGCCAGCGCCGTCGATTCCGAGTTGGCGGCGTACTGGTTTTCGGTCTGGGCGAACAGGCAGACATGGGCGTGCGCTGCGAGCGGGGACTGCGGGCCGTCGGTCAGCGCCAGCACCTTCACGCCGCGCTGGGAGGCGCCCTGCGCCAGCAGCACGGTGTCGGTCAGGTAGCGTGGGTAGCTGATGGCGACCAGCACATCGTCCGGCGCCATGCGCGCCAGCAGCCGGGCGCCGTAGGAGGCACCGCCGATGCCGGCCAGCAGCTGCACGTTGTCGCAATGGCCGTCGAGTCCGCGCTGCAGCAGGCCGGCCAGCCAGCCGCTGGCGCCGAAGCCGGCCAGGTAGACCCGGCGCGCGCCCAGGATGGCGGCCACGGCGGCCTCGCAGGCGGCGGCGTCCAGCGTCTCGCGCGTGGCGGCGATGTTGCGCTGGCTTTCCTCCAGCGCGGCGGCGAAGACGTCACGCATGCTGCTGGGCGTCTCCAGCTTGATGCGCATTTTCTCGATCGGCGCCAGCATGGCCTCGAAGCCGCGCACCAGTTCCGAGCGCAGCATGGGGTAGCCGTCCAGCCCGATGGCCCGCGCGAAGCGGTTGGCCGTGGCGATGGAGACGCCGACGGCGGCCGCCAGCTCGTCGATCGGCATGGTGGCGGCCTGCAGCGGGTGGGCCAGCACGTAGTCCGCCAACTGCTGATGCGAGCGCGTCAGCGTGGGCCGCGCGCGGCCGATGCGGATGGCGATGGAGATCGAGTCCCGTGGCGAGGAGGTGGACATGACCGGTGGTGGCTTGCTTGATAAGAAATTTACAGGTATCGAATGATAAAGAAAAAAAACGATCATTCGAGGGAGTGGCAGGGCCTCGCCGAATTGATGCGGCCTGGCAACAGCCGGCGCGGGCGGTGTGCTGCGCGCCGAGGCGAGGCGGGGCTGGCAAATGACGCACAATCCAGGCCATGAACTGGTTGGATCAAGTGAAATGGGACGCGCAAGGCCTGGTGCCCGTGATCGCGCAGGAGCGCGGCAGCAAGGACGTGCTGATGTTCGCGTGGATGAACCGCGAGGCCCTGGCGCGGACGGCCGAGCTGGGCCGGGCGGTGTATTTCAGCCGCTCGCGCGGCAAGCTGTGGTTCAAAGGCGAGGAGTCGGGCCACGTGCAGGTGGTGCACGGCATCCGGCTGGACTGCGACAACGACGTGGTGCTGCTCGAAGTCACCCAGACCGGGCACGAGCCCGGCATCGCCTGTCACACCGGGCGTCACAGCTGTTTCTTCCAGCGCTATGAAAATGGCCAATGGCACACGGTCGAGCCGGTCTTGAAGGACCCGCAGGCCATCTACAAATAAGACACCATGAGTACGCAACATCCCTCGTCCACCGACAGCCTGGCCCGCCTGGCGGCCGTGCTGGAAACCCGCAAGCCCGCCCACGGCGGTGATCCCGAGAAAAGCTACGTTTCGCGCCTGCTGCACAAGGGCCCCGACGCTTTCCTCAAGAAGATCGGCGAGGAGGCGACCGAGGTGGTCCTGGCCGCCAAGGATGCCGACCATGGCGGCGATCCGGGCAAGATCGTCTACGAGGTGGCCGACCTCTGGTTCCATTCGATGGTGGCGCTGGCCCACTACAACCTGTCGCCGCTGGACGTGATCGCCGAGCTGGAGCGCCGCGTGGGCACCAGCGGCCTGGAGGAGAAGGCCTTGCGCAAGGTGCATGCGCGCGAGGCCAGCGAGGCCGATCCGGCCTGA
>JASGEH010000049.1:0-14679 GCA_047606565.1 Comamonas sp.
ACCAGTGGACGGCGGCCGGCTTGCACAGCGCGGCCATCTCGCCCACCCACTGGATGAGCTTGGCGTTGCTGACGTAGGGTGGGACGTTCAGGTCGATGCTTGAAGTCGAGAGTGACACAGGGAGGCTCCGGAGTTGAAAAATGGCCCCTCGGTCCATCGCTTGCGCGATGCTCCGGTCCCCAAGGGGACGCTTTTCATCTTGGGACGGCCCGGCGATGAAAACAGGGTCCGGCCATGGCCGCGCGCGGGCACGGGGCAGCCGGCCGAGCCGGGGCCTGCGCGGCTGGGGCGCCTTGAAATCGGTGCGGGAATACGGCGGCGGGCGGGCATGGCGGGAAAATCGGGTGGCCGACTGGGCGGCCTGGATACGCAATGGTAACCGCTTCGTAACTCACGCAAGCCACGGGCATGCCCGCGCCAGGGTCAGGCCCGGAGCACCAGCCAGCCCGACTCCAGCCAGGCCAGCAGCAGTTCGCGCACGTCCTCGCTGGCGCCGCGCAGGGCGCGGGCGTCGAGCGTGCGCTGGTCGGCCAGCTGGCGCAGCAGCGCGGCATCGCGGCCGGCGGCGCGCCAGCTCTCGCCGTTGGCGAAGATGTGGTGCGCGTCGTAGAGCATGCGGCTGCGGCGGTCCAGCGCCACGCCGGCGCGCGGCGGCCAGTCGGCCTCGGCGCGACTGGCGGCGGCGGGCGCCTCGTCGAACCAGACCTGCGCCTTGGGCTCGGTCAGGTATTCGCCCAGCGCGCGGGCCAGGGCGCGCGGCTCCTTGAGCGCGCGGGCGACGGCATCCTGCGCATAGTCTTGCAGCGCGGCGGGCACCTGCGCGGGCTGCTCGGCGGCGGGCTGGCGCGCGTCCTTGTACAGGGTTTCGTCGTCGGCGTCCTCGGCCACGCGCTGCAGCAGCTCGCGCACCAGGTCCTGGCGCTGCGGCGCGCGAAAGCCGATCGAGTAGGTCATGCACTCGCCCACCGCGATGCCGTCGTGGGCATAGCGCGGCGGCAGGTAGAGCATGTCGCCGGGGTTGAGCACGAACTCTTCCTCGGGCTGGAAGTTGGCCAGAATCTTCAGCGGCACGCCGTCCTGCAGCGCCAGGTCCTGCTGCGCGCCGATGCGCCAGCGGCGCTGGCCCTGCGCCTGCAGCAGGAAGACGTCGTAGCTGTCGAAGTGCGGGCCGACGCCGCCACCCTCGGTGGCGTAGCTGATCATCACGTCGTCGAGCCGCGCGTCCGGCACGAAGCGGAACTGCTGCAGCAGCGCATGCACGCCCTCGTCATGCAGGTCCACGCCCTGCACCAGCAGCGTCCAGCCGGACTGCTTGAAAGGCGGAATGGCGCGCCGTGCGAACGGCCCGCGCTTGAGCTGCCAGGTGGGGCTGGCCGTCTTGGCCGCTGTCTTTGCGGCGGTCTTCGCGGCCGGCGGCTTCTGCACGATCAGGCGCGACTCGACGTCGTCGCGCGCGGCCAGATCGGTCATGTCCAGCCGCGTCAGCGCCTGCAGGCCGGGCACGGCGTTGCGGATCAGCAGCGGTTTCTTTTGCCAGTAGCGGCGCATGAACTGGGCCGGCGTGATGCCGCCCAGGAGGGGGAGAGCTTGGTTGACGTCCATGGGACAATTGTCGCCGACGCGCGCGGGCCCCACCGCGCCCTGACGAACTCCCGAAGACACCCATCATGGACATCAAGAATCAATGCGTGGTCGCGCTGACCTGGACGCTCAAGGACACCCTGGGCGAGACGCTCGACGTACTCGATGAGCCGGTCGACTTCCTGGTCGGCGGCGACGACCTGTTCCGCAAGATCGAAGAAGCCCTGCAGGGCCACGGCCCCGGCGCCACCCTCGACCTGCACCTGGAGCCCGAGGAAACCTTCGGCGACTACGACGACCAGTTGATCCAGCTCGAGGCGCGCGACCTGTTCCCCGCCGAGGTCGAAGAAGGCATGACCTTCGTGCAGGGCGGCCTGCCCGAAGGCGTCAAAGGCGACTACGACGGCGATCACCTCTACACCGTCACCGAGCTGTACCCGGAGCACGTGGTGCTCGACGGCAACCACCCGCTGGCCGGCATCGCCATCCGCCTGAGCCTCAAGGTCGAGGGCGTGCGCGAGGCGACCGAGGACGAGATCGGACGCGGCAGCGCCGGCACCGGCTTCTTCCGCGTGCAGCCGCAGGCGCCGGGCAGCGGCACGCTGCACTGACGCCCCCCGACCGGCTGCAATCCGTACCAGAACACGGTCAGTAAAGATTGCGCTTGTAGTCCTGTTCCAGCCCCTTGCGCATCAGCCCGGGGATGGACACCATGCCGCGCGCCAGCGCCGCCTGCCACCCGCGCGCCCAGTTGAGCTTGACGTGGGCTGCGAAAGCCGCCGCCGCATCGAGGTCGGGCGGCGGCCGGCCGTCGGTCCAGGGCGCTGCCCGCACCAACGCCGCGCTGGTGCGCCAGACGAAGTCCGAAACGGCCAGACGGGTCACCAGCCTGGGCTCGCGGCCCTGCACCGCGAAGCGGGCGCGCACATGCGGATCGGTCACGATCCTGGCCACGCCGCTGACCACGGCCACCCTGCAATTTCCCGGCACCAGCAGCACCGCAGCGGCACGCGGTTGCTCGAGCAGATTGCGCACGCTGTCCATGCGGTGGTTGCCGGGGCGGTCCGCGAAGCACAGATCGCCGTCCACCACCTGCACCAACACGCCAGCGGGATCGCCCTTGGGACTGAGGTCGGTGCGCCCCCGGGCATCCGCCGTGGCCCATCCCATGAAACGGCTGGACTCGGCCTGCCGCAGCCAGCCCGCATGCCCATCGGCGGCCTCCGACGTGGTGGGCCTCGTGGTGTCCGGCGTGGCCGCCGCCGCGTCCGGCCGCCAGAAATCCGAGCGCAGGATGGCCTTGGCGCAGTGCATGTAGCATTCGTCGACGGCCACCGCGACCTCTTGCTCGCCGGCCTCGATCACGCGGCCATTGATGCGCAGCGTCTCGCCCAGGCCCGGCACCAGGAACAGCCATCCGCAGCCCTGGCCGGGCCGGGGCAAAGCCGGGTCATCGAGCGCGGCGCGGGGCAGGCGCAGGCCGCCTCGCACAGCCTGCGCAAAGCCCGGGGCACCACCCACCAGGGTGGCGCGCACGTCCGGCCCGCTGCTGAACCCCGCGAAGGCCAGAGGCGAAGCCGCCAGCCAGCGTTGCGCATGGCCGTCGAGATGATCGATGACCTTGAGATGGGCCGCCTCGGGAATCGGCCCGACCAGCGCTTCGAGCTGGGCCACCGTTTGAATCACGGTCGCGTCCATGCATCCCCTTTCACGCGCACACGGCATCTCTGTGCATCGGCCCGCACCGCCGCTCGGCCGCGTGCATGGCGAACGGCTGGGCTTGAACTCCCAGCCATCATAGGAGGCGGGCGCCGCGCCAGCTCCCAAGCCCCTGCCCGCACCGAGCCTATCGACAATGGGAGGACAGGCCGGTCGCAGTCGCGCCCCAGCAGCACTCAGAACGTGTTGACGATCTCAGCCCCGCCCGGTCGAACCATAGCCGCCAGCGCCGCGTTCGGACGGCTGCGCGAATTCGTCGACGACGTTGAAGCGGGCCTGCACCACCGGCACGATCACCAGTTGCGCCAGCCGCTCCAGCGGTTCGAGCGTGAAGGCGGTTTCGCTGCGGTTCCAGGCGCTGACCATGAGCTGGCCCTGGTAGTCGCTGTCGATCAGCCCGACCAGGTTGCCCAGCACGATGCCATGCTTGTGACCCAAGCCCGAGCGCGGCAGGATCAGCGCCGCGTAGCCCGGGTCCTTGAGGTGGATGGCCAGGCCGGTGGGCACCAGTTGCCAGGCATTGGGCGCCAGCGTGAGCGGCGCATCCAGGCAGGCTCGCAGGTCCAGGCCGGCGCTGCCGGGCGTGGCATAGCCGGGCAGTTGACCGGAAAGGCGGGGATCGAGGATCTTGACGTCGAGCAGCATGGGAATGGATCAGAAATGAATCGGGAAAAGGAAGACCGGCATGGCGCGCGCGAGCGGCGCGGCAGACCGGGAAAACAAGCCTGAAGCGCGGTCAGGCGCGGTCAGGCGCGGTCAGGCACGGCGCTGGCTTCCGAGCGGACCGCGCGGCATCATGCGCGCGCCAGCTCGGCGGCGGCCAGCCGGTGCAGCGGCACGCGCCGCGCCACCTCGGCCATCAATTGGCGCGCCAGCGCCAGCTTGGAGGCACGCGGCAGCTCCTGCACGCCGTGCGCGTCGACCAGCAGCAACTGGTTGTCGTCCTGCCCGAAGGCGGCCGGGCCGATGTTGCCGACCAGCAGCGGAATGCCCTTGCGCAGCCGCTTGGCCTGGGCGTGGCGCACCAAGTCGTGACTCTCGGCGGCGAAGCCGACGCAAAACAACTGCCCGGCGCGCGCGCGCTCGCCCTGCGCCACCGTGGCCAGGATGTCCTGGTTCTCCACCAGGCCGATCACGGGGGCCCGGCCTTCGACCGCCTTCTTGATCTTGTGCTCCGCCACCTCGGCCGGCCGCCAGTCGGCCACGGCGGCCGTGGCCACGAACACCGTGGGCGCGCGCAGCGTGTGCGCCAGCTGGGACTCGACCGCCTCCAGCATCTGGCGCGCCGACTGCACATCCACGCGCCGCACGCCGCGCGGCGTCGGCAGTGCCACCGGCCCGGCCACCAGCGTAACCTCGGCGCCAGCCTCGCGCGCGGCGCGGGCGATGGCGAAGCCCATCTTGCCCGACGAATGGTTGGTGATGCCGCGTATCGGATCGATCGCCTCGAAGGTCGGCCCGGCCGTGATCAGCACGTGCTCCCCGGCCAGCGCCTTGGGCTGGAAATGCGCCACGATGTCGGCCAGCAGCTCCTGCGGCTCCAGCATGCGGCCGTCGCCGCTCTCGCCGCAGGCCTGGAAACCGTGGCCCACGCCCAGCACGCGCGCGCCATCGGCCTGCACCTGCGCCAGATTGCGCTGGGTGGCCGGATGCGCCCACATCTCGCGGTTCATGGCCGGGGCGATCAGCAGCGGCACCCGCTCGGCCGGCCGCGCCAGGCACAGCAGGCTCAGCAGTTCGTCGGCGCGGCCCTGCGCCAGCCGCGCGATGAAATCGGCCGAGGCCGGCGCCAGCACGATCACATCGGCCTCGCGGCCCAGGTTGATGTGCGGCATGTTGTTGGCCTCGCGCGCATCCCACTGCGAACCGTAGACGGGACGGCCCGACAGCGCCTGCATCGTCACCGGCGTGATGAACTGCGTGGCCGCCTCGGTCATCACCACCTGCACGGCAGCGCCCGCCTTGACCAGCAGCCGGCACAGCTCGGCCGACTTGTAGCAGGCCACGCCGCCGGTCAGGCCCAGCAGCACGCGGCGCCCGGCCAGGTCGCCCGTGGTTTCTAGGGTTGGATCGCTCATGGGGCGCAGTGTAATGCGGCCACGCCGCGCGCAGCGGCGCCGGGGAGGCCTGGGGCGTCTGCCGCCACACGGCCTATAATCGCAATTTCCCGCAACCTCTCAAGACATGACTAAATTTGTCTTCGTCACAGGCGGTGTGGTGTCTTCCCTGGGCAAGGGAATCGCTGCCGCCTCCCTCGCTGCGATTCTGGAATCGCGCGGCCTCAAAGTCACCCTCATCAAGCTCGACCCGTACATCAACGTCGACCCGGGCACGATGTCTCCCTTCCAGCACGGCGAAGTCTTCGTCACCGACGACGGTGCCGAGACCGACCTCGACCTGGGCCACTACGAGCGCTTCATCACGACCCGGATGAAGAAGACCAACAACTTCACCACCGGACGCATCTACCAGTCCGTGCTGGAGAAGGAGCGCCGCGGCGACTACCTGGGCAAGACGGTGCAGGTGATTCCGCACATCACCAACGAAATTCAGGAATACGTCAAGCGCGGCGCCGGCATCGGCACGCCCGACGCGGTCGACGTGGCCATCGTCGAGATCGGCGGCACGGTGGGCGACATCGAGTCGCTGCCCTTCCTGGAAGCGGTGCGCCAGATGAGCTTGCGCCTGGGCCCGAACAACGCGGCCTTCGTGCACCTGACCTACGTGCCCTACATCGCCGCCGCCGGCGAGCTGAAGACCAAGCCCACGCAGCACACGGTGCAGAAGCTGCGCGAGATCGGCATCCAGCCCGACGCGCTGCTGTGCCGCGCCGACCGCCGCATCCCGGACGAGGAACGCGAGAAAATCTCGCTGTTCACCAACGTGCCCGAGTGGGGCGTCATCAGCATGTGGGACGTCGACACCATCTACAAGGTGCCGCGCGTGCTGCACGAGCAAGGCCTCGACGGCCTGATCTGCGACCGCCTGCGCATCAACACGCCGCCGGCCAGCCTCAAGCGCTGGGACAACCTGGTGCACGAGGTCGAGCACCCGCAGCACGAGGTCACCATCGCCATGGTCGGCAAGTACATCGAGCTCTCCGACAGCTACAAGTCGCTCAACGAGGCGCTGCGCCACGCCGGCATGAAGAACCATGCCAAGGTGAGCATCCAGTACATCGACTCGGAAACCATCACGCCCGAGAACGTCGGCCAGCTCGCCCAGGCCGATGCCATCCTGGTGCCCGGCGGCTTCGGCATCCGCGGCGTCGAGGGCAAGATTTGCGCGGCGCGCTTCGCCCGCGAGAAGAAGATTCCCTACCTGGGCATCTGCCTGGGCATGCAGGTCGCCACCATCGAGTACGCGCGCCACGTCGCCGGCCTGGCCGACGCCAACAGCACCGAGTTCGTGCCCGGCACGCCGCATCCGGTGATCGCACTGATCAACGAGTGGAAGGACGCCGACGGCAGCATCCAGGTGCGCGACGAGCATTCCGACCTCGGCGGCACCATGCGCCTGGGCGCGCAAAGCTCGGACGTGGCCCCCGGCACGCTGGCCCACAAGATCTACGGCGACGTCGTTACCGAGCGCCACCGCCACCGCTACGAAGCCAACGTCAACTACCTCGAGCGCCTGCGCGAAGCCGGCCTGGTGATCTCGGCGCTGACCCAGCGCGAGCAGCTCACCGAGATCGTCGAGCTGCCGCAGGAAGCGCACCCGTGGTTCATGGGCGTCCAGTTCCACCCGGAATTCAAGTCCACGCCGTGGGACGGCCACCCGCTGTTCAACGCCTTCGTCAAGGCCGCGCTGGAGCAGCAAGCCCGCCAGCCGGCCAAGGCCTGAGCGGCGCGCCGGCCCGCGCCCTCGGCCTGACCAGGAGACCCGCCCCATGCCCAGCGCCTACATCATCGCCAACGTCCGGGTCACCAACCCGGAGCAGTACGAGGAATACCGCCGGCTCTCCAGCCACGCCATGCACACGCACGAAGCCGAGATCTGCGTGCGCGGCGGCGCCAGCGAGACGCTGGAGGGCGACTGGGCGCCCGAGCGCATCGTGGTGCTGAAGTTTCCCAGCCTGCAGGCCGCGCGCGACTTCAACGCCTCGACCGAATACGGCAACGCCCGGGCGGCGCGCCAGGGCGCGGCCATCATGCAGATGATCCTGGTCGAAGGCGCGGATTGACGCCTGCCGCGCCGCCGCCCGCCGCGCGCTGATAGATTGGAGGGCGGGCAGCCCGTGCGAACGGCCGCTTTCCTCCAAGAGATTCCCTGCTCTGTCCTTGAAAGCAAGGGCACGACGGTCACAAGAGAAAGCAACTTTGAAAGGTGAGACTGAAAATGAGTGCAATCGTTGATATCGTCGGACGCGAAGTCCTCGACAGCCGCGGCAACCCGACCGTGGAATGCGACGTGCTGCTGGAATCCGGCGTGATGGGCCGCGCGGCGGTGCCCTCGGGCGCTTCCACCGGCAGCCGCGAGGCCATCGAGCTGCGCGACGGCGACAAGACCCGCTACCTCGGCAAGGGCGTGCTCAAGGCCGTCGAGCACATCAACACCGAGATCTCCGAGGCCGTGCTGGGCCTGGACGCGGCCGAGCAGGCTTTTCTCGACAAGACGCTGATCGACCTCGACGGCACCGACAACAAGGGCCGCCTGGGCGCCAACGCCATACTGGCCGTCTCCATGGCCGTGGCGCGCGCCGCGGCCGAGGAATCGGGCCTGCCGCTCTACCGCTACTTCGGCGGCATGGGCGGCGTGCAGTTGCCGGTACCGATGATGAACGTCATCAACGGCGGCGCCCACGCCAACAACAGCCTGGACCTGCAGGAGTTCATGATCATCCCGGTCGGTGCGCCCAGCTTCCGCGAGGCCCTGCGCTGGGGCGCCGAGGTGTTCCACGCGCTCAAGAAGATCCTGCACGACCGCGGCATCAGCACCGCCGTGGGCGACGAGGGCGGCTTCGCGCCCAGCGTGGACAACCACGAGGCCGCCATCCAGCTCATCCTCGAAGCCATCGACAAGGCCGGCTACACCGCCGGCGAGCAGATCGCCCTGGGCCTGGACTGCGCGGCCAGCGAGTTCTACAAGGACGGCCAGTACGTGCTCGAAGGCGAAGGCGGCCTCAAGCTGACCGCCGAGCAATGGACCGACATCCTGGCGACCTGGGCCGACAAGTACCCGATCATCTCGATCGAGGACGGTATGGCCGAGGGCGACTGGGACGGCTGGAAGCACCTCACCGAGCGCCTGGGCACCAAGGTGCAACTGGTGGGCGACGACCTGTTCGTCACCAACACTAAGATCCTCCAGGAAGGCATCGACAAAGGCATCGGCAACTCGATCCTGATCAAGATCAACCAGATCGGCACGCTGACCGAGACCTTCGCCGCCATCGAACTGGCCAAGCGCGCGGGTTATACCGCCGTCATCAGCCACCGCTCGGGCGAGACCGAGGACAGCACCATCGCCGACATCGCGGTGGGCCTGAACGCCGGCCAGATCAAGACCGGCTCGCTCAGCCGCAGCGACCGCATCGCCAAATACAACCAGTTGCTGCGCATCGAGGAAGACCTGGGCGACGTGGCGGTCTACCCGGGCCGCTCGGCGTTCTACAACCTGAAGTAAGTGCCACGCCCGGCCCACCGATGGCGCGCGCTGCGCCACCGGCGGCCGGGCACGAGTGCCCTGCCCTTTTTTCCGACGTTTTTCGACGTTTCCCGACCACTTCCATGCGCCGTTTCATCGTCCCCCTCGTGCTGGTGCTGCTGCTCGCGCTGCTGCAGGCGCAGCTGTGGCTGGGCCGCGGCAGCATTCCCGACATCCAGGACCAGCGCACGCGGCTGGCCGAGCAGCTCAAGGCCAACGAACGCGCCCGGCTCGCCAACGAACAGCTCGACGCCGAGATCAGCGACCTGCGCAACGGTCTCGAAATGGTCGAGGAACGTGCGCGCCAGGAACTGGGCATGGTCAAGCCCAACGAGATCTTCGTGCAGGTCACTCCGCAGAAAAAAACCACACCCTGAGCGTCGCGGCGCCCACCCGCCACACGCGTCATTTCCCGGTCCGCGAGAAACCCCACGCCCGCACAGCCTAGCGTCCGACGGCATGTTCTGCCCCATCACCCTACAGTGCAGTTGTCAGTTTTGCGGACGGCCCGGAGCAGGCCGCTTTTCCCCAATAAAAACCATGACACATCATCTGACCTCATCGCGCACATCCCCCTCCCGCGCCCCGGCCCGGCCGGTCCGTGCCATCGCGCTGGCCGTCCTGCTGGCGGCTGGCACATGGGCGCTGGCCACGCAAGACGCCCGGGCGGCGCAATGGCAGGTCTCGACCGGCATCGGCGACCGCGCCAGCATCAAGAAGGTGGGCTTCGGCCTGGTCTGGGACTCGCACGCACCGCTGTGGCAGGGGCAGCTCTGGCAAGTGCGCCTGCTGCACGAAGTGCAACTGGGCTACTGGGACGTGCCACGCGCCAAAAACATCCTGGAAGTCGGCTATTCGCCCTTCTTCCGGCTACAGCGCGGCACGGTCTCGGCCGGCGGCTGGACCCCCTTCATCGAAGCCTCGATCGGCGTGCGCGCCATCTCGCACACCCGGCTCGACAGCGACATCACCATGTCGACCGCCTTCCATTTCTCCGACACCCTCGGTGCCGGCATCCAGTTCGGCAACCAGATGCAATCGACCATCGGCGTGCGCTTCCAGCACCTGTCCAACGCCGGCATCAAGCGGCCCAACCCGGGCATCAACTTCACGCAGTTGTATTACCAGCAGAGTTTCTGAAGCCTGACGAAAAAAGGACGCCCCAGCGTCCTTTCTTTTTTTCTTGTGAACGTGCTCACTGCACGGACGCACTGCCCGGTGAGGCATCCTTCGGGTCGGCGAACAACTGCGCCACGTCGATCGCGTCGAAGCGCTGCGCCTTGCCGCAGAAATCGCAGCCCACCTCGACATCGCCGCGCTCGGCCACGATGCCGTCGATCTCCTCGCGCCCCAATCCACGCAGCATGTTGGCCACGCGCTCGCGGCTGCATCCGCACGCAAAACGCGGCGCATCCGCGCCCTCGCGGGGCTCGAAGCGCAACAGCCGCTCCTCCCAGAACAGGCGGCGCAGAATGGTTTCGGTATCTAGCGACAGCAGTTCGTCGGCCTTCAGACTGGCCGCCAGCGTGGCGATGCGGTTGTAGTCCTCGGTCAGCGCCTCGGCATCCCGGAGCTGGCCTTGCAGGTTGTTTTCGCCTTGCACCGGCATGCGCTGGATCAACAGGCCGGCGGCCACCTGATCGTCGGCCGCCAGCACCAGCACCGTCTCCAGTTGCTCGGACTGGCGCATGTAGTGCTCCAGCATGCGCGACAGGCTGTCCAACGGCTGGCCATCCGCATCGTTGAGCGGCACCACGCCCTGGTAGGCCTGCCGGCCGGGCCGCCGCTCGCGCGGGTCGAGGGTGATCGCGCAGCGACCCACGCCGCCGGCATTGACCAGGTCGGTCAGATGCGCGTGGGCATCGATCTCGCCCACCACCTTGGCGGTGGCGCGAAAGCCCAGCTCCGGCTGCGCCTCGGCCACCGCCAGCTTGACCGGGCCGTCGCCCTGGATCTGCAGGATCAGCGCGCCGTTGAACTTGATGCTCGACTGCATCAGCACACTGGCCGCCGCCATTTCGCCCAGCAGCGAACGCACCGGAATCGGCCAGGCGCCGGTCGCGCTGGCCGCGCGCCGCGCCAGCAGTTCCTGCCAGCCATCGGTCAGCCGCACGATCTGGCCGCGCACCGGCAGGCCTTCGAAAATAAAAGAATGAAGTTCGGACATTCGCTGTAAAAGTTGAGAGGCCCTGGCCTGTCAGTCCAGGCGCCGCAGGCCGGCGGCAAAACGCCGGGCATTATCCACATAGTGCCGGGCGCTCGCGCGCAACCGCGCCAACGCCGCGTCATCGAGCGTGCGCACCACCCGCGCCGGGCTGCCGAGGATGAGCGTGTTGTCGGGAAACACCTTGCCCTCGGTCACCACGCTGCCGGCGCCCACCAGGCAGTTGCGGCCGATGCGCGCATGATTCAAGACCACCGCCTGAATCCCGATCAGGCTGCCGTCGCCCACCGTGCAGCCGTGCAGCATCGCCTGGTGCCCCACCGTCACCCCCTCGCCCAGAGTCAGCGGCGCGCCCGGGTCGGCGTGCAGCACGCACAGGTCCTGCACGTTGCTACCGGCGCCGATGGCGAGGGTGGCGCTGTCGCCGCGCAGCACCGCACCGAACCAGACACTGGCGTTCGCTGCCAGCCGCACATCGCCCATCACCTGCGCGCTCTCGGCCACCCACACCCCCTCGGCGAGCTGCGGGGCCAGTCCATCGAGTTCGTAAATCGCCATCGGGTCTCCTGCTTCTTCGTGAAAACCTGTTCACTGTACACAGCCCGGCCCCGGCACATTTGGCGACAATGCCAGCCACCGCCATCAAACCCAACCGCTTTTCATCTCCCGCCCGATGCCCAACGCACCCACGCCCACCCTGCGCGAATGCGCGCGCGACCTGCTGCTGATGGCCGATGCCGCGGCCAAGGCCGGCGCCACGCTGGCGCTGGCCGCCCGCCTCCAGGAACAGCCGCTGGACGACGCCGCCATCGGCACCACGCTGACGCTCGACGACCACCCCGGCATTCCCGGGCGGCCGCAGCGGCCCGCGCTGCTGCACCACACCCAGGTGCCCCGGCGCTCGCCCTTCACGCCCGAGGGCCATGCCGCGCTCATCCACGCCATCGCCCACATCGAGTTCAACGCCATCAACCTCGCGCTCGACGCCATCTGGCGCTTCGCCGGCATGCCCGCCGCGTTCTACACCGACTGGCTGCGCGTGGCCGCCGAGGAGGCCCGGCACTTCACGCTGCTGGCCGCGCACCTGGCGACACTGGGCCACGCCTATGGCGACTTCCCCGCGCACGACGGCCTGTGGACCATGACCGAGCGCACCAAGGACGACATCGTCGCGCGCATGGCGCTGGTGCCGCGCACGCTCGAAGCGCGCGGGCTGGACGCCACCCCGCCGCTGCAGGCCAAGCTCGCGCGCATGGGCGACGCCGCCGGGGCCGCCATCCTCGACATCCTGCTGGCCGACGAGGTCGGCCACGTCGCCATCGGCAACCACTGGTACGCCTGGCTGTGCGCGCGCGAGGGGCTGGCGCCGCTGCCGCATTACCGCGTGCTGTTCCGCCGCCACGGCGCACCGCGCCCCAAGCCGCCCTACAACCTGGACGCCCGGCGCGCCGCCGGTTTCACCGAGGACGAACTGGCCGCCCTGGGCGAACTGTGAACCCAAGCCAGCGCCCCTCGCCGGCGCCGAATGCCCCTGGGCCTGCCGGCCTCCGGCAATCTCTCTAGAATTCCGCCTCGCGCGCACCGCAGCGCGCCACTGCTGGCAACGAGGTCGGCACGCCCCGGGCGCCGCGCCATCCGCAGCGCCCCCGCCCATCACCGGGCCCCGGCGCTCCAGACGCCATCGGCCACCGGCCACCTTGCTGCCACCACCTCGCTGCCGCCACGCCCGCGACCCCGTCCCCCTCGCCGGACGCACGCCGCAGCCACCCGCCATGCACGAATCCCCCGACAGCGACGCCACCTCCCCCACGCCACGCCAGGCCTTGCTGCAAGCCCTCCAGGCCCTGTGGCCGGCCGCGCAAGCCGTCAACGCACGCGAGAAATGGCGCGCCTGCTGCGGCGCGGTCCTGGGCATGCTGGTGGCGGCGCTGGGCGCGCAAGGGCTGATGCTGGGCTCCGCCAGCGACCACGGCCACGCCATGCTGGCGCTGTGGCTGGTCGCGCCCGTGGGCGCCAGCGCGGTACTGGTGTTCGCGCTGCCGTCGAGCCCGCTGGCGCAACCTTGGTCGGTGATCGGCGGCAACACGCTGTCGGCGCTGATCGGCATCGCCTGCACGCGCTGGGTGCCCGACGCCGCCCTGGCCGCCGCGCTGGCCGTGGGGCTGGCCATCGCCGGCATGCTGGCGCTGCGCTGCCTGCACCCGCCGGGCGGCGCCGCCGCGCTGCTGATGGTGCTGGGCAACGTGCAGGGCTTCGGCCACGCCTTCAGCCCCGTGATGCTGGACTCGACACTGCTGGTACTGGCCGGGCTGATCTACAACAACCTCACGCGGCGGCGCTGGCCGCACATCCAGCGGCCCAGCCCGGCGGCCCGGCCGGATGCCGCCGGCAGCCGCTTCTCGCAGGTCGATCTGGACGCGGCGCTGGCGCGGCGCAACCAGATCATGGACATCAGCCGCGACGACCTCGAAGACCTGCTGCGCCAGGCCGAGGCCTCGGCCTACCAGCGCACGCTGGGCGACCTGCGCTGCGCCGACATCATGACGCCCGAGCCGGTCACGGTCCGCGTCGAAACCCCGCTGCGCCAGGCCTGGGCGCTGATGCGCAGCCGCCGCGTCAAGGCGCTGCCGGTCATCGACCGGCAAATGCACCTGGTCGGCATCGTGACGGTGGCCGACTTCATGAAACAGATCGACCTCGACGCCCACGAAGGCTGGGGCTGGCGGCTGCGCGCGCTGCTGCGGCCGGGACGCCACGCGGCGCCGGCCTTGCAGCAGGTCGGGCAGATCATGACGCGCCAGGTCCGCGTGGCCAGCAGCGACCGGCTGCTGGTGGACCTGGTGCCGGTGTTCTCGGAAGGCGGCCACCGCCACGTGCCCATCATCGACGCGCAGCGCCGGCTGGCCGGCATCGTCACGCAGTCGGACCTGATCCGCGCGCTCTACCGCGCGGTGCGCAATTAAGCGCGCTGGATCAGGCGTGCTGGATCAGGCGCGCTGGCGGCGGCGCAGCGCCTCGTCCACGGTGCGCCGCACCTCGCGCGGATCGCGACCGTAGGCCTCGGCGAAGGCCTCCACGGTCTGGCCGCTGGCCTCGTAGGCGCGCAGCAGCGCCTCGTCGCGCGCGGCACTGGCGGCGGCTTCGCCCAGGGCTTCGTCGAGCAGTTGGTTGACCGATTCGTCGCGGTTGCGCACCAGCAGCACATAGTCCTCGCGCGCCAGGCCGGAAGCCTCGAAGGCCTGCGCCAGCCGACGCCGCAGCTTGGGCGCGAGGTCCTCCTGCGTGCGCTGCTGGCGGCGCTTGAAGACCTCCAGCAAGGCATGGTGAACATGCTCGGGCGCCATCGGCTCGACCGGCTGGCCGTCCAGGTCGTGCCGGGACTGGCCGGCCGCCACGGCCGTCAGGTAGCGCGTCGAGCGCGTGTGCAAGCCCAGCGCGGCCTTCAGATCGGCCTCGGGCAGTTGCGCGCCATGGCGGGCCACCAGATCCTGGAAGATGCCGCGCTTGAGCGGCAGCGGCTGCTCGCCGAACAACGCCGGGTGCAACTGCGCCAGCACCGCCATCAGCGG
>JASGEH010000050.1:0-3427 GCA_047606565.1 Comamonas sp.
GCGCGCTGGCGGCGTCGCCGGCCGCGCGGCCTGGGCTTGGGGCAGGGCTGCCGGTGTGGGGCGCGCGGTCGGCTGCGGCGCTCATGACTGGCGGTCGATCTTGGGGTCGAGCGCGTCGCGCAGGCCGTCGCCCAGCAGGTTGAAGGCCAGCACGGTCAGGAAGATCGCCAGGCTCGGGAACAGCGCCACGTGCGGGGCGTTGACCATGTCGGCGCGCGCTTCGTTGAGCATGGCGCCCCACTCGGGCGTGGGCGGCTGCGCGCCCATGCCCAGGAAGGACAGGCTGGCCGCCGTGATGATGGAGGTGCCCACGCGCATGGTGAAGTAGACCACGATGGACGAGATGGTGCCGGGCAGGATGTGGCGCATGACGATGGTCCAGTCGGAGGCGCCGATGCTGCGCGCCGACTCGATGTAGGTCATCTGTTTGAGCACCAGCGTGTTGCCGCGCACCAGGCGCGCGAAGGCCGGCACGCTGAAGACCGCGACGGCCACGATCACGTTGGTCATGCTGCTGCCCAGGATGGCGACCACGCCCAGCGCCAGCAGGATGCCGGGGAAGGCCAGTAGCACGTCCGACAGGCGCATGACGATGCGGTCCCACCAGCCCTCGTGGTAGCCGGCCAGCAGGCCCAGCGCGGTGCCGATCACGCAGCCCACCAGCACCGACAGGAAGCCGGCCGACAGCGAGATGCGCGCGCCCATCAGGATGCGGCTGAAGATGTCGCGGCCCAGCGGGTCGACGCCGAACCAGTGCAGGGCCGAGGGGCCTTCGTTGAGGCGGTCGTAGTCGAAGTAGTTTTCGGCGTCGAAGGGGGCGATGTAAGGTGCGAGTATGGCGGCGGCCACCAGCAGCAGCACGAAGACCAGCGCGGCCATGCCGACGTGCTGCTTCTTGAACTTGCGCCAGAACTCGCGCCAGGGCGTGCGTATCGCACCGGTGGCGCCGGCGGCGACGGAAGCCGCCGTGGGGGCGACGGAGGCGGCGGCGAGCTGCGCCGCGTCGGGAGGCGTGGGGATGGAGGGCGTCGTCATGGCCAGCTTACTTGTAGCGGATGGTCGGGTTGATGGCGCCGTACAGCATGTCGACCACCAGGTTGATCAGGATGAACTCCAGCGAGAACAGCAGCACCAGCGTCTGGATGACGGGGTAGTCGCGTGCGGTCACCGCGTCGACCAGCAGGCGGCCCAGGCCGGGCCAGTTGAAGACCGCCTCGACCACGATGGAGCCGCCCAGCAGGAAGCCGAACTGCAGGCCCATCATGGTGATCACCGGGATCAGCGCGTTGCGCAGGCAGTGCTTGAGGATGACGGTGCGCTCGTTGAGGCCCTTGGCGCGGGCGGTGCGCACGAAGTCGTCCTGCACCACTTCGACGAAGGAGGCCCGCGTGAAGCGCGCCATGACGGCGGCCACCGCCGCGCCCAGCGTGATGGAGGGCAGGATGTAGTGCTGCCAGGTGGCCGCGCCCACGGTGGGCAGCCAGCCCAGGTCGACCGCGAAGACCTGCATCAGCACCATGCCCAGCGCGAAGGCCGGAAACGAGATGCCCGAGACCGCCAGCGTCATGCCCAGCCGGTCGGGCCAGCGATTGCGGTAGACCGCCGAGACGATGCCGATGCCCATGCCGAAGACCACCGACCAGGCCATGCTGGTGAGGGTGAGCAGCAGCGTGGGCATGAAGCGTTCGGCGATTTCATCGAGAACCGGGCGGCGCGTGCGCATCGACAGGCCGAAGTCGCCCTGCGCCATGCGCGCGAAGAAATGCACGAACTGCTCGGGCAGCGGCCGGTCCAGGCCGAGTTCCTGGCGCACCAGTTGCACGGTGGCCTCGTCGGCATCCTGGCCGGCGGCCAGGCGCGCGGGGTCGCCGGGCAGCATGTGCACGAACAGGAAGACCAGGACCGCCACGATCAGCAGCGTGGGCAGCAGTCCCAGCAGTCGTTTGAGAAAGTAGTTCAGCATGGGGCGGGTGCTGCGGTGCGCAGCGGGCAAGGGAAACGAAGGAGGAGCGGCCCCCGTTGGCAGGCGGGGGCCAGGGGCTTACTTCAGCGCGATTTCTTCGCTGTTGATGTTGCCGTCGGGCATCACGTAGACGCCCGACAGGCGCTTGGCATGGGCGTAGAGCACGTCCTCGGTCACCAGCGGGATGCGCGGCAGGTCCTTGGCAAGCTGCTCCTGCGCGGTCTTGTAGAGCGCGGCCTTCTCGGCGCTGTCGGTGGTCAGCAAGGCCTTGGCGATGGCGTCATCGAACACCGGGTTGCTGTAGAAGGCGTAGTTGGCCAGCTTGGGCGCCCACGACTCGGTGGAGAACAGCGGGCGCAGCGCCCAGTCGGCCTCGCCGGTGGAGGACGACCAGCCGATGTAGTGCATGCGCAGCTTGGAAGTCTTGGGATCGGGCCAGGCATCGACCAGCTCGACGCGCTTGCCGGGCTCCAGCGCCTCGACCGACACCTTGATGCCGACCTGCTGCAACTGCTGCTGGATGAACTGGATCACCTTCTGGCTGGTGGTGTTGTTGTAGTGGCTCCACAGCACAGACTCGAAGCCGTTGGGGTAGCCCGCCTCTTTCAGCAGCGCCTTGGCCTTGGCCACGTCGTAGGGGATGGGCGCCATCTTCACCGCGTATTCCACGCCCTGCGGCACGAAGCCCTGGGCCGGGAAGGCGTAGCCGTTGAAGGCCACCTTGGCCAGCGCTTCCTTGTTGATGGCGTAGCCGATGGCTTCGCGCACCTTGGGGTTGTCGAAGGGCTTTTGCAGGTTGTTGAAGGTCAGGAAGCGCTGGATGATGGACGGGCGCGACACCACCTCCACCTTGTCGCTCTTCTTGAGCATGGCCACCTGCTCATAGGGCAGGGAGAAGGCGAAGTCGGCCTCGCCGGTTTGCAGCATGGCGGCGCGGGTGTTGTTCTCGGTCACCGGCTTCCAGGTGATCTGGTCGATCTTGGGGTAGCCCGGCTTCCAGTAGCCCGCGAACTTCTTGCCCACGATGGCCTCGGTCTGCTTCCACTCGACGAACTCGAAGGGGCCGGTGCCCACGGGGTGGAAGGCGATGTCCTTGCTGCCCCACTTGGCCAGCGCGGCGGGCGAGATGATGGCCGCCGAGGCGTGGGCCAGTGTGTTGATGAAGGGGCCGAAGGGCTCCTTGAGCGTGATGCGCAGGGTCAGCGGATCGAGCGCCTCGACCTTGGCGACGCGGTTGAACTGGTTGGCGCGCAGCAGGCGGTTGGCCGGGTCCATCACACGGTCGAGGTTGGTCTTGGCGGCGGCGGCGTTGAAGGCCGTGCCGTCGTGGAACTTGACGCCCGAACGCAGCTTGAAGGTGTAGACCAGGCCGTCCTTGGAGACGGTGTAGCTCTCGGCCAGCACGTTCTTGATCTTGAGGTCCTTGTCGAAGGCGAACAGGCCTTCGTAGAAGCTCTTGGTGAC
>JASGEH010000051.1:0-14303 GCA_047606565.1 Comamonas sp.
CGGATCTGAACGATGCTGCCGCCGCTCAAGCCGCTGCCCATGAAGGATCGCGTCTCGATGATCTTCGTGCAGTACGGGCAGATCGACGTGCTCGACGGTGCCTTCGTGGTCATCGACAAGAACGGCGTGCGCACGCATATCCCGGTCGGGTCGGTGGCCTGCATCATGCTGGAGCCAGGTACCCGCATCTCGCACGCGGCGGTCAATCTGGCGGCCACCGTCGGCACACTGCTGGTTTGGGTGGGCGAATCCGGCGTGCGCCTGTATTCCAGCGGCCAGCCTGGTGGCGCGCGGGCCGATCGCCTGCTGTATCAGGCCAAGTTGGCCCTGGATGACGATCTTCGGCTCAAGGTCGTGCGCAAGATGTATGAAGTGCGCTTTGGCGAACCCGCCCCGGCCCGGCGCAGCGTGGATCAACTGCGGGGCATAGAAGGCGCCCGGGTGCGGGCCACCTACAAACTGCTGGCCGAGCAGCACAAGGTGAACTGGCGCGCCCGCAATTACGACCGTCATCAGTGGGATGCTGCCGATATCCCCAACCGCTGCCTCTCGGCCGCCACGGCCTGTCTGTACGGCATCACTGAAGCGGCTGTATTGGCCGCAGGCTATGCCCCGGCCGTGGGGTTCATCCACACCGGCAAGCCGCTGTCCTTCGTGTACGACATCGCCGATCTGTACAAATTCGAGACCGTGGTTCCGCTGGCTTTCCGCATCGCCGCCAAGTCGCCGGTCTCGCCCGAACGCGAAGTCCGCCTGGCCTGCCGTGACCTGTTCCGCTCGGACAAACTGCTTGGCCGGATCATTCCGCTCATCGAAGATGTATTGGCCGCTGGTGGCATTTCCCCGCCCGAAGCACCGCCGGAGTCGGTACCGCCCGCCATCCCCAATCCCGAAGGCCTGGGCGATGCCGGGCACCGAAGTCGATGATGGCTTTCCTGGTCGTCGTCACTGAAAACGTTCCGCCGCGCCTGAGGGGGCGGATGGCCATCTGGCTGCTGGAAGTGCGCGCCGGCGTGTACGTTGGCGATGTTTCCCGGCGTACGCGGGAGATGATCTGGCAGCAGTTGGAAGCAGGGCATGAAGAAGGGAGCGTCGTCATGGCGTGGGCCAGCACCAGTGAGTCCGGATATGAGTTCCAGACATTGGGCAAGAACCGTAGAAAACCGATCGATCACGATGGGTTGAGGCTGGTGGCATTTAGTCCACCCGATGCCGGTGTTCTTTGACAATTTAGTTGGTAGATTTTGACCAGTCATTTTTCTCCTTTGGGGACAGATGCTTACGATTGGTCTGTTCCCCGCTGGCGCGGGGATGAACCGATGTTGCCAATGCCATCGACAACGCTCCAGCCCTGTTCCCCGCTGGCGCGGGGATGAACCGCGCAGCGAGGATCGCGGCTCTGCCAGTTGAGGCTGTTCCCCGCTGGCGCGGGGATGAACCGTCGGCTACACCGACGCCGCCAACTACATCGCGCTGTTCCCCGCTGGCGCGGGGATGAACCGAACGCACCGAGTCTTTCGCACTCGGTGGCCACCTGTTCCCCGCTGGCGCGGGGATGAACCGCGCACGCTGAGCGACGATGAGCTGGCCGTGCTCTGTTCCCCGCTGGCGCGGGGATGAACCGAACTCGCGGTAGAAATCGAACAGCTCGCGGCTCTGTTCCCCGCTGGCGCGGGGATGAACCGCCCAACGTGCTGGCCGCGCTGGCCTGCATCGGCCTGTTCCCCGCTGGCGCGGGGATGAACCGGGCGCGCCTACGTCCAAGGGGGGCGATGGCGACTGTTCCCCGCTGGCGCGGGGATGAACCGGACGGCGGCAAGAGGAAAAACACGACGGATGCTCCTGTTCCCCGCTGGCGCGGGGATGAACCGTGGTCGGACGGCGAAACGCAGGCGGCGTCGGTCTGTTCCCCGCTGGCGCGGGGATGAACCGGGCCTGCAGGGCGAATCCTGCCGCTACCTGCCCTGTTCCCCGCTGGCGCGGGGATGAACCGGCCTGCTGCTGGAGGTAGTAGAAGCGGGCCGCCTGTTCCCCGCTGGCGCGGGGATGAACCGCGAAAACGCGCTCCGCTGACCGAGCTGGCCCTGCTGTTCCCCGCTGGCGCGGGGATGAACCGATCGTCGGGGGTCATTTGTCGAGCTTCTCGATCTGTTCCCCGCTGGCGCGGGGATGAACCGCCCGAGCGGCGGCCAATGCCACGGGCGTGATCCTGTTCCCCGCTGGCGCGGGGATGAACCGGCAGTCAGGTCGCGCGTGCTGGCCAGGTCCAGCTGTTCCCCGCTGGCGCGGGGATGAACCGTCGATGCACTGACGCCGGCGGCTCTGCATGAGCTGTTCCCCGCTGGCGCGGGGATGAACCGCCCCAGCTGGTGCCGCCCCGGCGCGCAAAAATCTGTTCCCCGCTGGCGCGGGGATGAACCGTCCCGGATCGCCGCGGCGTCCACGTCGATGCCCTGTTCCCCGCTGGCGCGGGGATGAACCGTGCATCTCGGCCATCAGGGCCAGGCCGGTGGTCTGTTCCCCGCTGGCGCGGGGATGAACCGCCATGTTCACCGGCCTGCGCAAAGCCAAGAACCCTGTTCCCCGCTGGCGCGGGGATGAACCGACGCTGTTGTTGTCGAGCGCGACCTTCTCCTGCTGTTCCCCGCTGGCGCGGGGATGAACCGCAGTGGCTGGACGACGTCGGCGGCTCGGAATCCTGTTCCCCGCTGGCGCGGGGATGAACCGGCCTTGTCCCAACTGGCGGCGATGGCGGCGGGCTGTTCCCCGCTGGCGCGGGGATGAACCGCCCTCCAAGGTGGAGGGCCATCGCCAACATGACTGTTCCCCGCTGGCGCGGGGATGAACCGGCGCTTGATGCGCTGCGCCGCTGGGGTCTGGACTGTTCCCCGCTGGCGCGGGGATGAACCGTCCTGCGCACCAACCTCGACACCGTCACCAAGGCTGTTCCCCGCTGGCGCGGGGATGAACCGCGCGAGGGAGTGCGGCATGACGACGAGCAACACTGTTCCCCGCTGGCGCGGGGATGAACCGATGGAGGGGGTCCAGTGGTGCTCGCCGATCCGCTGTTCCCCGCTGGCGCGGGGATGAACCGACCGCAGCCATCGCCAAGGCCCGCTCCATCGTCTGTTCCCCGCTGGCGCGGGGATGAACCGCCGCCATGGCCCGGTGGACGCCGAATCCGCCCCTGTTCCCCGCTGGCGCGGGGATGAACCGAAACCATGACTGCCACCCAATCCGCCGCCCGCCTGTTCCCCGCTGGCGCGGGGATGAACCGGCGCCGAGAAGAAATACCCCATCGTGACCTTCCTGTTCCCCGCTGGCGCGGGGATGAACCGCTGAGCCAGGCACCTTTATCTGGGTTTGCCAACTGTTCCCCGCTGGCGCGGGGATGAACCGCTGGCGGCCGAGTTTGGCGATGTGGTGGCGCACTGTTCCCCGCTGGCGCGGGGATGAACCGCCCCGCGTCAGGACGCGGATCGATTTCCCTCGCTGTTCCCCGCTGGCGCGGGGATGAACCGAACCAGTTGATCATGGCGCCCACCGGCGCGGGCTGTTCCCCGCTGGCGCGGGGATGAACCGTTTGCGCGAGGCAGCCTACCAATGAACCCCTTCTGTTCCCCGCTGGCGCGGGGATGAACCGCCTGGGCGGCAATGAACGAGGTGCGGTTCAGCCTGTTCCCCGCTGGCGCGGGGATGAACCGCCCGCGAGGCGCGAACCTGGCGGGCTGAATTTCTGTTCCCCGCTGGCGCGGGGATGAACCGGTTGCCACGCAGTCCATGCGGCGTGCCCGGAACTGTTCCCCGCTGGCGCGGGGATGAACCGTATTCGATCTGGCAGATCGCACTTGCTTTGTCCTGTTCCCCGCTGGCGCGGGGATGAACCGTCAGCCGGCAAGCCAAGTACCAGGGCAAGAGCCTGTTCCCCGCTGGCGCGGGGATGAACCGGACATCGTCTTGCGCTTCCCAGCGAAACGGTAACTGTTCCCCGCTGGCGCGGGGATGAACCGCTGGCGCCGGGCACGGGCCTCGGCTTTCTTGACTGTTCCCCGCTGGCGCGGGGATGAACCGCTCGCGCAACACCTCCGGATGGCGCTGCGCCACTGTTCCCCGCTGGCGCGGGGATGAACCGGTGATGTCGCCGATGGGGGTGCCGTTGTGGTGCTGTTCCCCGCTGGCGCGGGGATGAACCGGAACCTCTTTTCCAACCACATTCTCATAGGTACTGTTCCCCGCTGGCGCGGGGATGAACCGCCTGATGCAGCAAGGCGAGCGAGTGGTGGTGTCTGTTCCCCGCTGGCGCGGGGATGAACCGCCCTGCCCGAACTCCACAAACCGCTCCAGTTCCTGTTCCCCGCTGGCGCGGGGATGAACCGGTTGAACCGGACGGCGGACGCTGCGCCAACCGCTGTTCCCCGCTGGCGCGGGGATGAACCGCGGGGCGGGGCTGGCAACCGTCCCCGCCACCACTGTTCCCCGCTGGCGCGGGGATGAACCGGATCGGCCAATGTTGGCGCGGCTCTCCAGTCTTCTGTTCCCCGCTGGCGCGGGGATGAACCGGCCATCGCCGCCGCCATGCCCGGCATGCTCGACTGTTCCCCGCTGGCGCGGGGATGAACCGCCGCCGCCATCGCCGCCGCCCAGGCCTACGCCCTGTTCCCCGCTGGCGCGGGGATGAACCGCCGCTGGTGGGCGGCTGGCTTTAGGCGGCGTTCTGTTCCCCGCTGGCGCGGGGATGAACCAGGTGCGAATGTGGTTGATTTCTCTGCCGTGCTGCTGTTCCCCGCTGGCGCGGGGATGAACCGACGGCGGAGGCGCCGCCGCCGGCGCCGCTGCTCTGTTCCCCGCTGGCGCGGGGATGAACCGACAGGCCGCCGCAGAAGCGGGGAGTTCGAACACTGTTCCCCGCTGGCGCGGGGATGAACCGCCATCGCCGTGGCGGTGTGGACGCACCAGCCGCTGTTCCCCGCTGGCGCGGGGATGAACCGCGCACCGTCACCGCCTTGTCCTTCAACGGCCGCCTGTTCCCCGCTGGCGCGGGGATGAACCGGAATGTGTGGGAGAGGGCGCGCGCGAGATGGGCTGTTCCCCGCTGGCGCGGGGATGAACCGTCGACGAAATCGGGATTGCGGCGGGCCGTATCCTGTTCCCCGCTGGCGCGGGGATGAACCGCCCAGGAAACCCCTGGGCTTTTTTGTTTCTGACTGTTCCCCGCTGGCGCGGGGATGAACCGGTGGTGCGGATGCCGTCGATGACGTGGATTTCCTGTTCCCCGCGGGCGCGGGGATGAACCGCCACTGGGCCATGGCGTCAAGATCGGTCATGCCTGTTCCCCGCTGGCGCGGGGATGAACCGGAAGCAGCATGACCCCGACCGATATCAAGGCCCTGTTCCCCGCTGGCGCGGGGATGAACCGGAAACCGCCCGCGACCGCCTGCGCCGCGACTCCTGTTCCCCGCTGGCGCGGGGATGAGCCGAAAAACAGGCGGTGCTCCAGGAGGCGCGCCGCTCTGTTCCCCGCTGGCGCGGGGATGAACCGAGCCTGCGCAGCACGATCGAGATCATCCACTGCTGTTCCCCGCTGGCGCGGGGATGAACCGCAGGCGCGAATGTCGGGGTGGTCGTTGATGGACTGTTCCCCGCTGGCGCGGGGATGAACCGCGGTTTAGCGGTCTCCCTAGCATGGCTTGCATCTGTTCCCCGCTGGCGCGGGGATGAACCGGCAACGCCCTGGCTTTTCCCCTCTGTTGTCGCCTGTTCCCCGCTGGCGCGGGGATGAACCGGCTGCGCTGATCCAGGCGGCGTAGGCGATGACCTGTTCCCCGCTGGCGCGGGGATGAACCGTGGGGGTGTGGGCATGGCGTCGTCTCAGGGTTCTGTTCCCCGCTGGCGCGGGGATGAACCGCAGTGGCGCATGTCCAAGATCGATCCGAAGAACTGTTCCCCGCTGGCGCGGGGATGAACCGCTCCACACATGGCTCATCAGGGTGCGATCAAACTGTTCCCCGCTGGCGCGGGGATGAACCGACATTTGCTGCTGTGGCACTTCTCAGAAGACCCTGTTCCCCGCTGGCGCGGGATGAATCGACCATCCCATGTCGAAATGTGCTGCTAAACCTGGGTTCTTTTTGATGTTGGTGAGTCGCGCATTCCGTCACCTCAGCCTGTTGCCATTCATCGTGTCAACCGGAGCTTGCTCGTTGTGAATGGCATAGGTGGGGAGGCGTAGGTTGGCGAAAGCGGAAATGTACGGCATGTAGATAGAGCACTGTGGATGCTGGTAATCAAGCGGAAACTCTAGATTTTTGATTGAAGGGCGTCCCTGTTCGAAGTAATATCCATGCAAGCTGAACACGTTTTAGCAAATCAATTTAGCCAATCTTCCGGTAGATGTAATCGAGTTACCTTTCGATTACACCTCATCACCCAGAAGATCGTTCGCAGAAATCGGATCGAGAAATGTCGCAAAGCAATGGATCGTCGGTAACCCGGGTACTGGTTATCGGCAGCATCAACATGGACCTGGTGGTGACTACGCCGGCGGTGCCGCAGTTGGGTGAGACGCTGATGGGCGAGGGTTTTGCCACGCATGCCGGGGGCAAGGGCGCGAATCAGGCGGTGGCGGCGGCGCGGCTGGGGGCGCGGGTGGCGATGGTGGGCCGGGTGGGGCGCGATGCGTTTGGCGCGCAGCTCAAGGCCGGGCTGGCGGCCGAGGGGGTGGATGTGCAGTGGGTGCGCGAGACCGATGGCGTGCCCACGGGGGTTGCGGCGATCACGGTGAGCCAGGCCGACAACGCGATCATCGTGGTCGGCGGGGCCAATCTGCAGGTGACGCCGGCCGACCTGGATGCGGCGCAGGCGGCGTTTGCCGAGGCCGACGTGGTGCTGGTGCAGCTGGAGGTGCCGCTGGCGACGGTGGAACACGCGGCGGCCCTGGCCGAGCGCCATGGCAAGCCGTTCATCCTCAATCCGGCGCCGGCGCAGCCGCTGCCGGCGGCCTTGCTGGCGCGCTGCGCGCTGATCACGCCCAATGAGTACGAACTGGCGATCTCGCTGGGCCAGGCCGCGGGTGCGCCGCAGGGCTGGCAGCAGCAGCTCGCGACGCTGCCGGGCCGGGTGGCGATGACCAAGGGGGGCGAGGGCGCCTTCCATGTCGATGCGCAGGGGCGCTTGCACCACCAGCCCGGCTTTGCCGTGCAGCCGGTCGATACCACGGGCGCGGGCGATACCTTCAATGGCGCGCTGGCGGCATTCTGGCCGCAGGGCGTGACGGCGGCGATGCGGCTGGCCTGCGCGGCGGCGGCGCTGTCGGTGACGCGCCCGGGCGCGCAGGGCGGCATGCCGACGCGCGCGCAGCTCGACGCCTTCCTGGCCGAGGCCGGGGAAAGCGCGGTGCGGTCATGAAGAAGCTCGGCCATCTCAACCGCGACATCGCGCGCGTGCTGGCGGGCATGGGGCACACCGACGCCATCGTCATCGCCGATTGCGGGCTGCCGATTCCGCCGGGGGTGGAGTGCATCGACCTGTCGCTGGCGCTGGGCGTGCCCGGCTTTGCCGAGGTGCTGGATTCGGTGCTGGCCGATTTCCAGGCCGAGCGCGCGGTGTTCGCGGCCGAGTCGCGCGACGCCAATGCCCAGGTGGCGCAGCGCGCCCAGGCGCTGCAGGCCGCGGGCGTGCAGATCGAGCACGTGCCGCATGCGGATTTCAAGGCGCTCACGCGCGCGGCCCGGGCCATTGTGCGCACCGGCGAGGCGCGGCCCTACGCCAACGTGATCCTGTATTCGGGCGTCATTTTCTGATTCGAGGAAGCGCAGCATGCTGGCTACCGTGGAACCCCAAACTTTGTCCGATCATGCGGCGACGTCCGCGCCGAAGCCGGTCCTGCAAGTCGCCCTGCGGGGCATCAGCAAGGCCTTCGGGCCGGTGAAGGTGCTGGAGGCGGTGGATTTCTCGCTGGCCGCCGGCGAGATCCACGCGCTGATGGGCGAGAACGGCGCTGGCAAGTCGACGCTGATGAAGGTGCTGTGCGGTGTTCACCAGGCCGACGCGGGCAGCATCGAGGTCGAGGGCCGGCCAGTGGCGATACGCGGCACGGCCGACGCCGAGGCGCTGGGCATCGCCATCATCCACCAGGAGCTGAACCTGATTCCGCAGCTCACGGTGATGGAGAACCTGTTCCTGGGCCGCGAGCCCAGCCGCTGGGGCCTGATCGACGGCCGCGCCATGCGCGAGCAGGCGCGCCACTGGCTGCAGCGGGTGGGCGCGGCCGGCATCGACCCGGAGGCCGAGGCCGGCAGCCTGTCGATCGGCCAGCAGCAGATGGTGGAGATCGCCAAGGCGCTGTCGCTCAAGGCCCGCGTGCTGGTGATGGACGAGCCGACCGCCGCGCTGACCGAGCGCGAGATCGAGCGCCTGTTCGCCATCATGGCCGAGCTCAAGGCGCGCGGCGTGGCGATCGTCTACGTGTCGCACCGCATGGAGGAGATCTTCCGCGTCTGCGACCGGATCTCGGTGCTGCGCGACGGCCGCTTCGTGGGCGAGCGCGAGATCGCGCGCACCGATTTCGACGAGATCGTGCGGCTGATGGTCGGGCGCGAGATCGGCGCGCGTTTTCCGGCGCGCAGCCAGGCGCCGGGCGCGGTGCGGCTGCAGGTCGAGGGCCTGGCCGACGCCGGCCGGATCGCCGACGTGAGCTTCACGGTGCGCGCCGGCGAGGTGCTGGGCATTGCCGGGCTGATGGGCGCCGGGCGCAGCGAGATCCTCAAGACCCTGTTCGGCGTCAACCGGCGCACCGCCGGCACGGTGGTGCTCGACGGCCAGCCGCTGGCGCTGGCCTCGCCGGGCGCGGCCATTGGCGCGGGCATCGGCTTTGTGACGGAAGACCGCAAGAGCCAGGGCCTGGTGCTGGGCATGACGGTGCGCGAGAACGCCACCCTGGTGCACCTGGGCGGCTACGCGCGGGCCGGCGTGGTCGGCGCGGGCGCCGAGCGCGCGGCGGTGGCGCGGCTGATCCAGGACCTGCGCATCCGCACCCGCGACGCCGAACTGGAAGTCCAGGCCCTGTCGGGCGGCAACCAGCAGAAGGTGGTGTTCGCCAAGTGGCTGGCGCAGGCCGGCGCGGGCACGCTCAAGGTGCTGCTGCTCGATGAGCCCACGCGCGGCGTGGACGTGGGCGGCAAGGCCGAGATCTACGCCATCGTCAACCGGCTGGCGGCGGCCGGCACGGCCATCGTGATGGTTTCGTCCGAGCTGCCCGAGGTGATGGCCATGAGCGACCGCATCCTGGTCATGCGCGAAGGCCGCCAGATGGGCATCTTCGACGCTCGCACGGCCACCCAGGAAACGCTGATGGCGGCCGCCACCGGCGGCCAGTAGGCCCGACCCCGTCTTCCGTTCCCCCCATCAAACATCTTCCTCATCCAAGAGTCCTCATGTCCCCTTCCCAGAAAGCCCTGCTGCAAAAGCTCGGCCCCTTCTTCGCGCTGCTGGCCGTGGGCATCGCCCTGGCGGCGATGAGCCCCGATTTCCTGACCGTCGGCAACCTCATGAACGTGATGCGTCAGGTCTCGATCAACGCGCTGATCGCCTTCGGCATGACGCTGGTCATCCTGCTGGGCGGCATCGACCTGTCGGTGGGCGCCATCCTGGCGGTCTCGTCGGTGCTGACGGCGATGCTGATGAAAGACGGTTGGGACCCCGTGCTGTGTACCGCCATCGGCATCGCCTCGGGCGCGCTGATGGGGCTGGCCAACGGCCTGGTGATCGCCAAGGGCAAGGTCGCGCCCTTCATCGCCACGCTGGGCATGATGACGGTGCTGCGCGGGCTCTCGCTGGTGCTCTCCAACGGCAGCCCGATCAGCGGCTTCGGCAGCGACTTCTTCTCGCTGCTGGGCGGCGGCTACGTGGCCGGGCTGGTGCCGGTGCCCGTGGTCTGGATGCTGCTGGCCTTCGCCGTGTTCTGGTTCGTGCTGCGCAAGACCGTGTTCGGCCGCCACGTCTACGCCACCGGCGGCAACCCCGAGGCCGCGCGGCTGTCGGGCGTGAAGACCGACCGCGTGCAGATCGGCGTCTACACGCTCTCGGGCACCATGGCCGCGATGGCCGGCGTGATCCTGACCTCGCGCCTGAACTCGGCGCAGCCCACCGCCGGCACCGGCTACGAGCTCGACGCCATCGCCGCCGTGGTGCTGGGCGGCACCAGCCTGGCCGGCGGGCGCGGCTGGATCTTCGGCACCCTGGTCGGCGCGCTGCTCATCGGCGTGCTCAACAACGGCCTCAACCTGATGGGCGTCTCGTCCTTCTACCAGCAGGTCATCAAGGGCGCGGTGATCCTGTTGGCGGTGCTGATCGACCGCGCCGGCAAGAAGTAGGCACTGGCCGGCTGAGCCCGCGCCCGCCACACCGCACCGCAAGAATTTCTACAACGTCGTTTCCATCCACCAAGGAGTCAACCATGAACCGCTTCATCCCCACCCTGCTGGCCAGCGTGCTGGCCATTGGCCTGGCCGCCTGCTCCAAGCAAGGCCCCGAAACCGCTGCGGCTGCGGGCGAGGCCCCGGCCGCGGGCGCCGCCACCGTCGGCCTGTCGATCTCCACCCTCAACAACCCCTTCTTCGTCGCCCTGCGCGACGGCGCCCAGGCCGAGGCCGGCAAGGACGGCATCACCCTCGTCACCGTCGATGCGCAGGACGACCCGGCCAAGCAGATCGCCAGCGTGGAAGACCTGATCCAGAAGAAGGTCAAGGTCATCCTCATCAACCCGACCGACTCCGACGCCGTGGCCGGCGTGGTCAAGCAGGCCGCCGCCGCCGGCATCCCGGTGGTGTCGCTGGACCGCAGCGTCAACGGCGCCGAAGTGGTCGCGCACATCGCTTCCGACAACGTCGCCGGCGGCAAGCTGGCCGGCGAATTCCTGCTGGAAAAGCTGGGCGGCAAGGGCAACCTGGTCGAGATCCAGGGCGTGCCCGGCACCTCGGCCGCGCGTGAACGCGGCCAGGGCTTCCACCTGGCGGTCGACGGCAAGGACGGCGTGAAGGTCGCCGCCAGCCAGCCGGCCGATTTCGACCGCGCCAAGGGCCTGTCGGTGACCGAGAACATCCTGCAGGGCAACAAGGACGTGCAGGGCATCTTCGCGCACAACGACGAAATGGCCCTGGGCGCGCAGAAGGCCGCCGAGGCCGCCGGTCTGAAGAACGTGGTCATCGTCGGCTTCGACGCCACGCCCGACGCGGTCGCCGCCGTCAAGGCCGGCACACTGGCCGCCACCGTGCAGCAAAAGCCCGAGCTGATCGGCCAGTACGGCGTGCAGGTCGCCAAGAAGCTGATCGACGGCCAGCCCGTGGACAAGAACATCCCGGTGCCGCTGGACCTGGTCAAGCCCTGAGAGACTTCGGTGTGAGCGCGCCCGCGATGCCCCCGTTCGAACGCCTGACCATCGACGACGTCGCCCGGCTCGCGCAGGTCTCGCGCACCACCGCCAGCATGGTGCTGACCGGGCAGGCCGAGCGCTACCGCATCGCGCCGGCCACGGTCGAGCGCGTCAAGGCCGTGGCCGCGCAACACCACTACGTGCCCTCGCAGTCGGCGCGCGCCCTGCGCAGCCGCAAGAGCCGCACGCTCGGGCTGCTGATCCCGGAGCTGACCAATTTCGCCCACGCCAGCCTGGCGCAGGCGCTGGAGGTGCAAAGCCGCGAAGCCGGTTACCAGTTGCTCATCGCCACCAGCAACGACGACGCCGCGCAGGAAGCGCAGGGCATCGCTCAACTGGTCGCGCGCGAGGTCGACGGCCTGATCGTGGTGCCCGCCAGCGACCAGCCCGAGCGCTACGAGGGCTGGCGCGCGCGGCTGCCGCTGGTCTTCGCCGACCGCCGCATCGACGCCAGCACGATTCCCTTCGTGGTCACCGATGCCGCCGGCGTGGTGGCCGAGCTGGCCGCGCGGGCCTTCGCGGCGGCCGGGCTGGTGGAACCGGCCCAGGCCACGCGCGCCGTCGCGCCGCCGCGCGTGGCGTATTTCGGCGGCCAGGCCACGCTTTCGCCCAGCCGCGACCGGCTGGCCGGTTTTCGCGCCGCGCTGCAGGCCGCCGGGCTGCCCGAGGCGGACGCCGGCATCGTCGAGCGCGACTACCGGCGCGAATCGGGACGCGCCATGATGGCGCAATGGCGCCAGCAGCACGGCGGCACGCTGCCGCGCGTGCTGTTCACCGGCGGCATCGCGCTGCTCGAAGGGGTTTTGGCCGACCTGCAGGCCAGCCAGCAACACGGCGGCCGCGCGCTGGCCGTGCCCGGGCAGCCGCTGCACCTCATCACCTTCGACGACCACCCACTGCTCGACTGCCTGCCGCTGCCCGTGGCCTCGATCGCGCAGGACGCCACTGGCCTGGCGCGTGCCAGCCTGGACGCCGTGCTGCGACTGCTGCGCCAGGAGCCGGCCGAGCCGGCCTGGGTGCCCGCGCGCATCCGCCTGCGGGGCTGATCGAAGCCGGCCGCGCTACGCGCTACTCGCTGCTCTTGAGTGACTGCGGCGCAGCCGGCGTGGCCGTGGACTGGGTCGCTGGCGGGTTGGTGTCGCCCGCCGCCGGGTCCAGCGTACCGGGCGTGGCTGTCGGTTCGGGCCGGCCCTGGGTGGTCGCGCCCAGGTATTCCTCCAGCAGGCCGTAGAAGCGGTCGTAGAGGCCGGACTTGGTCAGCGTCAGGCTGCCGATCTTGACCAGCGAGTCGTCGGACGAGCCGATCGGCATCGACAGGCTGCCCAGCACGCTCACCCCCACCGAGGCCGAGGTGTTGGTCTTGCGCAGCGCGTAGAGCTGCTGCACCGCGTTGGCAAAGACGGTGCTGGTGCCCGAGCGGTCGGGCACGCAGGTGATGTTGAATTCGATTTCGTAGTGCTGCTCGCGGCTTTGCTGGAAGTGCTTGCGCGCGGCCAGCGCCGTCGACGAGGCGTTGGTGATGATGTAGGCCTGACTCAGCAGCGCGCGGCGCGCGGCCTCGCACGCGGCCTCGGGGGTGGCGCTGTAGTTGCGGGTGAAGGTGGTCGCGTCGTCGAAGGCCTCGTGCGCGAGGTCGACGTCCTTGGAGGCGCAGCCCGCCAGCGCCAGCAGCAGGCCGCCCAGCACGGCGGCAGGGGCCCAGGCCCGGACAGGGTGGGGAAATGCGGCAGTCGGCGCGGCAGTCAGCGCGGTGGTGGTCGGGGAAGGGGAAAGAGGGCGTATGGTCATGACCGGATTCTGCGGAAGAGGGGGCGGCGGCGTGCAAGCACCCGCTCAAAGGCTTCCAAGGGATCTTAGTCGCACGATTTGGTTCCGGGGTTTGCACCCCATGAAAAGATTGTGCAGAGGAGGTGTTCAGGGCAGCCGCACCCGGGCGGCCAGCGGCGCGTGGTCCGACAGGCTGGCCCAGGGGTGGCGCGGCAGCGGCGCGGGCGCGTGGACGGCGACGTTGCGCACGTAGATGCGGTCGAGCGCCAGCAGCGGGAAGCGGGCCGGGAAGGTCTTGACCGAGCGCCCATGCGCGCTGACGAAAACCTCGTCGAGGTTGGCGCCGTCCTTGAGGATGCGGTGCGCGCGCCGGCGCCAGTCGTTGAAGTCGCCCGCCACGATGACCGGGGCGTCGTCCGGGACGTCGTCGCGGATGATGCCGCACAGCATGTCGAGCTGCCGTCGGCGGTGTCGCTCGGCTAGCCCCAGGTGGGCGCAGATCACGTGCACCGGCCGCGCGTAGCCGGGCAGCCGCAGCGCGCAGTGCAGCAGGCCGCGCCGCTCGGGCCCGGCGATCGAGACGTCGTGGTTGACGAAGCGCTCGATCGGGTACTTGCTGAGCACCGCGTTGCCGTGGTCGCCCGCCGGGTAGACGGCGTTGCGGCCGTAGGCGTACTGCGGCCAGATGGAGTCGGCCAGGAATTCGTAGTGCGAGGCCACCGGCCAGTCCTGCACGCGGTTGGCATGGCGCGTGTGCACGCCGGTGATCTCCTGGAGAAAGACGATGTCCGCTCCGACCTCGCGGATGCCGTCGCGCAGCGCGGGCAGGATGAATTTTCGGTTGAAGGACGAAAAACCCTTGTGGGTGTTGATCGTCATGACATGGAGATCGAAAGGCGCGGGTGAGGTCATGGCATGGAAAACAGCGGCCGGCCCGGCGCGGCAAGGGACAACGGGCGGTGCGGCATGGCCCATTGTGCCGCCCCGGGGGCGCTGCCTTCGTAGGAGGACTTTCGCCGCGGCTGCCGGCGCATGCGTGATTTTGCGGCGGGGCACGGCCGGGGCATTGGGTATGCTGTGCCCCATTGTCCGCAGGTCCGCAGGAGTC
>JASGEH010000052.1:0-20074 GCA_047606565.1 Comamonas sp.
AGGCGCCGTTCTATGGCGCTGGGCTCAAGGCCTACGATGCGCTGGCCGGCTCGGCGGGGCTGGGGCGCACCGAATTCCTCAGCGCCCGCCAGACGCGCGCCGCGCTGCCCAACGTCCAGACGGGCGGTCTGTGTGGCGGTGTCCGTTACTGGGACGGCCAGTTCGACGACGCCCGCCTGGCGCTGGCCCTGGCGCGCACGGCGGCGGCGCGGGGTGCGTGGATGGTCAATTACTGCCGCGTCGACCGACTGTTGCACGACGACGGCAAGGTCTGCGGCGTGGTCGCCACCGACGTCGAAACCGGGCGGGCCTACACCTTGCGGGCGCGTTGCGTCGTCAACGCTACCGGCGTCTGGGTCGATGCCTTGCGCCAAGCCGATGGGGGTGTCGAAGCCGTTGCGCCCCTGGTCGCGCCCAGCCAGGGCGTGCATCTGGTGGTCGATCGCTCGTTCTGGCCCGGCGAGCATGCCTTGCTGGTGCCCAAGACGGCCGATGGCCGCGTGCTGTTCGCCGTGCCGTGGCTGGGCAAGACCCTGTTGGGCACGACCGACACGCCGCGCCAGGACCTGGCGCGCGAGCCCTTGCCCTTTGTCGCAGAGATCGACTTCATTCTGGGCGAATCGTCGCGCTACCTGGCGCGCGCGCCGCGCCTGGCGGACGTGCGCAGCACCTGGGTCGGCCTGCGTCCGCTGGTGCGGCCGCCGCGCGCGGCCGGGGCGGCCACGCAGAAGATCAGCCGCGAGCACACCGTGCTGGTGAGTGCCAGCGGCCTGGTCAGCGTGACCGGCGGCAAGTGGACCACCTACCGCGCCATGGCCGAGGATGTGCTCGACCACTGCTTCGACGCCCGCCTGCTGCCGCGCCGCGCGGGCGACGTCACCACGCGGCTGCCCCTGATCGGTGCGCCGGCGGGGCAGGAGGCGGCCGGCCTGCCGCCGCTCAGCGCCGCGCCCGGCTGGCATCTGTACGGCAGCGAAGCCGCCGAAATCCAGCAGTTGCCCGGCGCCAGCCGCGAGCTGGGCCTGGGGCTCGTCGAGGCCATGGTGCGCCACGCCGTGCGGCACGAATACGCGCGTACCGTGGAAGACGTGCTGGCGCGGCGCTCGCGCACACTCTTCCTTGATGCCGATCTGGCGCGGCAACTGGCGCCGGCGGTGGCCGAGCTGCTGCGAGCCGAAGGTGTCGCCCAGCCGGGGCTCGACGAGTTCATCGCGCTGGCGGGGCAGTATGCGCGGCCATCTCTTGCTTGATGGGTATGCAAATACAACAGCTTGGCGTCGCGTCCAAAGTCATGCTTGACGGCGAGCCTTTGCTTTGAGATACTTGCGGGCTTCGCTGTAAAAGGCGAAACCTATCTGCCCAGCGGAAGCGTTGCAAGTGGTTTGCGACGTGGACGACGGGCCCAAGACTGACTGAGTGGCGTTTTTCGGCCGGGTTCACCTGGGCGGGGGGCGCTTTCTTGGTTCAAGTTGGGAACTATTGAAATGATCCAAACTGAATCTCGACTCGAAGTCGCCGACAACACTGGCGCCAAGTCCGTCCTGTGCATCAAGGTGCTGGGCGGTTCCAAGCGTCGCTACGCCAGCGTTGGCGACATCATCAAAGTAAGCGTGAAGGAAGCCGCTCCGCGTGGTCGCGTCAAGAAGGGCGAGATCTACAGCGCGGTGGTGGTCCGCACGGCCAAGGGTATCCGTCGTGGCGACGGCTCCCTGGTGAAGTTCGACGGCAACGCTGCGGTGTTGCTCAACAGCAAGCTCGAGCCGATCGGCACGCGCATCTTTGGACCCGTGACGCGTGAACTGCGTACCGAGAAGTTCATGAAGATCGTGTCGCTGGCTCCCGAAGTTCTCTGAGGACACATCATGAACAAGATTCGCAAGGGCGACGAAGTGATCGTGCTCGCAGGGCGCGACAAGGGCAAGCGCGGCAAGGTTGCGCTGCGCAAGGATGAGGCTTTCCTGATCGTGGAAGGCATCAACCTGGTGAAGAAGCACACCAAGCCCAATCCGCTCAAGGGCACCACCGGTGGCATCGTGGAGAAGGCTGCGGCCATCCACCAGTCCAATGTGGCAATTTTCAACGCTTCCACGGGCAAGGCTGACCGTGTGGGCATCAAGCGCGTGGAAAAGCAAGTCGACGGCAAGACCAAGTTGGTCAATGTCCGCGTCTTCAAGTCCAGCGGCGAAGAAATCAAGGTGGCGTAATCATGGCTCGCTTCCAACAACTCTACCGTGAAAAAGTGGCGCCCGAACTGGCTAAGAAGTTCGGCTACAAGTCGCCCATGGAAGTGCCCCGCATCACCAAGATCACCCTGAACATGGGTGTGGGCGAAGCGGTTGCCGACAAGAAGATCCTGGACAACGCCGTGGGCGACCTGACCAAGATCGCCGGCCAGAAGCCCGTCGTGACCAAGGCCCGCAAGGCCATCGCCGGCTTCAAGATCCGCGAGCAACTGCCGATCGGCTGCATGGTGACCCTGCGTGGCGCCCAGATGTACGAGTTCCTGGACCGCTTCATCACGGTCGCTCTGCCCCGCGTGCGCGACTTCCGTGGCGTGTCGGGCCGCTCCTTCGACGGTCGTGGCAACTACAACATCGGTGTCAAAGAGCAGATCATTTTCCCGGAAGTCGAGTACGACAAGGTCGACGCCCTGCGCGGCCTGAACGTCAGCATCACGACGACCGCCAAGAGCGATGAAGAGGCCAAGGCTTTGCTGGCTGGCTTCCGTTTCCCGTTCAAGAACTGAGGTTAACCGTGGCAAAACTTGCTTTGAAACAGCGTGAACTCAAGCGTGACAAGCTGGTGGCCAAGTTCGCCGCCAAGCGCGCCGAGCTCAAGGCTATCTCGACTGATGTGAACCGCGCGGAAGAAGAACGCGCTGCAGCCCGCCTGGCGCTGCAGAAGCTGCCCCGCAACGCGAATCCCACGCGTCAGCGCAACCGCTGCGAAATCACGGGTCGCGCCCGTGGCACGTTCCGCCAGTTCGGTCTGGGTCGTGCAAAGGTGCGTGAACTGGCCTTTGTCGGTGGCATCCCTGGTGTCACCAAGGCCAGCTGGTAAGTTGGCAGGAGAGATTAAACATGAGCATGAGTGATCCCATTGCCGATCTGCTGACCCGCATCCGCAATGCACAAATGGTGTCCAAGGTAACTGTGTCGGTGCCGTCTTCCAAGGTGAAGATCGCCATCGCCCAGGTGCTCAAGGACGAGGGCTACATCGACGGCTTCGAAGTGAAGTCCGAAGGTAACAAGTCCGAACTGGAAATTACCCTGAAGTACTACGCCGGCCGTCCGGTGATCGAGCGTATCGAGCGCGTCAGCCGTCCCGGCCTGCGCGTGTACAAGGGCCGCGGCGCCATCCCCCAGGTCCAGAACGGACTGGGCGTGGCCATCGTGACGACCCCCAAGGGCGTCATGACCGACCGCAAGGCACGTGCTACCGGCGTCGGTGGCGAAGTGCTCTGCTACGTGGCTTGATGCAGGCGAAGGAGAGACGAACATGTCCCGAGTAGGAAAACTGCCTGTCACCATCCCCGCAGGCGTCGAAGTGGCCATCAATGCCGATGCCATCACCGTCAAGGGTGGTGGCGTCACGCTGAGCGTGCCGCAAAACGCCCTGGTCAAGGTGAGCAACGAGTCCGGCGCGCTGCGTTTCGTGCCGGCCGACGACTCGCGCGAAGCGAATGCCCTGAGCGGCACGCTGCGCCAACTGGTCAACAACAGCGTCACTGGCGTGACCAAGGGCTTCGAGCGCAAGCTGACCCTGATCGGCGTGGGCTACAAGGCCCAGGCCGCCGGCGACAAGCTCAACCTGTCGGTGGGCTTCTCGCACCCGGTCAGCAAGCAGATGCCCGCAGGCGTGACGGTGGCCACGCCGGCGCCGACCGAAATCATCATCAAGGGTGCCGACCGCCAACGCGTTGGCCAAGTGGCTGCCGAGATCCGCGCCATCCGTCCGCCCGAGCCCTACAAGGGCAAGGGCATCCGTTATTCGGATGAGAAGGTCGTGATCAAGGAAACCAAGAAGAAATAAGGACCTGCATCATGTCTTTGAGCAAAAAACAGCAGCGTCTGCGTCGGGCACGCCAGACCCGCATCCGCATCGCCAACCAAGGCGTCGTGCGTCTGCTGGTCAACCGTACCAACCTGCACATCTATGCTTCCGTGATCTCCGGCGACGGTGCCAGCGTGCTGGCCAGCGCCTCGACCGCCGAAGCCGAAGTCCGTCAGTCCCTGGGTGGTGCTGGCAAGGGTGGCAACATCGCCGCGGCCCAGGTGATCGGCAAGCGCATTGCCGAGCGCGCCAAGGCCGCCGGCATCGAGAAGGTTGCTTTCGACCGCTCGGGCTTTGCCTACCACGGCCGCGTCAAGGCTCTGGCCGATGCCGCCCGCGAAGCCGGCTTGCAGTTCTAAGCAGACTGAAGGATCAACAAAATGGCTAAAGTTCAAGCAAAAGTGCAAGACGAAGCTCGCGACGACGGTTTGCGCGAAAAAATGATCGCGGTCAACCGCGTGACCAAGGTGGTGAAGGGTGGCCGTATTCTCGGCTTCGCCGCACTCACCGTGGTCGGCGACGGTGACGGCCGCGTCGGCATGGGCAAGGGCAAGTCCCGCGAAGTGCCTGTCGCCGTGCAAAAGGCGATGGAGCAGGCTCGCCGCAACCTGCTGAAGGTTTCGCTGAAGAACGGGACTGTCTACCACACCGTGACGGGCCAGCACGGCGCCGCCAAGGTGTTCCTGGCGCCCGCTCCCAAGGGGACTGGCATCATCGCCGGCGGCCCGATGCGTGCCGTCTTCGAAGTGATGGGTGTGACCGACATCGTGGCCAAGAGCCATGGTTCGTCCAACCCCTACAACATGGTTCGTGCGACGCTGGATGCGCTGCGCAACAGCACCACTCCCGCGGAAGTGGCTGCCAAGCGTGGCAAGAGCGTCGAAGAGCTGTTCACCGCCTGAGCCCCTCGAGGAGAACAGAAATGACGACTCAAAAAACCGTGAAGATCCAGCTGGTTCGCAGCCCGATCGGCACCAAGCAGGACCACCGTGACACCGTTCGCGGCCTGGGCCTGCGCAAGCTCAACAGCACGAGCGAACTGCAGGATACGCCGGCAGTTCGGGGCATGATCAACAAGATCGCCTACCTCGTGAAGGTACTGTAAGCAGAGGTTGATATGCAATTGAATGGTATTAAGCCGGGCGAAGGTGCCAAGCATGCCAAGCGCCGTGTCGGCCGTGGCATCGGCTCTGGCCTGGGCAAGACTGCGGGTCGTGGCCACAAGGGCCAGAAATCGCGTTCGGGTGGCTATCACAAGGTGGGCTTCGAGGGCGGTCAAATGCCCCTGCAGCGTCGCCTGCCCAAGCGTGGCTTCAAGTCGCACCTGCTGAAGTTCAACGCCGAAGTCACGCTGACTGCCCTGAACCAGCTGGACCTGGCCGAGGTCGATCTGCTGGCGCTCAAGACGGCGGGCCTGGTTGGCGAGCTGATCAAGAACGTCAAGGTCATCAAGTCGGGTGAGATCACCAAGGCTGTCAAGCTGGCTGCCGGTGTGTCGGCAACCGCTGGCGCCAAGGCTGCGATCGAAGCCGCGGGTGGCAGCGTGGCTGCTGCAGCCGCCTGATCCTGATCCGCAAGAAGGCTCCAGACAGTGGCTACTCACGCAGCACAACTGGCCAAGACCGGAAAGTTCGGCGATCTGCGTCGCCGATTGGTCTTCCTGGTGCTGGCACTGGTGGTGTACCGCATCGGTGCACACATTCCGGTGCCGGGCATCGATCCGGACCAACTTCGCCAGCTCTTCAACAGCCAGCAAGGCGGCATCCTGAACCTGTTCAACATGTTCTCGGGCGGTGCCTTGTCGCGCTTTACGGTCTTCGCGCTGGGGATCATGCCGTACATCTCGGCATCGATCATCATGCAGCTGGCTGCCTATGTCGTCCCGACACTGGAGCAACTGAAGAAGGAAGGCGAGGCCGGTCGTCGCAAGATTACGCAGTACACCCGTTACGGGACCTTGCTCCTGGCCTTGTTCCAGTCGGTCAGTATCGCTGTGGCGCTGGAAAGCCAGCAGGGGTTGGTGCTGTCGCCCGGCATGGGTTTCCGCATCACGGCCATGGTCAGCCTCACGGCGGGGACCATGTTCCTGATGTGGCTGGGTGAGCAGATCACCGAGCGCGGCTTGGGCAACGGCATTTCGATCCTGATCTTCGCAGGTATCGCGGCGGGACTGCCGAGTTCCATTGGCGGTCTGTTCGAACTGGTGCGAACTGGTGCGATGAGCATCCCGGTGGCGATCATCGTGGTGGCCCTGGTGGCTGCGGTGACCTATTTCGTGGTGTTCGTTGAACGCGGCCAGCGCAAGATCCTGGTCAATTACGCCCGACGCCAGGTCGGCAACAAGGTTTATGGCGGGCAATCGTCCCACCTGCCCCTGAAGCTGAACATGGCTGGCGTGATTCCGCCGATCTTCGCCTCGTCGATCATCCTGCTGCCGGCCACGCTGGTGGGCTGGCTGAGTACGGGTGAAGGCTGGTTCCAGCGAGGCCTGAAGGACGCTGCTGCGGCCCTGACACCCGGTCAGCCGATCTACGTGCTGCTGTACGCGGCGGCCATCATCTTCTTCTGTTTCTTCTACACGGCGTTGGTTTTCAACAGCCGCGAGACGGCAGACAACCTGAAGAAGAGCGGCGCCTTCATCCCGGGCATCCGCCCGGGTGAGCAGACGGCTCGTTATATTGATAAAATCTTGGTCCGCTTGACGCTGGTGGGTGCTCTGTACATTACCTTCGTGTGCTTGCTGCCCGAGTTCCTGATCCTGGAGTACAACGTGCCGTTCTATTTCGGTGGCACCTCGCTCCTGATCATTGTGGTCGTCACCATGGATTTTTGGGCCCAGGTCCAGAACTACATGATGTCGCAGCAGTACGAGTCCTTGCTCAAGAAAGCCAATTTCCGCGCATCGTGATGGGTGCGTCTGGACGGGGGAGAGGGGTCCTTTCCACCGATGTTTCGGGCGGCCGGTCCTTCCGGCTGCAGGATCCCAGCTTCTTTCTGGAATCGTGATGAGTTGGATCCCGCGGTGGGATCGGGCATGCGGTCGGTGCCCGTTCCGGCCGATCGGGTGATGTTTGGTAACCCATTTGTTCGGTGGTGCCCGAGTCTGCACACCGGACATGCGTAGTGTTTTAGGAGAAAAGACAATGAGAGTTTCGGCTTCGGTCAAACCTATTTGCCGCAACTGCAAGATCATCCGCCGCCACGGCGTGGTGCGCGTGATCTGCACGGATGCACGTCACAAGCAGCGTCAAGGCTGATCACAAGGTATAGAGGACAAACATGGCACGTATTGCTGGTATCAATATTCCGCCTCACAAGCATGCCGAGATCGGTCTGACATCGATTTTCGGCATCGGTCGCACGCGCGCCCGTCAGATCTGCGAAGCAGCTGGCATCGCCTACGACAAGAAGGTCAAGGATTTCACTGACGCCGATCTCGAAAAGATCCGCGATCAGATCGCCCAGTTCACCATCGAGGGTGACCTGCGCCGTGAAACCACCATGAACATCAAGCGCCTGATGGACATCGGCTGCTACCGTGGCTTCCGCCACCGCCGTGGCCTGCCGATGCGCGGTCAGCGCACCCGCACCAATGCCCGCACCCGCAAGGGTCCGCGCAAGGGCGTTGCTTCGCTCAAGAAGTAATCCAGAGAATTGAAAGAGTTCCATGGCTAAAGCTCCCAACAACAGCGCCGCCCAGCGCGTGCGCAAGAAGGTCCGCAAGAACATCTCGGACGGCATCGCCCACGTTCACGCGTCCTTCAACAACACCATCATCACGATCACCGACCGCCAGGGCAACGCCCTGTCGTGGGCTTCGTCGGGTGGCCAGGGCTTCAAGGGTTCGCGCAAGTCGACGCCCTTCGCCGCGCAGGTCGCTTCCGAAGTCGCCGGTCGTGCCGCCATCGAGCAAGGCATCAAGAACGTGGACGTCGAGATCAAGGGCCCCGGTCCTGGCCGCGAGTCTTCCGTTCGTGCCCTGGCTGCCCTGGGTATCCGCATCGCCTCCATCTCGGACGTGACGCCGGTTCCCCACAATGGCTGCCGCCCCCAAAAGCGTCGTCGCATCTGAGTTTCTCGGATCTGGCGATCTTTGAACGCAGTGGGCCACGTGGGTGGCCGCACTGCATTTGTCTTTAAGACCACCGCCATCAGGCCATCCGGCCGAAGGCTCCTGCGGCACAGCCGCAGCAGAACAAACAAGGAAATCAAGTGGCACGTTACCTCGGCCCCAAGGCTAAACTTTCCCGCCGCGAAGGCACCGACCTGTTGCTCAAGAGCGCCCGCCGCTCGATCAGCGACAAGGCCAAGTTCGATTCCAAGCCCGGTCAGCACGGTCGCACCTCGGGTGCCCGCACCTCCGACTATGGCCTGCAACTGCGCGAAAAGCAGAAGGTCAAGCGCATCTATGGCGTGCTGGAGCGCCAGTTCCGCCGCTACTTCGCAGAAGCTGACCGCCGCCGTGGCAACACCGGTGCCAACCTGCTGAGCCTGCTCGAGTCGCGCCTGGACAACGTGGTCTACCGCATGGGCTTCGGCTCGACCCGTGCTGAAGCGCGCCAACTGGTTTCGCACAAGGCCATCACCGTGAACGGCAAGCCGGTCAACATTCCGTCCTATGCCGTGAAGGTGGGCGACACCGTTGCCGTCAACGAAAAGTCCAAGAAGCAAGTCCGCGTGGTCGAATCGCTGCAACTGGCCCAGCAAGTTGGCCTGCCGGCCTGGGTCGAAGTCAACGCCGAGAAGGCTGAAGGCATCTTCAAGAAGACGCCGGACCGCGACGAATTCGGTGCCGACATCAACGAATCGCTGATCGTCGAACTCTACTCGCGTTAATGTTTTTTCCTGGCGCGGCAAGCCCTTTGCGGGGCTGGCTGCGCTTTCTATTTGTCATCAGCCTTACCGGTGTAACGAGCTGGGGGTATTGAGAGGAAGTTTGCATGCAAACAAATTTGCTGAGTCCCAAGGCAATCGACGTCGAGCAAATTGGCCACAACCGCGCCAAGGTCACGCTGGAGCCGTTTGAACGTGGCTACGGCCACACCTTGGGCAACGCGCTGCGCCGCGTGCTGCTGTCGTCCATGGTCGGCTATGCCGTGACCGAAGTGACGATCGCGGGCGTGCTGCACGAGTACTCGTCGATCGACGGGGTGCAGGAAGACGTGGTCAACGTGCTGCTGAACCTCAAGGGCGTGGTCTTCAAGCTGCAGAACCGCGATGAAGTCACGCTGAGCCTGCGCAAGGACGGCGAAGGCGTGGTCACGGCGGGTGACATCCAGACCCCGCACGACGTCGAGATCCTAAACCCCGATCACGTCATCGCGACGCTGTCGCAGGGCGCCAAGCTGGACATGCAGCTCAAGGTCGAAAAGGGCCGTGGCTATGTTCCGGGCAATGTCCGCCGCTATGGCGACGAGTCGTCCAAGACCATCGGTCGGATCGTGCTGGATGCCTCGTTCTCGCCGATCAAGCGCGTGAGCTACACCGTCGAGAGCGCCCGCGTGGAGCAGCGCACCGATCTTGACAAGCTGGTGATGGACATCGAGACCACCGGCGCCGTGACTGCCGAGGATGCGGTGCGCGCTTCGGCCAAGATCCTGGTCGAGCAACTGGCCGTGTTCGCCCAGCTCGAAGGCAGCGACCTGCCGTTCAGCGGTGCGCAGACGTCGTCGAGCGGCAAGCAGGACTTCGACCCGATCCTGCTGCGTCCGGTCGACGAGCTGGAGTTGACGGTGCGTTCGGCCAACTGCCTGAAGGCCGAAAACATCTACTACATCGGCGACCTGATCCAGCGTACCGAAAACGAGCTGCTCAAGACCCCCAACCTGGGTCGCAAGTCGCTCAACGAAATCAAGGAAGTGCTCGCTTCGCGTGGCCTGACCCTGGGCATGCGCCTGGAGAACTGGCCGCCCGCGGGCCTGGACAAGCGCTGATCCAGCGCTGGCGTGCAGGGCCGCCTTGCGGCTATACTCGCCGGTTAACTTTTTAGCAGTCATCGTGCACCCCGCAGTACCTTGTACGGCTGCGGGTTTTAAATCAGAGAAAGGAAAGCACCATGCGTCACGGAAACGGACTCCGTAAACTCAACCGCACCAGCGCCCACCGCAAGGCCCTGCTGCAAAACCTGGCCAATGCGCTGATCGAACACGAAGCGATCAAGACCACCGTGCCCAAGGCCAAGGAACTGCGTCGCGTGATCGAGCCCCTGATCACCCTGAGCAAGGAAGCCACCGTCGCCAACCGTCGCCTGGCCTTCGCCCGCCTGCGCAACCGCGACAACGTCGTCAAGCTGTTCGACGAGCTGGGCCCGCGCTTCAAGGCGCGTCCGGGCGGCTACACGCGCATCCTGAAGATGGGTTTCCGCGTCGGCGACAACGCGCCCATGGCCCTGATCGAACTGGTCGATCGCGCCGAAGTTGCAGAATCCGCAGAAGATTCTTCCAGCGCCGAATAATTCGTGCTAGAATAACGTTCTTGACGCGCGGTGGAGCAGCCTGGTAGCTCGTTGGGCTCATAACCCAAAGGTCGGCGGTTCAAATCCGTCCCGCGCAACCAATTTGAAGCCTTATCGAGAAATCGGTAAGGCTTTTTTCTTTGGTGAACCCTTCTGGCGAGGTCTGCCTTGCCAGGCGGCGAATGACGGCCTTGCCGCTCGCCCCGCTCGCGCATACAGTGCGGGGCTGGCCGCCGTGTGTGCCTGCGCGCCACGGCTTTCCTTCCCCTTTCTCACAGAAGCGCATCGACATGAGCAGTCTCCATCCCCGGACCTATTCACCCATCCCTTCGCACAAGGTCGCTTTCCTGGGCCTGGGCGTCATGGGGTTACCCATGGCGGGCCACCTGGCCCGGGCGGGGCATGCGGTCACGGTGTACAACCGCAGCGCCGCCAAGGCCGAGGCCTGGGTGGCGGAGTTCGGCGGGCGCCGCGCCGCCACGCCGCGCGAGGCGGCCCAGGGCGCGGAACTGGTGTTTGCCTGCGTCGGCAACGACGCTGATCTACGCAGTGTGGTGCTGGGTGACGATGGCGCTTTCGCCGGCATGGCCGCGGATGCCGTTTTCGTCGATCACACCACGGCTTCGGCCAATGTCGCGCGCGAGCTGGATGCGGTGGCGCGCGAACGCGGGCTGCATTTCGTCGACGCACCGGTTTCGGGCGGCCAGGCGGGGGCGCAGAACGGCAAGCTGACGGTGATGTGTGGTGGCGAGCAGCCGGCCTTCGACCGGATTGCGCCGGTCGTGGCCGCCTATGCGCAGGCCGTCACATTGGTGGGCGCCAGCGGTGCCGGTCAACTTGCCAAGATGACCAACCAGATCTGCATCGCCGGCATCGCGCAGGGCTTGAGTGAGGCCATCGCCTTCGGCCTGCGCGCCGGCCTCGACATGAACCAGGTGCTCGACGTGATCGGCAAGGGCGCGGCGCAGAGCTGGCAGATGGACAACCGGGGCAAGACCATGGTGGCGGGCCAGTTCGAATTCGGCTTCGCGGTCGACTGGATGCGCAAGGATCTCGGGCTGGTGCTCGACGAGGCCAAGCGCAATGGCGCCCGGCTGCCACTGACGGCGCTGGTCGACCAGTTCTATGCCGACGTGCAGCAGCAAGGCGGCGGGCGCTGGGATACGTCGAGCCTCATCAAGCGGCTGGGCTGAAGCAGCGCGGCAGAGTCCATGGAAAATGGCCCCTCGGTCCATCGCTGGCGCGATGTCCCGATCCCCCGGGGGGATGCTTTTTCATCTTGGGACGGCCCGGCGATGAAAAATGGCCCCTCGGTCCATCGCTGGCGCGATGCCCGGGTCCCCCAGGGGGACGCTTTTCATCTTGGGGTGGCCCGGCGATGAAAAAAGCCCATGCAGGGTGTCCTGCATGGGCTTTTTCGTGGCGGCCGGGCGAGGGCTTCACTGCACGGGTGTGACCACCACGCCGTTGCCTGTGTCGCTGCCCTCGCGGTAGTCGCCGCCCACGGGCGTGCCGGGGGTGGGGCTGGTGGCGGGGGGATTGGCGGCCGGGTTGTTGGCCGTAGGCTCGTCGGGCACGCCGTTTTGGCGCTGTTCCTCGGTGATGATCTCCAGCACGCGTACGACGCGCTGCACACCCGACATGCCGCGCACGACGCTGGCGGCCAGGTCGGCTTCGCGCTGCGTGACCAGGCCCATCATGTAGACCGTGCCGCGCTCGGTCGTGATCTTGAAAGCGGTGGCCGAGAGTTCGGAGTTCTGGATCAGCGCGGCCTTGACGCGGCTGGTGATCAGGCCGTCGGAACTGCGCTCGGTCAGGGTTGCGCTGTTGGCGACCTTGAGTTCGTTGAAGATGCCGCGCACGTTCTCGATTTCCCTGACGATTTGCTCGATGCGCTGGCGGTGGGTTTCGCTGGGCACCGAACCGGTCAGCAGCACGCGCCGGTTGTAGGCGGTGACGTTGACGTGGACGTTGTAGGCGTAGACGTCGCGGATGCGGTTGGCGGCCTTGAGCTCGATGGCCTGGTCGTCGAGCTGGGCGCCGGGCGAGCGGCGGTCAACCGCCACCAGCGCGCCGCCGCCAACGGCGCCCACGGCCAGCGGGAAGCAGGCCGTGAGGGTGGTGGCCGCGATGGCCAGGGCGGCCGCGATCGGGATGAGTCGTTTCATGGGGTCACTGGTCCTCGCCGAGGAGTTGAACATCGATGCCGTCGCACAGGACGTGCAGGACCTGCAACTGGATTTCCTGCACGCGCGCGGGGCGCTGGTGGGGCACCGCGATATGGATATCGGTGTCTTGAAGTTCGTTCCCCCAGTCCAGCTCGGGGTGCTTGCCGGCGATCAGCACCACGCTCATCTCGCGCTCGTGCGCGGCCATGATGGCGGCCTGCAACGGGCTGGCGTCGGTCAGGGCCGCGCGCGCATCGGCCACCAGCAGGGCGACGTCGCCGGGCTGGCCCAGGGCGCGCACCTGGCGCGCCAGCAGTTCGGGTGTGGTGTCGAGCGCGACGGCGGGCAGCTCGGGGCGCTCGCGCTCGAAGCCGCCGATGAAGTGGCGCGCGAACAGATGGGCCAGACCGCTGCCCTGGTCGCCGGCCAGCACCTTGCCGCCGCTGGTCACGCAGACCAGCAGCGCGTCGAGGGCTTCGGCCACGGGTTTGGACAGGCCCTGGGCGATCTGGTAGTTCAGGTCGGCGCTGTCGATGAAGTGCTGGTGGATGCGCTGCTCAAGCATGGGCGCGATGATACCCGCTGGGGTGCGCCGCGCCGCGCTGGCAGCGTGGGGAAAGGCATGGTCGCCAGGACGCTTCAGCCCGCGTCGAACGCCGCCTGCAGCCAGGTGATGGCGGGCGGCTGGCCTTCGATCAGGACCGCGTCGAAGCGGCAGGGCGGCGGAGCCGGCAGGCGCAGCAGGTAGTGGCGCGCCGCCAGCACGATGCGCCGGCGCTTGGCCGTGCCGATGGAGGCGCCGGCGCCGCCGTGCGTGATGTTCTTGCGCTGGCGCACCTCGACGAAGACCAGTGTGCCGTCGGGCGCGCGCATGACGAGGTCGATCTCGCCGCCGCCACGCCCGGGTGTCTTGTAATTGGCCTGGAGCAGCCGCAGGCCGTGCGCTGTCAGATAATCGCAGGCCAGTTCCTCGGCCCGGGCCCCGCGGTCGCGCGTGCTGGCTTCTCGGGCGGCCTGGCCGTCGCCGGCGGCGGCCACGGCCGCGCGTTTCCTGGACAACCACACGTGCAATCCTCCCTGACTTCCGTCCTGCCGGCCGCGCGCGATGCGGCTGGCGCCCAGCATTATCCGCCCGGTGCGCTCTACATCGTCGCCACGCCGATCGGCAACCTGGCCGACATCACGCTGCGCGCGCTCCACGTGCTGCAACTGGTCGATGCCGTGGCCTGCGAGGACACGCGCCACACCGCGCCGCTGCTGCAGGCCTACGGCATCGAGCGGCCGCTGGTCGCGCTGCACCAGCACAACGAGGCCGAAGCCGCCGCCGCGCTGGTCCAGCGCCTGCTGGCCGGCCAGCGCATCGCCTACGTGAGCGATGCGGGAACGCCCGCCATCAGCGATCCGGGCGCGCGCCTGGTGGCCGCGGCGCGGGCCGCGGGCGTGCGGGTGCTGCCGCTGCCGGGCGCCAGCAGTGTCACGGCGCTGCTCAGCGCGGCTGGCGTGGCTGAGCGGGGCGACTTCATCTTCGTCGGCTTCCTGCCGAGCAAGGCCGGCGAGCGGCAGCAGGCCGTGCAGCAGCTCGCCGGTGAGGCCCGCGCGCAGGTGCTGCTGGAGGCGCCGCACCGCATCGGCGCGCTGGCGCTGGCGCTGGCCGTGCTGGGCGCGCGGCGGGTCACCGTGGGGCGCGAGCTGACCAAGCAGTTCGAGGAGATCGACACCCTGGCGGCGGCCGACTTGCCGGCCTGGCTGGCGGCCCATCCGCAGCGCCAGCGCGGCGAGTTCGTGCTGGCGCTGCATCCGGCGCCAGCCGGCGCCGACGGTGCCGCCGGCGCCGGCCTGGGCGTGCGCGCGCTGCGCCTGCTGATGGCTGAACTGCCGCTGAAAACCGCCGTCAAGCTGGCCGCCGAGCTGTCGGGCGAGCCGCGCAATGCCTTGTATGACGAGGGGTTGCGCATCAAGCGCGGCGACGCTGGCGAGCCGGCTGCCGGAGAGGCCGGCGGGACGACACCATGAGGCGCGGACAGACTCGCGCGGCCTGCCTGGGCGGGCGTCCTGCGGGCCGTGCGCCTTGGGCATGAGGCGCCTGCCGTACCCGCTGGCGGTCCTGGCGACCTTGGCCTGGGCGCTGGTCGCCGCCCGGCTGTGCGTCTGGCTGGGCACGCCCCTGCCCTGGATGATCGGGCCTCTGCTGGCGACGGCGCTGGCCTCCATCGCAGGCCTGCCCATGCGCAGTTGGACACCGCTGCGCCATGGCGGCCAATGGGTGATCGGCACGGCGCTGGGCCTGTACTTCACGCCCGAGGTGGTGGCCCTGCTGGGGCGGCTGTGGTGGGCGATCGCGCTGGGCATCGCCTGGGCGCTGCTGCTGGGCGGGTTCTTTGGGCGCTGGCTGCTGCGCGTCAACCAGGGCCGCGTGGCTGGGCTGGATGGGCGCACTGCCTTCTTTTCCGGCAGCATCGGCGGCGCTTCCGAGATGACGCTGCTGGCCGAGCGCCACGGCGCGCGCACCGACCTGGTGGCCTCGGCGCACAGCCTGCGGGTGTTGATGGTGACGGTGATGATTCCCTTCGCCATGCAGTGGAGTGGCATGCACGGCCTGGATGCCACGCCGCCGGCCACGCGCGTGGTCGATGGGGCCGGCTTGGTGCTGCTGATGGCGGCCAGCGGCGCGGGGGCGCTGCTCATGCTGTGGGCGCGCCGCACCAATCCGTGGTTTCTCGGTGCCTTCGCGGCCGCCATGCTGCTGACGGCGCTGCGCGTGGACTTGTCGGCGATGCCGCCGGTGTTGTCGAACGCCGCGCAGTGGGTGATCGGCGTCAGCCTGGGCGTGCGCTTCACGCCGGACTTTCTGCGCGGCGCGCCGCGCTGGCTGCTGTCGGTGCTCTGGGGCACGCTGGCGCTGATGCTGGCCTGCGCGGCCTTTGGTGCCGGGTTGGCCTGGCTGACCGGGCTGCATCCGGCCACGCTCATCCTGGCGACCTCGCCCGGCGGCATCGCCGAGATGTCGATCACGGCCAAGGTGTTGCAACTGGGCGTGCCGGTGGTGGTGGCCTTCCAGGTCTGCCGGCTGGTGGCGGTGCTGGTGCTGGTCGAGCCGATTTATGCGCGCTGGATGCGGCGCCAGGAATCGTCGTCATGAAAAAGAAAAAGGCCGCGAAAGCGGCCTGGGGGGCGTGGCGAGGTGCTGGTTCAGTGCAGCAGGACGGGCTGCTGGGCGAGCCCCGTGTAGCCGTCGAGGATGCGTTCGACTTCTTCTTCCGAGGGGGTGTCGCGCTCCCAGGCGTTGAGCTGCTGCTGGAACATCTCGGCCCAGGAACCGTCGAGGTAGACCTCCTTGCCGGAGCGTTTGTCGACGATTTCGAAGCCGTGCCGCATCAGGCTAGGCAGGGCCGGGTCCGCATTCAGGGCCGAGTCGTTGAGCACGGCGCGGGATGGACGCTCGTCGGCCAGGATGTGGACCACCACAAACGATTCGGAGTCATAGAGCATGTTCATGATCGAAGGCACCTCCATAGTTGCCCAGCTTATCTAGCAATGAAAATGCCAGATTCAAGGCCCAGGCTCCCACATTACCCCAGTGCCGGGTTTCGCGTGGGTGAGCATGCATCGGGTTTACCCGGAATTTGAACGCCAGGGCCGCGTAGGAAGGGCGAGGAAAGACTCGAAAACAGGAGCATCGCGGGCGATGTGCCGATACAACACCCGTGCCGGGCCAGACCGCGTTGGCCTACGGTTCTACAGGCCGGAAATCTGGCTGAGCAACTGGTCGGCCTCGTCGCCGTCCTCGCTCCAGCGTAGGCGCACCGGCAGGTACTGGTAGGCCGGTGCCAGCCAGAACTCGATCACCTGGTCGTCGTCCGGCTTGCCGTCGCGCGGCAGGCGGGTGAACTTGAGGGCCTCGACCGTGCCCGAGGGCAGGGCCACGCTGTCCTTGCCGTCGACCTGGAAGTGCCAGATTGGCGCGTTGCGCGGGCCGATCACCTGCACGTCGATCACGTCACCCTTTTTGTAGCGCTGCGGCTGGGCGCGCAGCCATTGGCCGATCTGCAGCATCACGCTCAGCCGGTCCTGCGCGCCGGCGTGCCACTCGGCGGCCGGGCGGCCGGTGTTGAAGGTGACCTGGCTGTCGGCGCGCGCAACCGTGGCGGTATTGGCCTTGCGCATCTGCTCGGTGTAGCGGTCGGGCGACAGGCCGGTGGAGGTGATCTGGCCCTCGCTGACCTGGCTGCGGGTGCCGATCAGCGGCAGCCGGGTGTCCAGCCGCAGGGTGTAGCGGCCGCCCTCGGCCTGCCACTTCAAGAGGCTGCTGGCGCTGTAGCTGATGCCCTTGATGTTCCCCTGGAGTTCGTAGCCGAGCTGCACGGCGGGCGGCAGGGTCCAGCGGACTTTTTCGGGCGCGGGCGGTTGGGCGTGGGTCGCCAGCGGGAGCAGGGCCAGGGCGAAGGCCAGCCAGGACGAAACGAAGAGGGGACGCATGGCGGTGGACATCCAGTGGGTGAGAGGGGCGGTGATGCGCGCGTCGCGGGCGCGAATCGGGGGGCGTTGGCTGTGACCTTACCTCAATCGCGTGGCCGTCCTGCCGGACGCAGGGGACTGGGTTTGTCCGACCACGCCTGGCCTTGCAGCGCCCGCGCCAGGGCCGCCAGGTCGGCCACCACACCGTCGCTGTCGAGGGTGGCGACGTCCAGGCCGTGGCTGTAACCGTAGGGCACCAGCACCACCGGGCAGCCGGCGGCGCGTGCGGCCTGGGCGTCGTTGACCGAGTCGCCCACCATCAGCATCGCCGCGGGCGCCACGCCCAGCGCGCGGGCGGTTTCCTGCAGCGGCAGCGGGTGCGGCTTCTTGAATTCGTAGGTGTCGCCACCGGCGATGTGGGCGAAGAAGCCGTCCAGGCCCTTGCGCGCCAGCAGCGCGCGCGCGAAGGCCTCGGGCTTGTTGGTCAGGCAGGCCAGCGGCAGGCCCTGGGCGCGCAAGGCGTGCAGGCCTTCGGCCACGCCGGGGTAGACCTGCGCGTGCTGGCCGTTGAGGGTGGCGTAATGGGCCATGTAGTGGCCCCAGGCCGCCGCGTACAGCGCCTCGGCCGCGTCGGCGTCCAGGCCGGCTTGTGGGGCGACGTGGCGGAGCACGCTGTGCAGCAGGTGCTCGGTGCCCTTGCCGATGTAGCCGGCCACGGCTTCGCGCGCGATGGCCGGCAGCGACAGCTCGGCCAGCATGGCGGTCACGGCGGCGTGGAAGTCGCCCAGGGTGTCGACCAGCGTGCCGTCGAGGTCGATGGCGGCGGCGGCGATGGCCGCGGGGGTGAAGGAGAGGGGGCGGGTCATGGCGGCGTTGCGGGCTGGACGGGGCGGCTGCGCGGGCCGGATCAGGCCGTGGCCAGTTGCGCGCGCATGCTGTCGATCACCGCCTTGTAGTCGGGCTTGCCGAAGATCGCGCTGCCGGCCACGAAGGTGTCGGCGCCGGCGGCGGCGATGGCGGCGATGTTGTCGGGCTTGACGCCGCCGTCGATCTCCAGGCGGATGTCGCGGCCGCTGGCGGCGATGCGCTGGCGTGCCTCGGCGAGCTTGCGCAGCGCGCTGTCGATGAAGGACTGGCCGCCGAAGCCGGGGTTGACGCTCATGATCAGGATCAGGTCGATGTCGTCGATCACCCAGTCCAGCACGTCCAGCGGCTCGGCCGGGTTGAACACCAGGCCGGCCTTCACGCCCTTGGCCTTGATGGCCTGGATGCTGCGGTGCACGTGGCGCACGGCATCCGGGTGGAAGCTGATGTAGTCGGCGCCGGCGTCGGCGAAGGCGGCGGCCAGTTCGTCGACCGGGCTGACCATCAGGTGCACGTCCAGCGGCACCGGCCGGCCGTCGGGTGTGCGGGCGTGCGGCTTGATGGCCTGGCAGATCATCGGGCCGAAGGTCAGGTTGGGGACGTAGTGGTTGTCCATCACATCGAAATGGATCCAGTCGGCGCCGCTGGCGATGACCTGGCTGACCTCCTCGCCCAGGCGGGCGAAGTCGGCCGAGAGGATGGACGGGGCGATGCGGTAGGTCGGGTTCATGGGGCCTATTGTCGCAGCGCGTCCGCCGTCTGCCACGGGCTGGCCACGCGCGAGCCGCCGACCGGCCACGCACGGGGGGCAGTTGCGCCGTCCGGGGTGGCTTGTGGCGGCATCCGGTGGATTTTTTTCGTCTTCCTGCCGCGTTTTGCCGTCAATTTCAGTCTGCTGCACAATACCGCCATTCGCCACAGCGGCGCCGGCGCGCCCCTTGAGCCCATGTCTTCGTATCAGTTCTCGGTCGAAACCGCACCGTCCTTCCTGCCCGATCAGTCCGCGCCCGCGCGCGGCCTCTACAGCTTCGCCTACACCATCACGATCACCAACACCGGGCGCGTGGCCGCGCAACTGATTTCGCGCCACTGGTTCATCGACGACGCGAACGGGCACGCCGAACAGGTCCAGGGGCTGGGCGTGGTCGGCCAGCAGCCGCTGCTGCAGCCCGGCGAGTCCTTCCAGTACACCAGCGGTTGCCGCCTGCGCACGGCCACCGGCCGCATGCACGGGCACTACTTCTTCGTCGCCGAGGACGGTGAGCGCTTCGAGGTGGCGATCCCGCCCTTCGTGCTCGATGCCTCGGCCGCGCCGTTTCCGGCGGACCCCCATGCCGGCGCGGCACAGCCGCGCGTGCTGCACTGAATCCGTTTCCAGCGCCGCAGGCGCGCCCGGCCTGGCGCTTCCGCGTCCCGACCATGAAATCACTCACGATCATTCTTGAACGCCTGGACCCCCAGGCGCCGTTGCCCCGGCGCCATCTGCAGTTGATGGCGCTGCTCGACTGGCTGCGCGGCGACCGCAAGTCGGTCGAGGCCACGCTGGCGCGCCTTCAATTGCTGGCCGACACGCTGGCCGCGCAGCCCGCCGCCGCGCAGCGGCTGGCCGGCCTCTGGCGCGCGCTGGTGCGGACGGTGGATGCCACCACGCTGCTGGCCGATTTCGGCTTCGCGCCGCGCAGTGCCTTCTTCAGCGAGTTCAGCGAGCGCGTGCGCTACAAGCTGCTGCCGGGCACGCCCGAGACGGTCGATGCCTCGGCCCTGTTCATGCTGCTGCGGCCCACCGAATTCGATGCGCGCTGGCTGACGCAGGCCGACGAGGCGGTGCTGGCGCAACTGCTGGACGTGCTACGCGGGGCAGCCGCCGGATCGCCGGCCGGGGGGCCAGGGGGGGGCGCCGATCCCGCCGCTCCCGAGGCCAATGCCTGGCAGCACACCCTGCTCGACGCCATTACCTACTGCGCCGGCCAGGTCAGCGCCACCGGCTTCGCGCCCGAGCTGCGCCTGCGCATGGACGAAGCCGCGCGCGAGGGCCGGCCCTTCCACGCGCTGGCGGCCGACGCCGAGGCCTTCCGGCAGG
>JASGEH010000053.1:0-12198 GCA_047606565.1 Comamonas sp.
CCGGGCGCGGGGCCAACGTCCGCTGCTCTGGCGCGGGCACCGGCGCGGCGGCCGCATCGCCCGGCGGCAGCCCCGGCCAGTCGTCGAAGCGCGCGGGCGCGGCCAGCAACTGGCGGGCGGCGGCCAGCAGGCGCGGGTCCTCGTCGTCGATGCCGGCGGCCTGGGCCGCGTGCAGCGCCCGCCCGTCGCGGCCGACGACGACGCGCGTGACCTCGATGCGGCCGGTGTCCGGCGCCACGGCCACTTCGGCCATCCAGGCGCTCCAGCTTTCCTCGGTTGGGGCGCCCGCGCCGTTTTCATCACCCACACCGGGCCGCCACACGTGGGCCGAGGCGTAGCCGCGCCCGTGCAGGCGGCCATCCGGCTCGGCTGGGCGCCGGGGTGCGAGTGCCCAGCCGCTGCCGTCGGCGCCGCTAGCCCCAGGCCCGGACGGCCCGCCGATGCGCTCGGCCAGACGCTGGACGAGTCGCCGCCCCGGCCCTTCGGGCAGGTGGCGCAGCCGGTAGGCCAGCGGGTCGGCGCCCGCACGGGCGGCCTGCTCGTCGAGCCAGACTTCCTGGGCGAAGACTTGGGCGGCATCCAGTTCGGCCGCCGCCGCGTGCGCCAGCGGCTGCGGGGTGGCCTGCACGGGCGCGGCCATGGCCTCGCCGCACAGCGCCGGCAGGCCGCAGGGGTGGGCCTGCTGCGGCTGGCTCAACAGCCGCGCCAGGCTGGGCCGAACGGCCCAGGGCACGTTGGCTTGCCAGGTGATGCCCGCGTCGCCATCGCCAGCAACGTCTGGTGCGGGCGGGCGGCCGGCAGCGGCAAGGTCCGCTTCCGTGGTGGGCGGCGTGGCCGGCGTCGGCCACAGCCGCAGCGGCTGGCCGGCCAGTGAGCCGGACAACGGCACGCGCACCGGGCGCTGCACGGCCTGCGAGAGCAAGGCGGCGTCGGCGGCGGCGTCGAGCACGTCGAGCGGATGCGCCCAGCCCGAGGGGCCGGGGTCGGTCTCGACCAGGGTGATGCGCCCGGGCGCCAGTTGCAGCAGGCCGGCCAGTTCCGCGCGCAGGCCGGCCCGCTCGGCCAGCGCGCACGGCACCCAGACGGTGGCGTAGCCGCCCACGCACCAGGCGGTGGCGGCGCCCTGGTGCGACGACCGGGCCGGCAACTGCCAGGCGTAGCCGGGCAGTCCAGATTCTGGCGGCGATGACGAGGATGGCGGCTCGGGCGCCTGGGCGGGCTTCTGCCCGAATGCCTGCCCAGGTGCCTCCTGCCAATCGGGCCGCAGGCGTTCGGCCGCCTGGCGCGCCAGCACGGCCGCGACGGCGACCACGCCGACGAAGTCCTGCCGCCGCACCACCTCGACCACGCCGGGCAGCGCGTCCGGTACGCCCAGCGCGCGCAGCCGCGCGCCGCCATGGCGCTGGCCGTCCCAGCGCAGGGCGGGCGGGCGCAGCAGCGCGCCGTGCAGCACGGCGGCCGGCAGGGCGGGCAGATCGGGCCAATCAGACCCCTGCGCGGGCACGGGCGCCAGGCCGTCTTCGGGCGGGCCGCCCGTGGGCCTCATGCGGGCGCTCCCGGCGTGCCTGACTCGGACTCGGACCCGAGGGCTGCACGCCGCTCGGCGGCCAGGCGCGCGGCCTGCAGGATCTCGACATGCGTGCCGCAGCGGCACATGTTGTGCCGCAGCTCCTGCCGGATCTCGTGCTCGGTGGGCCGGGGGTTGCGGCGCAGCAGCGCCTCGGTGGTCATGATCATGCCGTTGAGGCAGTAGCCGCACTGCGCCGCCTGGCAGGCGATGAAGGCCTGCTGCGTCGGCCCGGGGCAGGCGGGGCCGCCCAGCCCTTCGAGCGTGGTCACCTCGCGGCCGGCCGCGCCGCGCACCGGGATCACGCACGAACGCGCGGCCACACCGTCGATCAGCACGGTGCAGGCACCGCATTCGCCCAGGCCACAGCCGTACTTGGGGCCGTTGAGCGCCAGATCGTTGCGCAACACGTAAAGCAGCGGCGTCGCCCCAGCCGCCGCGACCGTGCACGGCCGGCCATTGACGGCGAGCCGGATGGCGGGATCGGGGCTGGCGGGCGCGTCGCGGACGCCGGAATCGAGGTCAGGATCGGGGCAGAGGCTCATCGTGAGGAAGCCGGCCGTTCAGTCCGCCCGGGCCTTGGGCTCGACCAGCGGTGTGCTGAAAACGTCGTAGCCAAAGCACCAGGCCGGGTCTTCGTTGGTGCGGAACCAGGTGTTGTCGTGCGAGATGCGCTGGACCTTGCTGGCGCGCTCGGCGCGGTTGGCCTCGTACAGCGCGAAGGCCAGTTCGTGCTGGCTGCCGCCGACTTCCCGCAGGCAGCGCGCCAGCATGGCCGCGTCCTCGATCGCCATGGCCGCGCCCTGGGCCATGTGCGGCTTCATCGGGTGGCAGGCGTCGCCCAGCAGCACCAGCCGGCCACGGCTCCACAGCGGCAGCGGGTCGCGTTCGAGCAGCGACCACTTGGTGACCTCGACCGTGTGGTCGATCAGCGCCTGCACCGTCGGGTGCCAGCCGGCGAAGGCCTCGCGCATTTCGTCGCGGCTGCTGGGCAGCCAGCGGTCGCTCAGGTCCCACTTTTCCACCGGCACGCCGGTCACGTAGTAGAGCTCGTCTTGCTTGCTGGTGACGAAGTAGGTCATCAGGTGGCGGTCGTCGGTCCACCACTTCACGCAGGGCTCGAAGGGCAGCATGCCGGGCAGCACGGGCGGCGTCGGGAAGACGGCGCGATGCGCCAGGTAGCCGGCGTACTGGGGCGGCTCGGCGCCCAGCAGTTCCTCGCGGATGCGCGAGTTCACGCCGTCGGCGCCGATCACCAGGTCGGCCTCTTCCATCGTGCCGTCGGCGAAGTGCAGGTGCACCACGTCGCCCTGGTCGGCCACCCGCACCAGGCTCTTGCCGAAGGCCAGCACGCCCGGCGGCAGCGCCTCGATGAGCAACGCGTGGAAGTCGCCCCGGTGCACGGTGAGGTAGCTTGCGCCGTAGGCCTGGACGGCGTAGTCGCCCAGCGGGATCTGGGCCAGGATCTCACCCGTGACGCCGTGGCGGCTGTGCCAGAACGCGGGGTGCGAGCCCTGGGCGTTGAGCGCGTCCTCGATGCCGATGCGGCGCAGGATCTTCATGACGTTGGGCCCCACGTGGATGCCCGCGCCCTGGCGCGAGAACGCAGGGGCCTGTTCATAGACACGGACCTGGAAGCCGGCCTGGATCAGCAGCGCGGCGGCGGCGGCGCCGCCCAATCCAGCGCCGACCACGGCGATACGAGGTTGAGAGGACACTTGGATGACTCCTGGTGAAGGCGATGAAGGCAGGGGCGCGCGGCACGCGGCCCGGGACGTCCCGCCGACGACGGGGCGATGACAGGGTTTCCCCATGCACGAATCGTTCCATCCCGAGCAAACAATTTAAGCGTATACGCTTTATTTGTTTGGCGCATGCGCATTTTCACCATGCACCAATCCCGGGCTTTCCGCCCAACAATCACACAGATTTATCACAAGCCTGGTGCAATACCCTTGGGAAACCACGGCATTGCAGGTTGGCCGGCATCTTGCAAAAATAAAGCGCATACATTCAATAAAGCCAACACTAGAAAGACCGCCATGACCCCGCCCCTGCGCATCGGCCAGATCGTGCCCAGCTCCAACACCACCATGGAAACCGAGGTGCCGGCCATGCTGCAGGCGCATTCGCGGGTGCGGCCGGAAAACCGCTTCACCTTCCATTCCAGCCGCATGCGCATGAAGCACGTGGTCAAGGAGGAACTGGCCGCCATGGACGCCGAAAGCGACCGCTGCGCGCTCGAACTCAGCGATGCCCGCGTGGACGTGCTGGGCTATGCCTGCCTGGTGGCCATCATGGCCATGGGCCCGGGCTACCACCGTGTCTCGCAGACCCGCCTGAGCGAACGCACGGCCAGCAACGGCGCGCCGGCCCCGGTCATCACCAGCGCCGGCGCGCTGGTGGAGGCACTCAAGGTGATGAAGGCAAAAAAGATAGCGCTGGTCGCCCCCTACATGGTGCCGCTGACGCAACTGGTGATGGATTACATCGCCCACGAGGGCTTCGAGATCGTCGACTGGCGCGCGCTGGAGATCCCCGACAACCTCGACGTCGGCCGCCACGACCCGGCGCGGCTGCCCGGCATCGTCTCCACCATGTCCATCGCCGAGGCCGACGTCATCGTGCTGTCGGCCTGCGTGCAGATGCCCTCGCTGCCGGCCGTGGCCCAGGTCGAGGCGATGACCGGCAAGCCGGTGCTGACGGCGGCCATCGCCACCACCTACGCCATCCTCAAGGCGCTCCGGCTCGACCCGGTGGTGCCGGGCGCGGGCGCCCTGCTGTCGGGCGCCTACCCCTATGCGGATTGAGGAGGTCGCCATGACGACGACCTCCCCGCGCGGCTACCACGTCCACGCCAACGGCATCCGCCAGCACCTGCTTCACTACGCCGGCCCCGGCCCACAGTTGCTGCTGATTCCCGGCATCACCTCGCCGGCCATCACCTGGGGCTTCGTCGGCGAGCGGCTGGCCGAGCGCTACGACGTCCACATCCTCGACGTGCGCGGCCGCGGCCTGAGCGAGGCGGGCGACCTCGACTACACGCTCGACGCCATGGCCGACGACGCCATCGCGCTGGCCCAGCTCATGGACCGACCGATTGCGATGGGCCACTCCATGGGCGCGCGCGTCGCCATCCGCGCCGCGCGGCGGGCCCCCGCGCCGGACACCTTCGCCGGCCTGCTGCTGGTCGATCCGCCCATGTCCGGCCCGGGCCGCCGTCCCTACCCCGCCCAGTGGGCCTGGTACAGCGATTCCATCCGCCTGGCGCAGCGCGGCTGCGGCGCCGAGGAGATGCGCCGCTTCTGCCCCACCTGGACCGACGCGCAAGTCGCCTTGCGCGCCGAATGGCTGCACACCTGCCACTGGGGCGCCATCCGCCAGGCCTGGGACGGCTTCGCCACCGACGACATCCACGCCGACCTCCCGCACATCGCCCTGCCGACACGGCTGGTGATCGCGGGCGGGGCCCGCGTGGTGCTGCCCGAGGACGAAGCCGAATTCACGCGCCTGCTGCCGCAGGCCGAAACCCGCCGCGTCGAAGGCGCGGGCCACATGATTCCCTGGGACGACCTCGAGGGCTTCCTCGCCGCCGTGCTCGACTTCCACGCCTGAACGGAGGCCCGCCATGGACCACGCCAGCTTCACCGAAATCTGCCTGCACCAGCTCAGGATGTCGGGCGTGCGCGACGGCGAGCGCCTGATCGTGCTCACCCAAGGCCACGACCGGCTCGCCTACGCCGACGCCTTCATGGCCGCCGGCCAGCGCCTGGGCGCCAACATGTACCACATGCGCCTGCCCGCGCCGCTGCCCACGGCGGGCTGGAGCGTGGGCGTGACCGGGCTGGCCGCCATGCCCGAGGCGGTCGAGGCTCTGAAGCGCTGCGACATGCTGATCGACTGCATCTTCCTGCTGTTTTCCAAGGAGCAGTTCGCCATCCAGGCCGCCGGCACGCGCATCCTCACCGCCGTCGAGCCGCCCGCGCTGCTGGCGCGCCTGCTGCCCTACCCCGAACTGCGCGAGAAGGTCGAGATCGCCGCCGCGCTGCTGGAAAAAGCCTCAGTGATGCGCATCACCTCGCCGCACGGCACGGACGTGAGCTACCGGCTCAACACCTACCCGACCGTGGCCGAATACGCCTGCACCGACACGCCGGGCCGCTGGGATCACTGGCCCTCGGGCTTCGTCTTCACGGGCGGCGACGACGACGGCGTGGACGGCACCATCGTGGTCGCGCCCGGCGACATCCTGCTGCCGCAGAACCTGATGGTGCGCGAGCCCATCACCTACACCATCGAGCGCGGCTGGATCACCGACATCCGCGGCGGGCTGGAGGCGCAGATCGTCAAGGCCTATATGGACGACTTCAACGACCCGCGCGGCTACGGCATGAGCCACGTCGGCTGGGGCATGAACCCGCACGCGCGCTGGCACAACTTCGTGCCCGGCGAGTTCCCCGGCGGCATGGGCATGGAGCCGCGAAGCTTCTACGGCAACGTGATGTTCTCCACCGGCCCCAACAACGAACTGGGCGGCCCCAACGACACCGCCTGCCACCTCGACATCCCCATGCGCGGCTGCTCGCTGTTCCTCGACGGCGAACCGGTCGTGGTCGATGGCGACATCGTGGTCAAGGACATCCAGCTCCAGCGCCGCTGACCCTTCTTCATTCCCGTTCAAGGCCCCCATGTCCCAAGCGCAAACCTACGCCGCCGCCGGCTTCGGCCACGCCGTGCCACGCGGCCTTCGCCCCGGCATCGTCGTCGTCGATTTCTCCTACGGCTTCACCGACCTGCAATACCCCACCGCCTCCGACGCGCGCGAGCCCATCGCCCGCACCCGGGCCCTGTGCGACGCGCTGCGCGCCAAGGGCAGGCCGGTGATCTTCTCGACCATCGCCTACCACCCCGGCGAGGTGGACAAGCTGCCCTGGCTGCGCAAGGCCACCGGCATGGCCGCGCTGCTCGAAGGCTCGCGGCTGGTGCAGATCGACGCGGCCACCGGCATCCAGCCGACCGATGCCATCGTCACCAAGAAAGGCGCCTCGTCCTTCTTCGGCTCGCCCCTGGCCGCGCTGCTGAGCGGCGCCGGCGTGGACACGCTGATCGTCGCCGGCGCCACCACCTCGGGCTGCGTGCGCGCCACCGTGGTCGATGCCGTGCAGTCCGGCTTCAACGTGCTGGTGCCGCGCGACGGCTGTGCCGACCGCGCCCAGGCCCCGCACGAGGCCAACCTCTACGATATGCAGCAGAAATACGCCGACGTGACCGACACCGCCGAACTGCTGGCCTGGATCGCCACCCTGCCCTGATCCACGCCAGGTCCACCGCCCACCCCGCGCCACCATGCCGCTGCCCCAGCCCAAGGCCCTGCACGACACGCTGCTCGGCCGCGCCGGCACCTTGCTGGTGGTGCGCGACCCGGTGGCCGCGCCCCGGCCCGCGCCCGGCCAGCCCGGCGCGGCGTCGGCCTACGTGCCAGCCACGCCCGAGATATTCGTCGCCGTGCTGCACGACCCCGGCGCCCCGGACGGCTGGCGCGCGCTGGCCTTCAACGGCCACGTCGACCTGGGCACCGGCATCCGCACCGCGCTGGCCCAGATCGTGGCCGAGGAACTGGAGCTGCCCTTCGAGCGGCTGGAGATGGTGCTGGGCCACACCGAAGCCGCGCCCAACCAGGGGCCGACCATCGCCAGCGCCAGCCTGCAAATCTCGGCCGTGCCGCTGCGCCGCGCCGCCGCCCAGGCGCGCGAGCACCTGCTGGCGCTGGCCGCCGGGCACTGGGGCGTGCCCCTGGAGGCCTTGCAAGCGCACGATGGCGCCGTTTGCTTCCAGAGCGCGGGCGACGCGCGCCGCCTGCCCTACGGCGACCTGCTGCGCGGGCGGCACGACCGGCTGCCGCTGGCCCCGCCCGAGGTGGCGGTCAAACTCAAGCCCCCGGCCGACTACCGGCTGGTCGGGCGCGGCGCGGCGCGCGTGGACATTCCCGCCAAGGCCACCGGCCAGCTCACCTTCGTGCACGACGTGCGCCTGCCCGGCATGCGCCACGGCCGCGTCGTCCGCCCGCCCTACCCGGGGCGCGACAGCGGCGACTTCATCGGCCGCAGCCTGCTGGCGGCAGACGAGTCCGCCGTCGCCCACCTGCCCGGCCGCGTCCAGGTGGTGGTGCGCGGCGACTTCGTCGGCGTGGTGGCCGACCGCGAGGAACAGGCCGTGGCCGCCATGAAGGCGCTCCGGCTCACCTGGCGCCCGGTCGCCGCCATCCCGCCGCTGCCACCGCTGGCCAGCCCCGACGACATCGCCGCCGCCCTGCGCGCCCAGCCCGCCGTGCCGCGCCCGCTGCTCGACGAGGGCGACGCCGCCAGCGCCCTGGCCGGCGCGGCGCACCGCTGCCAGCGCCGCTACGTGTGGCCCTACCAGATGCACGCATCCATCGGCCCCTCCTGCGCCGTGGCCGACTGGCGAGCGGGCCGCCTGACGGTGTGGTCCGGTACCCAGAACCCGCACATGCTGCGCATCGACCTCGACCGCCTGCTGGGCCTGGGCGAGCAGCACATCGAAGTGGTGCGCATGGAAGCCGCCGGCTGCTACGGCCGCAACTGCGCCGACGACGTGGCCGGCGACGCCGCCCTGCTGGCGATGGCCGTGGGCGCGCCGGTGCGCGTGCAGCTCACGCGCGAGCAGGAACACCAGTGGGAGCCCAAGGGCGCCGCGCAACTGATCGACGTGGACGCCGCCATCGACGCGCAGGGCCAGTTGCTGGCCTGCGACTTCGCGGTGCGCTACCCGTCCAACGACGCGCCCTTGCTGGCGCTGCTGCTGACCGGCCGCGTGCCCGGCCAGCCGCGCACGCTGGAGATGGGCGACCGCACCGCCGTGCCGCCCTACCGCTACCCGCACCGCCGCATCGCCTGCCACGACATGGCGCCGCTGGTACGCGCATCGTGGCTGCGCGGCGTCTCGGCCCTGCCCAACTCCTTCGCGCACGACTGCATGATCGACGAACTGGCCCATGCCGCCAGCGCCGATCCGGTCGAATTCCGCCTGCGCCACCTCGACGACGCCCGCGCCATCGACCTGCTGCGCGCCACCGCCGAACGCGCCGGCTGGCAGCCCGGCGCACACGGCAGCCGAGGCGCCGCCGGCCCGGACGGCCAGTTACGCGGACGCGGCGTGGCCTACGCCCGCTACGTCCACAGCCGTTTCCCCGGTTTCGGCGCGGCCTGGGCGGCCTGGGTCGTCGATCTCGACGTCGATCCCGCCAGCGGCCGCATCCAGGTGCGCCGCGTGGTCATCGGCCAGGACACCGGCATGATGGTCAACCCGGACGGCGTGCGCCACCAGATCCACGGCAACGTCATCCAGTCGCTCAGCCGCGCGCTCATCGAACAAGTCGATTTCAACGCCCAGGGCGTCACCAGCCGCGAATGGGGTGCCTACCCCATCCTCGGCTTCGCCGACCTGCCCGAAATCGACGTGCTGCTGATGCCGCGCCAGGACCAGCCGCCGATGGGCGCGGGCGAATCCGCCTCGGTCCCCAGCGCCGCCGCCATCGCCAACGCGCTGTTCGACGCCACCGGCGTGCGTTTTTGCGCGCCGCCGTTCACGGCGGAGGCGGTGCGGCGGGCCTGTCAGCCCGCCGGCTCCTGAACCCCGGCCGGGAATCCGTCCTGGAACCCCGCCTGAAATCCCGCCCGCAAATGATCGACCAGGCACTGCACCGCGCGCGGCACCTGCGGCGCCCAGGGCCGCACGGCATACAGCCGGCCGCCGAAGAAGCCTTGCGGCTGCCAGTCCGGCAGCACGGGCACCAGCGCCGTCGCCGCCCCGGGCGATGATTCGGCGGCCGGTCCGGCCGGGCCGCGCGCGCTGAAGTCAGGCAGCAGCGCGATGCCCAGGCCGGCCAGGGCCGCGTCGCGCAGGGCCTCGCTGTTGTTGGCCTTGATCGGGCCGGTCACGGCCACGGTTTCCTGCTCGGGCGGGCCGCCCTGGCGCCCGGGCCGCGCCAGCGTCCAGCTCTGGCCGGCCGCGCCGCGCAGGTACACCAGGCAATCGTGGCCGGCCAGTTCGCGGGGGTGCTGCGGCACGCCGCGCCGCGCCAGGTAGGCGGGACTGGCGGCCAGCACGGAGCGCGTCTCGCACAGCGTCCACGCGACATGGGTGTCGGGCGGCGCCTGCGCGTGGCGCACGGCCAGGTCGAAGCCCTCCTGCACCAGGTTGACCAGCCGGTCGTTCAAATCCAGTTCGATGCGGATTTGCGGATGCGCCTGCAGGAAGGCCGCCAGCATGGGCACCACGTGCTGGCGCCCGAGGGCGACCGGCGCGGTCAGCCGCACCAGCCCGCGCGGGGTGCTGGCCAGGTCGCGCACGGCGGCGAAGCTGTGCGCGATGTGCGTGAACGACGGCGCGGTCTCGTCGGCGAGCTGCTGGCCGGCCGCCGTCAGCGCCACCGAGCGGGTCGAGCGCTGCACCAGCGGCACGCCCGCCGCGCGCTCCAGCTCGGCGATGCGCAGGCTGACCGTGGCCTTGGAGACGCCCAGGCGGCGCGCGGCCTGGGTGTAGCTGCGCGTCTGCCCGACGACGGTCAGGATGTGCAGGTCGCCAAACACCGGCCCGGCGGCATCTGAAGTCATGGTTCGCCCTCATTGTTCGATTAGTCGAACAATGTAATCGGAATCCAGGCCTTCTCCAAAGCGTGCGCCCGACCTAGACTGCGGGGCATGCGGCCCGTGTGCGCGCGCCGCTGACCGCCCGCCCCCCGCCTTCACCTTCGACAGGATCAGCCCATGACCACCCCCATCGCCCACTGGATTTCCGGCGCCCGCGCCGCCGCCACCAGCGGCCAGCAACTGCCCGTCTACAACCCGGCCACCGGCGCCGTCACCGGCCAGACCCAGTTGGCCAGCCGCGCCGACGTGGACGCCGCCGTGGCCTCGGCCAAGGCGGCCTTCCCGGCCTGGAGCAACCTGCCGCCGCTGCGCCGCGCGCGCGTGCTCAACAACTTCCTGGCACTGCTCAACACTCATCGCGACGAGTTGGCGCGCCTGATCACCGCCGAGCACGGCAAGGTCTTCACCGACGCCCAGGGCGAGGTCACGCGCGGCATCGAGATCGTCGAGTTCGCCTGCGGCGCGCCGCAACTGCTCAAGACCGCCTTCACCGACCAGGTCTCCACCAACATCGACAACTGGACGCTGCGCCAGCCGCTGGGCGTGGTCGCCGGCATCACGCCCTTCAACTTCCCGGTCATGGTGCCGATGTGGATGTTCCCGATGGCGCTGGCCACGGGCAACACTTTCGTGCTCAAGCCCAGCCCGATCGACCCCAGCCCCAGCCTGTTGATCGCCGAGCTGCTCAAGCAGGCCGGCCTGCCCGATGGCGTCTTCAACGTGGTCCAGGGCGACAAGGACGCGGTCAACGCGCTGCTCGAACACCCGGACGTGCAGGCGATCTCCTTCGTCGGCTCCACCCCCATCGCCAACCACATCTACGAAACCGGCGCGCGCCACGGCAAGCGCGTGCAGGCCCTCGGCGGCGCCAAGAACCACCTGGTGGTGATGCCCGACGCCGACATGGACCAGGTGGTGGACGCGCTGATCGGCGCCGCCTACGGCTCGGCCGGCGAGCGCTGCATGGCCATCAGCGTGGCGGTGTTCGTGGGCGAGGGCACGGCCGAGAAGGTGCTGCCCAAGCTGATCGAGCGCACCCGCGCGCTCAAGGTGCTCGACGGCAACAACCTCGACGCCGAGATGGGCCCCATCGTCACCCGCGCCGCGCACGACCGCATCACCGGCTACATCGCGCAGGGCGTCGCCGAAGGCGCGCAACTGCTGGTCGACGGGCGCGGCTTCGACGGCACCCAGGCCGGTGCCGGCTGCGCCGACGGCTTCTGGCTGGGCGGCACGCTGTTCGACCACGTCACCACCGACATGCGCATCTACAAGGAAGAAATCTTCGGCCCGGTGCTGGCCTGCGTGCGCGTCGCGGACTTCGCCGAGGCGGTGCGGATCATCAACGACCACGAATTCGGCAACGGTGTCTCCTGCTACACCCGCGACGGCCACATCGCGCGCGAATTCGGCCGCCGCATCCAGGTCGGCATGGTCGGCATCAACGTGCCGATCCCGGTGCCCATGGCCTGGCACGGCTTCGGCGGCTGGAAGAAGAGCCTGTTCGGCGACATGCACGCCTACGGCGAGGAAGGCGTGCGCTTCTACACCCGGCAAAAGAGCATCATGCAGCGCTGGCCGCAGGCCACCGCCAAGGGCGCCGAGTTCGCCATGCCGACCAGCCAGTAGGCCCCACACCCGGCGGCCGAAGGCTGCGTCGGCACGACCGCCCAGCGGCCGCACGAGGCGCTAGCCGCCCCGCGCGCCCTGGCCCTGGTGGCGGATCGACCAGGCCACGCGCTCGAACAGGGTGCGGGGCTCGGCCGGCGCCGCATGGGCCAGGGCGTAGGCCAGCTCGTCGGCGCATTGCCGCAGGCCCTGGTGGCCGCTGCGCTGGGCGTGCTCGCGCGCCAGGCGCAGGATTTCGCCCGCGTATTCCTCGTTCTCGGCCAGCCAGTCGGTGTCGACGATGCGGCCCGTTTCGCGCCGCAGCAGCACATGCAGGCGCGCGGCGATGGCCAG
>JASGEH010000054.1:0-11415 GCA_047606565.1 Comamonas sp.
GCCGTCGGCGCCCCGCGAGCCGATCCAGCCGATCGGGCGCGGCCCGACGATGGCGTTGAACGGGTCGTGCGGCAGGCCGTGGCCCAGCCGGGGTTCGTAGAAATGGAATTCGGTGGCGTCGGTGGCGTCGGTGGCGGTCATGGGCGGGGCAGGCAGAGGATGTCCAGCCATGCTACCCGGGCGCGGCGACCGCTGCTTGCCCTGTTTGGACTGCCGCCCGGTCAGCCCAGCACGTCGCGGGCGACCGCCTCGGCCACCTTGATGCCATCGACGCCGGCCGACAGGATGCCGCCGGCGTAGCCCGCGCCTTCGCCGGCCGGGAACAGGCCGCGCACGTTGAGGCTTTGCAGATCCTCGCCGCGCGTGATGCGAATGGGCGAGGAGGTGCGCGTCTCGACGCCGGTGAGCACGGCGTCGGGCATGTCGAAGCCCTTGAGCTTGCGGCCGAAGGCCGGGAAAGCCTCGCGCAGGGCGGCGATCGCGTAGTCGGGCAAGGCCGGGTGCAGGCTGCCCAGCCGCACGCCCGGCTTGTACGAGGGCTGGACGCTGCCGAAGCCGGTCGAGTCGCGGCCGGCCACGAAGTCGCCCACCAACTGGCCGGGCGCGCGGTAGTCGCCGCCGCCCAGTTCGTAGGCGCGGGTTTCCAGGCGGCGTTGCATCTCGATGCCGGCCAGCGGGTGCGGGCGGCCGTCGGCTTCGGGTGGCACGTCTTCGAGCAGGCCGTAATCGGTCGGGTAGTCGGCCGGGTCGATACCGACGACGATGCCGGCGTTGGCGTTGCGCTCGGCGCGCGAGTACTGGCTCATGCCGTTGGTGACGACGCGGCCGGGCTCGCTGGTGGCCGCCACCACGGTGCCGCCCGGGCACATGCAGAAGCTGTAGACCGCGCGCCCGTTGCTGGCGTGGTGCACCAGCTTGTAGTCGGCCGCGCCCAGCAGCGGGTGGCCGGCGTGGCGGCCCCAGCGCGCGCGGTCGATCACGCCTTGCGGGTGCTCGACGCGAAAGCCGATGGAAAACGGCTTGGCCTCCACGTACACGCCGCGCCGGTGCAGCATCTGGAAGGTGTCGCGCGCGCTGTGGCCCAGCGCCAGCACGGCGTGGTCGGTGCGCAGCTCGTAGCTTTGGCCGCTGGCCTGGTCGAGCACCGCCAGGCCGCGCAGGCGCTGCTGGCCGCCCTCATCGGGTTCGAGCAGTACGTCGGTCACGCGCTGCTCGAAGCGGATCTCGCCGCCGGCGGCCACGATCTGCGCGCGGATGTTCTCGACTACCTTGACCAGCTTGAAGGTGCCGATGTGCGGGTGCGCGATGTACAGGATCTCGGGCGGCGCGCCGGCCTTGACGAACTCCTCCATCACCTTGCGGCCGAGGTGGCGCGGGTCCTTGATCTGGCTGTAGAGCTTGCCGTCGGAGAAGGTGCCGGCGCCGCCCTCGCCGAACTGCACGTTGGACTCGGGCGTGAGCACGCTCTTGCGCCACAGCCCCCAGGTGTCCTTGGTGCGCTGGCGCACGGTCTTGCCGCGTTCGAGCACGATGGGCTTGAAGCCCATCTGCGCCAGCAGCAGCGCCGCGAAGATGCCGCAGGGCCCGAAGCCCACCACCACCGGCCGGTGCGCGAGCGCCGCCGGGGCCTGGCCGACCGGGTAGTAGGCCATGTCGGGCGTGGGCTGGATGTGCGGGTTGCGTGGGGCGGCGGCGTGGCGCGCCAGCGGGGCGGCTTCCTGCGCGGGGTCGGCCAGCGTCACGTCGACGATGTAGACGCACAGCAGTTGGCCGGCCTTGCGGGCGTCGAAGCTGCGCTTGTGGACGTGCACGCGGGCCAGCGCGGCGGGGGGCACGCCCAGCGTGCGCGCGGCCAGCGCGGCCAGCTCGCCCTCGGGGTGGTCCAGGGGCAGCTTGAGTTCGGAGAGTCGGATCATGGTTCGCGGCGGGGCTTGTGTTGATCAAGCAGGGGCGTGATTCTAGAGTGTTATGAACTTTTCCATACCCGCGCAAACCCTGCGGGTTGGCGACAGAAACGGCCACTCGCGGCGTTTAGCATCGCGGCATGCCGACCGATCGACTCGATCTGCCCGAGGCCGATCCGTGCCGGGCGCGGCGGGACCGGATGATTTCTTCGTGAGAGGCAAAGGAACGATGTTGGGAATGAAACCGTTGGCATTGGGTATTTCGGCCGGCCTGCTGTGCGGGGGCGTGGTCGCGCAGGAGCTGCCGCAACTGGGCCGGGATCCGCTCGACAAGGTGGTGGCCGCGCTGACGCTGGAGGAGAAAGTGGCGCTGCTCACCGGCCAGGGCATGCGCCGCCCCGGCCTGTCCGAGGACATGCAGGCGCCGGTGGTCGGTGGCGGCGACAGCAAGGTGCCTGGCGCGGCCGGCACCACCACGCCGGTGCCGCGTCTGGGCATTCCCTCGATCGTGCTGTCCGACGGACCGGCCGGTGTGCGCATCGACCCGACCCGCAAGGACGCGCCGGGCAGAACCTTCTACGCCACCGCGTTCCCGATCGGCAGCGCGCTGGCCACGTCGTGGGACGTGGATCTGGTGCGTCAGGTCGGCGCGGCGATCGGGCGCGAGGCGCGCGACTACGGCATCGACGTGATGCTGACCCCGGCCCAGAACATCCACCGCTACCCGCTGGGCGGGCGCAACTTCGAGTACTACTCCGAGGACCCGGTGGTCGCCGGCAACATCGCCGCCGCGCTGGTGCAAGGGCTGCAGGACGAGGGCGTGGGCGCCTCGGTCAAGCACTTCGCGGGCAACAACCACGAGTGGGACCGCAACACCATCGACGTCAAGGTCGACGAGCGCGCGCTGCGCGAGATCTACCTCAAGGGCTTCGAGATCTCCATCGGCAAGGGCCGGCCGTGGACGGTGATGTCCAGCTACAACAAGCTCAACGGCACCTACACCTCGGAAAACCGCTGGCTGCTGACCGACGTGCTGCGCCAGCAGTGGGGCTACGACGGCCTGGTGATGACCGACTGGTTTGGTGGTCGCGATCCGGTGGCGCAGCAGCAGGCCGGCAACGAGTTGCTGATGCCCGGCACCGGCAAGCAGCAGAAGACGCTGCTGGCGGCGGTGCAAAGCGGCCAGCTCGACGAGAAGGTGCTGGACGCCAACGTCGCCAGGGTGTTGGCACTGGTCGAGCGCACCCACACCTTCCAGCGCACGCCGCATTCGGACCAGCCGGACCTGAAGGCCAACGCCGGGCTATCGCGCAGTGCCGCGACCCAGTCCGTGGTGCTGCTGAAGAACGACGGCGCGGCGTTGCCGCTGCGCGGCGCGGCCGGGCTGGCGCTGCTCGGTGACAGCAGCTACCAGACGATCACCGGCGGCACCGGCAGCGGTGACGTCAACAAGGCCTACAGCGTCTCGTTGCAGCAGGGCCTGGCCGATGCCGGCTTCGGCCTCGACGATGGGCTGGCGCAGGCCTATACCGGCTACCTCGCCGAGCAGACCGCCAAGCTGCCGCAAACGCCCTGGTACCTGCCCAAGCCGCGCGTGCCCGAGCGCGTGGTGGCGCCGGCCGAGCTGCAGCGGCTGGCGCGGACCCAGGACGTGGCGGTGCTGACGATAGGCCGCGCCTCCGGCGAGTTCGTCGACCGCAAGGCCGAGGACGATTTCGAACTGAGCGCGGTCGAACGCACGCTGCTGCAGGAGACCGCCCAGGCCTTCCATGCGCAGGGCAAGAAGCTGGTGGTGGTGCTGAACGTGTCCGGCGTGATCGAGACCGCCAGCTGGCGCGACCTGGCTGACGCGATCGTGCTGGCCTGGCAGCCGGGCCAGGAGGCCGGGCATGCGCTGGCCGATGTGCTGTCGGGCCAGGTCAACCCCTCGGGCAAGCTGGCCGATACCTTCGCGCTGAAGTTGCAGGACTACCCGTCGGCCGAGGGCTTCCCGGGCAAGGTGCTGCTCGGTCCGGACCCGAACGCCACCTCGCTGTTCGGCAAGATCGATCGTGCCGCCGAGATCGAATACAAGGATGGCATCTGGGTCGGCTACCGCTACTTCCAGACCCGCAAGGTCGGCGTGGCCTATCCCTTCGGCCATGGCCTGTCGTATACCCGCTTCGGCTATGCCGGGCTGAAGCTGGACAGCCGCGACGACGCGGCCAGCGTGCACGCCAGCGTGACCGTGACCAACACCGGCAAGGTCGCCGGCCGCGAAGTGGTGCAGGTCTACGTGTCGGCCCCGCGCGGCGCGCTGGACAAGCCCGAGGAGGAACTGCGCGCGTTCGCCAAGACCGCACTGTTGCAGCCGGGCCAGTCGCAGACGCTGCAGTTCGAGATCGCCGGCAAGGACCTGGCCTCGTTCGACACCGCGCAGGGGCGCTGGGTGGCCGATCCGGGCACCTACCAGCTGCGCATCGGCGCGTCCTCGCGCGACATCCGTCTGCACCAGGACTTCGTCAAGGCGCAAGCGTCGCAGTACGCGCCGTAATGTTCAAAGTGCGACGTCGGTGGCTTGCGCGCTGCGGCGCGCGGTCCGCCGAAACCTGATCCGACAGCGGTGGGCGCATCCAGACCTCGCGCTTCGCGGCAGGCTGGTCTTCATCAAGCGGTGGCGCGATTTTCAAGGAGAGGGCGCGGGACGGTTTAGCATCGCGGCATGCCGACCGATCTGCCTGCCGATATGCCCGATACACCCGCAGCCGCCAACCGCCTTGAAAACCGCTATGCGCGCTACCACGCGCACGTGTATTTCGACGCCGCCAGCGTGGCACAGGCGCGCGCGCTGTGCGCGGCGGCGGGCGAGCGCTTCGGCGTGCGCGTGGGCCGGGTGCACGAAAAGCGGGTGGGGCCGCATCCGTGCTGGAGCTGCCAGCTGGCCTTCGACAGCCACCAGTTCGACGCGTTGGTCGCCTGGCTGGACGCGCATCGCGGCGGACTTGACGTGCTGCTGCACGGCGACACCGGCGACGATCTGGCCGACCACACCGCGCACGTGGGCTGGCTGGGGCGGTCGCACGTGCTCGATCTTTCGGCGTTCCGGTAATTTTTCTGGTGATCCGGGCCGCGCACGCCGTCCGTCAAAAAGACAAAGAGGAGGCGGTGCCGTCGCGGCACCCCTGGAAAGCATCATGGGCATGGGATTGCTGGGCATCGTTTATCTGATCGCCATCACGGCCGAGGCGGCCTCGGGCGCCATCATGGGCATGCGGCGCAACATGGACTTGTTCGGCATCGCCTTCATTGGCTCCGTCACGGCGCTGGGCGGGGGCTCGGTGCGCGACATGCTGCTGGGCCACTATCCGCTGGGCTGGGTCACCCACCCCGAGTACCTGGCCTACACCATAGGCGCGGCGGTGGCGACGGCGGCGCTGGCGCGGCAGGCCTATCGGCTCAAGGCGGCCTTCCTGGTGCTCGATGCGATGGGGCTGGTGGCCTTCACGGTGATCGGCTGCGACATCGCCGCTGCGCAGGGCGTGCACGTGGCCATCGTGGTGCTGATGGGACTGGTCACCGGCATCTTCGGCGGCCTGCTGCGCGACGTGCTGTGCAACCAGGTGCCGCTGGTGCTGCAGCGCGACCTCTACGCCTCGGTCTCGCTGGTCACGGGCGTGGCCTACGTCGGCTTGCAGCGGGGCGGGCTCGACCACGAAACGGCGATGCTGGTGGCGGTGTCGGTCGGCTTCGTGATGCGGATGCTGGCGATTCGCTACAAGCTGGCGCTGCCGGTCTTCAAGGCCGAGCACGTGCGCGGCTTCGACGACGAGTAAACCGGGTCTTACCGGAACAGGTCGTCGAACAGTGCGTCTTCGATGCGGTCCCAGCGTTCGCGCTCGCGCGCGGCCGCGCGCTGCGCCTTGAGCCAGCTTTTGAGCTGGGCCGGGTCGGCCAGCGCCTGCACGTCCTGCCGCAGGTGCTGCGTCTCGGCCTGGAGCTGCTGCAACTGGCGGCTGAGCTGGGTGTTGAGGCGCGCCGGCTTGAGCGTACCGGGCTCGAACACGCCGAAGTCCAGGCGGAAGGTGTGCTCGGCCTGGATGAGGTCGCGCTGCAGGTTTTTGATCTGCTCGGCCAGCACGCGGTTGTAGCTGCCCAGGCGGTCGTCGTCCAACTGGCCGATGCGCTCGGCGTCGATCAGTTCGGCCTCCATCTGCAGTTGCAGCAGGGCCAGCAGATCGCTGGCCGCGTAGGCCTGGTTGGCCTGCTGCATCAGCACGGTCTTGCGTTCGCGCCGCGTGGCGTCGGGTTCGCGGTCCGGGTGCAGGGCGCTGGCGAGCTTGCGGAAGACCTCGCGCACCGACTGGCTGGCCTGCTGGGCCAGCGCCTGCTCACGCTGCTGGCGGGCGCTGGGTTTCTTCTGGCGCTGGGCGTGCTGGGCGCGGTGGTGCTCGCGGGCCTGCTCGGCCTGCTGGCGCGCGGCTTCCATCTCGGCTTCGAGCTGCTGCCAGAGGTCTTCCGGCGAGGCCGGGTCGGCGTCGGTGGATGTGCCGGTGGAGGGGGCGGTCGCCTTGCCCGGAGCCGGCTCCGGCATGGGGGCGTAGCGCGCGGCGACGGCCTGCATGTCCTGCCGCAGCGCCTCGTCCTGGAGACCCTGGGCCAGGCCGTCGGCCAGCTCGAAGATCTGGGTTTCGAGCGTCGCGCGGTCGGCCTTGGCCAGCTTGAGTGCCGCGCCGTCGTCGAGCCGCCGCACCAGCGCCACGCAGACCTGGCGGTAGTCTTCGAGCTGCGGCAGGAACTCGCGTGCATGCCGCGCGCGGTAGGCGTCCACGGCGCTCTGCCATTCGGCCAGCGTGGCCTGCAGGGTGCGGATGCGCTTGATCTGACTGTTGAACTTCTTCTGCGCGGGGCTCAGCGCGGGCTCGCCGCTGGCGGGAGACGGGACCAGGGGAGTGGCGAGGGCCGGGACGGTGGCGGCCGAGGCGGACGTGTGTTGGGCGGCCGGGTCGGCGGCGTGGTCGGGGAAGCGGGGCATGGCGTGAAGGATACCGTGCCCGCCATGTCCTTCAGTGGCTGTCAGGGGCGGCGCCGCGCGCCCTGGCCCGCCGCTTATCACCGATAATGCCGCCCGTGAAGCACGCCAGACCGCCGCTGGTGCAAGCATGGAAACATGGCACTGGAGGAACGTCCGGACTGCACAGGGCAGCGTAGGAGGTAATACCTCTCCACCGCAAGGTGAGGATCAGAGCAACAGAGACGAGTTTGGCCGCGCGAGCGGCCAAGGTGAAACGGGCAATCTCTACGCGCAGCAATACCAAATAGGTGGACATCGAGGCGGCCCGCTGAGTCCACGGGTAGGTAGCATCGAGCCGGCGTGGCGACACCCGGCCCAGATTAATGGCGGTCACGCGGCGGGCAACCGTCGTGCACAGAATCCGGCTTATCGGCGTGCTTCACACTTTTCTTCTCTTTTTCGCCGCTCGCGCGCCAGCGCCGGGGCCATCCCGGTCCACTCGGCATGGACCAGCAGGAATTTTCGCCAGGCCCTACAATAGATAGCAAGCTAACTATTTGATAATGGCGCATCGCCGCATGCGCACTGCCATGACCGATTCTTCTTCTCCGCCCGGAGCCGGGCGCCGGGCGCCCGCCGTCGACCGCGCGGCGGCGCTGATGTCGCTGAGCATGACGCTGGGCGTGCTGCAGCGCGCCTATCGCGCCGCCGCCGACAAGGCCGTGGCGCGGCTGGGCCTGTCGCACGCGCTGGCCTGGCCGTTGGTGTTCATCCACCGCATGGGCGACGGCGTGCGCCAGGGGACGCTGGCCGAGGCCATGAGCATCGAGGGGCCCTCGCTGGTGCGTTCGCTCGACCAACTGGTCGATGCCGGCCTGGTGCAGCGGCGCGAGGACCCGGCCGACCGGCGCGCGCGCACGCTGCACCTGACGCCGCAGGGCGTGCGCGTGTGCATCGAGATCGAGGCTGTGCTGTTGGCGCTGCGGGGCACGCTATACGAAGGCGTGGCCGATGCCGACGTCACCGCCTGCCTGCGGGTGTTCGAGGTGCTCACGCACCGCCTGGGCACCACGCCGCCCACCCCGCTGCCGCTAGTGCCGGGGGAGGCGCCATGACGCTGGCCTGGCCCCGCCTGCCGCGCTTCACCCGCGCGGAGCTGCTGTTTTCCGCCAAGAGTTTCGCGGCCGCCATGCTGGCGGTCTACCTGGCCAACCGGGCCGGGCTGGCGCGGCCGTTCTGGGCGCTGATGACGACTTACATCGTCGCCCATCCGCTGGCCGGCGCGGTGCGCTCCAAGGCGCTGTTTCGTTTTGGCGGCACGCTGATCGGCAGCCTGGTGGCGTTGCTGATGATCCAGGCCCTGGCCGACGAGCCGGTGTTGCTGGGGCTGGCGCTGGCGCTGTGGGTGGGCGCCTGCGTGTCGGTCTCGCTGCTCGACCGCACGCCGCGCGCCTACCTGTTCATGCTGGCCGGCTACACCGTGGCGCTGATCGGGCTGCCCAGCGTCGAGACGCCGCAGGCCATCTTCGAGACCGCCGTGCTGCGGGTCGAGGAAATCGGCCTGGGCATTCTGTGTGCTTCGGTGGTGCACAGCGTGTTCTGGCCCAGCGGGCTGGCGCCCAGCGTGCTGGGCCTGATCGACCGCACGATGGCCGACGGCCGCCGCTGGCTCGATGCGCTGCTGGGCACGCGCACGCAGGGCGTGCCGGCCGCCGACGCCCGGCTCGACGCCGAGCGCCGCCGGCTGGCCGGCGACATCACGCAACTGCGCCTGCTGTCCACCCACGTGCCCTTCGACACCACCCACCTGCGCTGGACGGCCGGCGCCATCCGCGCCATGCAGGATCGCGTGGCCGCGCTCACGCCGCACCTCTCGGCCGTGGAAGACCGGCTGCAGGCGCTGGCCGGTGCCGACGGCGCGCTGCCGCCCGACGTGGCCGCGCTGCTCGAAGAGGTCGCGCAATGGCTGCAGGCGCGCGACACCGCTGGCACGCCCGGGCAGGCCGTTCTGGTCTCCGCGCTGCGCGCCTATCCGCCCGACCAGGGCGCGGCGGTGCCCGCCGACGGCGCGCAGCGGCTGGCGCGTGCCCTGCGCATCGGGCTGGCGCAGCGGCTGGAGGAACTGGTGGACGAGTGGCAGGCCTGCGCGCGGCTGCGCCGTGACATCGACGTCGGGCTCTCCGGCGCCGCTGCGCCGCTGCGCCGCCAGCGCCACCTGGGCGACCGCGTGCTGCACCGCGACCATGGCCTGGCGCTGCTGTCGGGCCTGGCGGCGGCACTGTCCGTGGGACTGTGCTGCGCGTTCTGGGCGCTCACGGGCTGGAGCTATGGCTACGTCGCGGTGATGGTCGCGGCGGTCTTCTGCAGCCTGTTCGCGGCCATGGACGACCCGGTGCCGGCCATGCACGGCTTCCTCAAGTGGACGCTGTGGTCGATTCCGCTGTCGGCGCTGTACGTGCTGGTGCTGCTGCCGCTGGTGAGCGACTTCGGCATGCTGGTGCTGATCTGCGCGCCGTTCTTCCTGGTGCTGGGCGGCTATCTGGCGCGGCCGGCCTACTTCGGCGCGTCCATGGCGATGTTCTTCGGTGTCGCCGGCACCCTGGCCATGCACGACACCGCCAGCGCCGACCTGGTGAGCTTCCTCAACTTCCTGGCCGCGCAGATCGTCGGGGTGGTGATCGCCGCGCGCACCACGCGGCTGATGCGCTCGGTCGGCGCGCAATGGAGCGCACGGCGCATCCAGCGCGCCACCTGGCACGAGCTGGGCGAGATGGCCGGCGCGGCCGGCGGCCCGCCTGACCCCGGCTACGCCGTGCGCATGCTCGACCGCATCGGCTTGCTGGCGCCGCGCATCGCGCAGGCCGGTGGCACCGTCGACGGCGTGGTCGCCAACGATGCGCTGCGCGACCTGCGCGTGGGCACCGACCTGGCCACGCTGCAGCGCGCGCGCAGCGCACTGCAGCAGGTGCCGATCGCGCCGGTACTCGCGCCGGTGGCCGACTACTTCGGCCGCCGCGCCGACGGCCGGGCGGCCCCGCCCGCGCCGGAGCTGCTGGGGCACATTGACCGCGCACTTGACGCGGCGCTGCAGGCCGTGGCCCGCGGCGCTGCTCCAGCCCCGGGGCGCTCATCCGCGACCTCATCGACGGCCGCCGGCCAGCCTTCCGCCATCGTCATGCCCTGGCTGCTGCGCCCGGCCGTGGCGGCGCTGGTCGGGCTGCGTCGCAACCTGCTGCCCGATGCGCCCGGCGCGCTCGCGGGTGCGGCTCCCTCTCCCGATGCCTCCGCTATCCCCTTGGAAAGGAATTCCCGATGATCGGCGAAACCAGTGTCTACGGCGTCTATTTGCCGTGGCTGATGGTGCTGGCGGTGCTGGCGCTGGCGCTGTCGTGGGCCGCGCGGCGCCTGCTGGCCGCGCTGGGCTTTTACCGCTGGGTCTGGCACCCGGCGCTGTTCGACCTGGCGTTCTACGCGCTGCTGCTGTATGCGCTCAGCCGCTTCAGCGGCTGGTTGCAGGCGGGCTGACCCTCCACCATCCTCTCACTCCAACAAGAAGAAAACCATGAATCCGACTCCCAAGAAACCGAATGAGCGATCGGCCCGGCTGCGCAAGCTGGCGGCGCCGCTGGTCACGCTGGCCGTGGTGCTGGCGGCCGCCTGGGCCGTGCTGCAGCTGTGGGACCACTACGAACGCGCGCCCTGGACGCGCGATGGCCGTGTGCGCGCCAACGTGGCGCAGATCGCGCCCGACGTCTCCGGCCTGGTGACCGCCGTGCACGTGCAGGACAACCAGCCGGTGCATGCCGGCGACGTGCTGTTCGAGGTCGACCGCACGCGCTACGAACTGGCCGAGCGCCAGGCCCGCGCCGCCGTGCTGGCGCAGCGCACCGCGCTGGCGCAGGCCCGGCGCGAGAACGCCCGCAACCTGGGCCTGGGCGAGCTGGTCTCGCGCGAAGTGCGCGAGCAAAGCCGCGCTCGCGCCGAGCAGGCCGAGGCCGCCGCCGAGCAGGCCGCCGTCGCGCTCGACACCGCGCGGCTGAACCTGGAGCGCGCGCTGGTGCGCGCCCCCACCGACGGCGTCGTCACCAACCTCGACCTGCGCCAGGGCGCCTACGCCACGGCCGGCCGCGCCGTGCTGGCGCTGGTCGACGTGGGCTCGCTCTACGTCGAGGGCTATTTCGAGGAAACCAAGCTGCCGCGCATCCGCATTGGCGATCGCGTCGAGGTCACGCCCATGGGCGGGGGCGGGCGCATCGGCGGCACGGTGCAGAGCGTGGCCGCCGGCATCGCCGACCGCGACCGCGCCACCAGCGCCAACCTGCTGCCCAGCGTCAACCCGACCTTCAACTGGGTGCGCCTGGCCCAGCGCGTGCCGGTGCGGGTGCGGCTCGACGCGCAGGAAGGCATCCCCCTGGTGGCCGGCCAGACCGTGACCGTGCAGGTCATCGAACCCGCCGGCCGGGGCAGCGGCGCCGCGCCGGCGGCCCAGCCTGCCCCGGCCGCCCAGCCTGTGCCGGCCCC
>JASGEH010000055.1:0-11463 GCA_047606565.1 Comamonas sp.
CGCGCCGGCCTCGGCCTGGCGCGCGCGGGCGGCGGGCTGCGGCAGCGGCAGCCGCGATGGCGGGCCGTCCGGGTGAACGGAGCGGTCCGGTTCGCCGCCCGGGGCGTCAAGCCACAGGGGATCGTCGCGCCGCGACGCCGGGTCGCGGTCGGTGGGTTCCTGACTCATGGAGAAAATCCTTGGATTGCTGTATCGATACCGGAAATCGCCCGGGAAAACACCCCGAGCCCTGTCCCGGCTAGCCCTTGGCCTCCAGCCACTGCCGCAGTTCGGCCGGGCTGTGAGCCAGGTGCAGGGGCTGCAGGTCGAGCAAGCCCTGGGATTCGTGGGCGCCGTAGCTCACGCCGACGGCCGCACAACCCGCATTGCGCGCCATCTGCAGGTCGTGCACGGTGTCGCCGATCATCAGCGTGCGTTCGGCGGGCACGCCGAACTCGGCCATCAACTCCTGCAGCATCAGCGGATGCGGCTTGCCGGCCGTTTCGTCGGCCGTGCGCGAGCCATCGAACAGGCCGCGCAGGCCGACACTCTGCAGCGCCTCGTCCAGGCCCCGCCGGCTCTTGCCAGTGGCCACGGCCAGCAGATGCCCGCGCTGCTTGAGCGCCTGCAGCATCTCGAGCGTGCCGGGAAACAGCAGCACGTCGTCCTGGTGCCGGGCGTAATGGAAACGGTAGCGCGCCACCAGCCGGGGATAGACATCGGGCGACAGGCCGGGCGCGGCGCGCTCCAGCGCCTGCACCAGGCTCAGGCCGATGACGTAGGCCGCGTCCCGGTCACTCGGCACCACGCCGCCGACGTCGCGGATGGCTTCCTGCAGGCAGCGGGTGATGATCTGGGTGGAGTCGAACAGGGTGCCGTCCCAGTCGAAGGCCAGCAGGTCGAAGCGTCGCGTCATGGCTCAGTCGTCCTCGGAAGTGCGTGCAGAGGCAGGCGCCGGCGGCGTCTGCGCGGCATTGAAGGCCACCAGGGCGTCGAGCTCGGCCGGCAGCGGCGCCTCCAGCGCCACCCGCTCGCCCGTGGCCGGATGGTCGAACTGCAGCCGCCAGGCATGCAGGAACATGCGCCGCAGGCCGCGCTGCTGCAACTGGCGGTTGCGCTCGAAATCGCCATACTTGTCGTCACCGGCGATGGCGTGCCCCTGGCTGGCCAGGTGCACCCGGATCTGGTGGGTGCGGCCGGTCTTGATCGTGACTTCCAGCAGCGAGTAGGCCGCGCCGGCGGGCGTGACCGGGCTGACACGGACCAGTGTGATCGAGCGCATGCCCTCGGGGTCGTCCTTGCCGGTCACGCGCACGCGCCGCTCGCCCTCGGCGGAGCCATCGGCCACCAGATACTTGCGCAGCGGCAGGTCGATGACCTTCTTGTTGGCCGGCCACTGGCCCGCCACCAGCGCCAGATAGGTCTTGCCGGTCTCGCGCTCGCGGAACTGGTCCTGCAGCCGCAGCAGGGCCGAACGCCGCTTGGCCACCAGCAAAATACCCGAGGTCTCGCGGTCGAGCCGGTGCACCAGCTCCAGGAAACGCGCCTGGGGCCGCGCCCGCCGCAGTTGCTCGATCACGCCGAAGCTGACCCCGCTGCCGCCATGGACGGCGACGCCAGCCGGCTTGTCGATGGCCAGCACATGCTCGTCCTCGAACAGCACCGGGAATTCGCGCGCGGGCGCGCTCCGCGCGGCGGTGGTGGCGGCAGTTTCGGGCCCGGCCTGCGCCGTGCGCACCGGCGGCACGCGCACCTGGTCGCCCACGGCCAGCCGCGTGTCGGCCGCCGCCCGGCCCTTGTTGATGCGTACCTCGCCGCTGCGGATGATGCGGTAGACATGCGTCTTAGGCACGCCCTTGAGATGGCGCAGCAGGAAATTGTCCAGCCGCTGCCCCTCGGCCTCCTCGCCCACCGCGATCAGCCTCACCGTCTGCGCCTGCGCGGCGGCAGCAACGCCGATGGCGGGAGCCGGCAGCGCCTGCGGCACCGGGCTGGCGGGACGCGAAGCCGGACGGGCACGCCGCGACGGCGCGGCCGGCGCACTGGCCCTGGACGCCTTGGGCACATTGCCCGCCGGCCGCCCCTGCGGGCCGCGTGCGGGACGGGAAGAAGAAAAGGAAGCCATCGGCGGGCAGTTTAACTGCCTGCCGATGGCCGCCACGATGTGTCCAATCCATGACGGAGCGTCATGGTTCTCATATAAAATGGCCGGCGACAGAATGAAGTCCGGCCGGATCCGGCAGGCCCCTGGGGCCATGCCGGGTCGCGAACCGGAAACCAGTTCTCGGAGACCATCCGTGCCCGTGGGCATGGACAGCCTCTTGCGTATCCGGCCGCCGCCGCCTGACTTGAAGAGCAACTAGATTCAGGCCTGCTGCAGCCGGGCGCGAAATTCAGGTCGATGCACCTGGCAGCGCCACCACCGCCCCATGCCGGGCCGGCAGGCCATGCCAGTTGGCAGACACTTGGCGAGACACGAGATTGCTTTGAATACTGAAACGCTGGCCCATGGCGCGGCCGCCCGACCGGGCGACGGCCCCAGGCCAGCGGGGACAACTGGACATCCTCGACGACATGCGGATTCTTTGGGACTGGTTCGAACTGTGCCTGATCTGGGCGAGCGGCGTTCTGCGCCCCTCGGCCAGCGGCCTGCGCCTGCCCGAATGGCCGCGACGCACCCCGTGGCACGGCGGCTCGGCCGCCATGCCGCTGCGCACGCGCCGCATCGTCGCCAGCCATTTGACTCACGCACCGCCACGCCGGCAGCAGCCCGCGGCCGCCTGAGCGTCACCCGACGCCAGCGTCCCGCAAGCCTGCCGACAGCCCCGCCGTTTCAGCCCAAAGCACCCGCGCTTCGCCGAGCCTGCCTTCGTGCATCGTTTGCCCATTCGGGCAGCCAGGGGCCGCAAGGCCCCGCCAGGCCGCGGGAGCGGATGCAGCAGCATGCATCGCCCCTTCGGCCTGTCACGCACAGAGAAGGAACGGCATCATGAAACGGATGCTCATCAACGCCACGCAGGCTGAAGAACGCCGCCTGGCCATCGTCGACGGCCAAAAACTGCTCGACTACGAGATCGAGATCGAGGGCCGCGAACAGCGCAAGGGCAACATCTACAAGGCCGTCGTCACGCGCGTCGAGCCCAGCCTGGAAGCCTGCTTCGTCGACTACGGCGAGGACCGCCACGGCTTCCTGCCCTTCAAGGAAATCTCGCGCCAGTACTTCGCCGAGGGCGTCTCGCCCAGCCAGGCGCGCATCAACGACGTGATCCGCGAGGGCCAGGAACTGCTGGTCCAGGTCGAGAAGGAAGAACGCGGCAACAAGGGCGCGGCGCTGACCACCTTCGTCAGCCTGGCCGGCCGCTACGTGGTGCTGATGCCCAACAACCCGCGCGGCGGCGGCGTCAGCCGGCGCATCGAGGGCGACGACCGCGCCGAACTCAAGGAGGCGATGGACCAGCTCGAATACCCCAAGGGCATGTCCATCATCGCGCGCACCGCCGGCATCGGCCGCAGCGCGCCCGAGCTGCAGTGGGACTTGAACTACCTGCTCAAGCTGTGGAACGCCATCGACGGCGCCGCCAAGGGCGCCAAGGGCGCCTTCCTGATCTACCAGGAATCCAGCCTCGTCATCCGCGCCATCCGCGACTACTTCAACGGCGACATCGGCGACATCCTGATCGACACCGACGACATCTATGAACAGGCGCAGCAGTTCATGTCGCACGTCATGCCCGAGCATGCCGCGCGCGTCAAGCGCTACCGCGACGATGCCGCGCTGTTCTCGCGCTTCCAGATCGAGCACCAGATCGAGTCGGCCTACGCCCGCACCGTGAGCCTGCCCTCGGGCGGCGCCATCGTGATCGACCACACCGAGGCGCTGGTCAGCGTCGACGTCAACTCGGCGCGCGCCATCAAGGGCGGCGACATCGAGGAAACCGCGCTGCGCACCAACCTCGAAGCCGCCGACGAAGTCGCGCGCCAGATGCGCCTGCGCGACCTCGGTGGCCTGATCGTGATCGACTTCATCGACATGGAGGAGAGCAAGAACCGCCGCGAGGTCGAGAACCGCCTGCGCGACGCGCTGCGCCAGGACCGCGCGCGCGTACAGTTCGGCACCATCAGCAAGTTCGGCCTCATGGAGATGAGCCGCCAGCGCCTCAAGCCTGCGCTCTCCGAGGGTGCCTCCATCCCCTGCCCGCGCTGCGGCGGCTCCGGCCACGTGCGCGACACCGAAAGCTCGGCGCTGCAGATCCTGCGCATCATCCAGGAAGAGTCCATGAAGGACAACACCGCCGCCGTGCACCTGCAGGTGCCGGTCGACGTCGGCAGCTTCCTGCTCAACGAAAAGCGCCCCGAGATCGCCAAGATCGAGCTCAAGCAGCGCGTCAACGTCACGCTCATCCCCAACAAGCAGCTGGAAACGCCCAACTACAAGTTGGAACGCATCAAGCACGACGACGCCCGTATCGACACCTTCCCGGCCAGCTACAAGCTCGCCGACACGGTCGAGGACCCGACCACCGTCACGCGCCGTTCGCAAGAGCCCACCAACAAGCAGACTCCGGTCATCAAAGGCGTACTGCCCGATGCCCCGGCTCCGGTGGTGCCGCCCAAGCCGGCGGCACTCCCTGCCGCCACCCCGGCACCCGTGGCCGCGCCGGCCCCGGCCGAAGGTGGCCTGTGGAGCCGGATCAAGCGCCTGATCGGCCTGGAGCCCGCGGCTGTGGCTGCACCCGCACCCCAACCCGTCCAGGAAACCCCAGCGGCCAAGACCGCGCGCAGTGGCGGCCGCGACGGCCAGCGCCGTGGCGAAGGCCGCTCGCGCAGTGAACGGGGTGAGCGCACCGAGCGCAATGGCAATGGCAATGGCAATGGCAATGGCGACGGCCGCCGGACCAGCCGAGCCGAACGCGGGGAGCGCGGCGAGCGCGGCGAACGCATCGAAGGCCGGACCGATCGCGGCACCGAGCGCAACGCGCCCGACGCCAGCGAACGCCAGGACCGCGCCTTGCCCGCCAGCGGCACGGCCACCGGCGAGCGCGGCGACGGCCGCCGCCGCAACGGTGGTGAACGCGCCGAGCGAAATGAGCGCAACGAACGCGGTGAACGTAGTGAGCGGGGTGAGCGCGAGCCCCGCCGCGAGCGTGCGGACGGCCGCCGTTCCAGCGCCGAAGCCACGACCACCGAAGCCTCGGACGAAGCCACCCTGAACGCCACCACCGATCCTCGCCACGACAGCGGTGAAGGCGGCGACGCCAGCCCGCGCCCGCCGCGCGGTGACCGCAACGGCCGGCGCGAACGCACGCCGCGCGGCGAACGGGGCGCCGAGCGCCGCGAACGCAGCCCGCGCCACAGTGCCGAAAACGCCGAGGGCGCCGAGGGTGCCCAGGGTGTTGCCAGCACCACCGCACGGCTCGACGAAGCCGCCGCCGAGGCAGCCGTGCCAACCGGCCTGACGCCGCCCCCGGCCTCGGCCCGCGCATCGGAAGACCTGCCCCCAGCCGCAACGGCCGAGGCAGCGGCGGACGCCACGTCCGACGCCACCCCGGCCGAAGCGCGCGCCGACGGTGCACCGCGCGAGCGCCGCAGCCGTGACCGCTACGGCCGCGACCGCCGCCGCCGTGAGCCGCAACAAGCCGACGCCGAGCGTGGCAGCGACACCGTGACAGGCGATGCCGCGGCGGCACCGCAAGCCGCCGATCTCGGCGTCACGGCCCAGGCCGTGCCGGAGTCCGCGCCGTCGCCCGCTGAAACGGCCCAGGCGCACGCCGCCGTGGAAGTCCCCGCCCCGGTCGCGCAAGCGCCGCAAGCCGTCAACCTGGCCGCTGCCGTCGCCGAAGCCGCCGCCCCCGTGGCCACGCCGGCCCCGGCTACGGCTACGGCTACGGCTACGGCTACGGCTACGGCACCTGCACCTGCACGCTACGAACTGCCGACAAGCCAGTTGGACGACCTGGCGGCGGGCGCCGGCCTGCAGTGGGTGCACTCGGACGCCGGCAAGGTCAGCGCCGCCCAGGCCGCCATCGCCGCCGAGCCCCAGCCCATCCACGTGCCGCGCGAACGCCCGCCCGTGGCCACGCTGGACGAAGGCCCGCTGGTGCTGGTCGAAACCCGCCGCGACCTGCGCGACGTCAAGCTGCCCTTCGAGTCGCAGCAGGGTTGATCGCCCATCTGGCCCGCCCTGGCGCGGGCCCGCCATGAAAAAAGCCGGTCGACCCTTGGGGCCGACCGGCTTTTTTGTGGGCTTCGCGCACAGCGCCTGCCACGGCCCAGCCGGGCTGGCGCGCGTCTTCAGTCCACGGACACGGCCCCGGCCGCCACGCGCGGCGGCTCGACCTTGAGGCCCTTGGGCAGCGGGAACTTGATGGTTTCCTCCACGCCGGCCATCTTGCGCACCGCCACCACGCCCAGTTCGCGCAGCCGCGTGATGACCGACTGCACCAGCACTTCGGGGGCCGAGGCGCCGGCCGTCAGGCCGACGCGGTTGCGGCCCTCGAACCATTCGGCGCGCAGTTCGCCGGCGTTGTCGACCATGTAGGCGTCCACGCCCAGGCGGCGCGCCAGCTCGGCCAGCCGGTTGCTGTTGGAACTGGTCGGGCTGCCGACCACGATCACCACCTCGACCTGCGGGCTCAGGACCTTGACGGCATCCTGGCGGTTCTGCGTGGCGTAGCAGATGTCCTGCTGCTTGGGCTCGCGGATCAGCGGGAAGCGCGCCTTGACCGCCGCCGCGATGGCCGAGGCGTCGTCCACCGACAGCGTGGTCTGGGTGACCACCGCCAGCTTCTCGGTCTGGCCGGGCTGCACCCGGGCCACGTCGGCCACGTCTTCGACCAGGTGGATGCCCTCGTTGAGCTGGCCCATGGTGCCTTCGACCTCGGGGTGGCCCTTGTGGCCGATCATGATGAACTCGTAGCCTTCGCGGGCCAGCTTGGCGACTTCGACGTGGACCTTGGTGACCAGCGGGCAGGTGGCGTCGAAGACCTGGAAGCCGCGCGCCTTGGCCTCGTTCTCGACGGCCTTGCTCACGCCGTGAGCCGAGAACACCAGGATGGCGCCGGGCGGCACGTCGTCGAGCTCCTCGATGAAGATCGCACCCTTGCTCTTGAGGTCCTCGACCACGAAGGTGTTGTGCACGATTTCGTGACGCACGTAGATCGGCCGGCCGAACTTCTGCAGCGCGCGCTCGACGATCTCGATGGCGCGGTCCACCCCGGCGCAGAAACCGCGCGGCTCGGCCAGGATGACTTCGCGCGCCATCAGAGCACCCCGATCAATTGCACTTCGAACGACACCGGCTGACCGGCCAGCGGGTGGTTGAAGTCGAACAGCACGCGGCTGTCCTCGACTTGCTGCACCGCCCCGGCGTAGCTGCCCTGCCCGTCGGGCGTGGGGAACTGCACCACGTCGCCGGGCTGGTAGCGCTCGTCGGGGTCGCCCAGTTCGTCGAGCAGGCTGCGCGCCACCCATTGCTGCATGTCGGGATTGCGTTCGCCAAAGGCCTCGCCGGCCGGAATGTCGAAGATCGCACGCGTGCCTTCGGCCAGCCCGATCAGGCGCTGCTCGACGGCCGGCGACAGCTCGCCGGTGCCCAGGCTGAGGGTGGCGGGCTTGCCGTCGAAGGTGTTGATGAGGTCGCCAGTCGGCCCGGCCAGGCGGTAATGCAGCGTCAGGAAGGCGCCGGGCGCGACCGTGGGGACTTCGGAAGCGGGAGCGATGGCCCTCGCGCTGGCGGCGCTTGCGCCAAGATGTTCGGTCATGGGTGGTGGGAATCCGGGTTCCAAGTGTTCCGGTATTCTAGTAAAGGGAGGAAAAGAAGATGGCATTCAAGGACATGCCGCCGGATGCACGGCCGCGCGAGAAGCTCATCGCCCGCGGCCCGCAGGCGCTCAGCGACACCGAATTGCTGGCGCTGCTGCTGCGCACCGGGCTGGCCGGCAAGAACGTGCTGGCGCTCGCGCAGGAGCTGCTCGACGTCTTCGGCGGCATCGCCGGCCTGCTGCATGCCACGGCCGACGACCTCAGGCGCATCAAGGGCCTGGGCGGCACGGCCAAGCGCGCCGAGCTGGTTGCCGTGCTGGAGCTGTCGCGGCGCGCGCTGGCCGAGCAGATGCGCGAAGGCGCGCTGCTGAACAACCCGCGCGCCGTCCGCGACTACCTGCGCCTGCATCTCGCGCCGCGCCCGCACGAAGTGTTCGCGGTACTGTTCATCAATGCGCAAAACCGCTTCATCGCGCTGGAGGAGCTGTTTCGCGGCACCCTCACCCAGTCCAGCGTCTACCCGCGCGAGGTGGTGCTGCGCGCGCTGCACCATCACGCCGCGGCCGTCATCCTGGCGCACAACCACCCCAGCGGCGATGCCCAGCCCTCGACCGCCGACCGCGCCCTCACACAGCACCTGAAGTCAGCCCTGGGGCTGGTCGACATCCGCGTGCTCGACCATTTCATCGTCACGCGCGCCAACGTGCTGTCCATGGCCGAGCTGGGGCTAATCTAAAGTGGTGATGAGCGGCCGAATCCGGGTTAAAACCGGCGCATGAAAAGCAAATCCCTCCAGGACCTCAAGCAAATGCGCCTGGCCCTCGCCGCAGCCGCCGAGCGCGAGGCCCGGGCGCTGCAGGCGCGGCAGCAGGCCGAAGCCCGCGCGCGTGCCGAGCGCGCTGCCTTCGCGCAAGCCGTCGGTCCGGTCCAGGCGCTGCGCGGCGGCCTCGACCGCGTGCAGCATGCGCGCCAGCCGCCACAGCCCCTGCCGGTTCAGCGCCTGCTGGATGAGCAGGCCGTGCTACGCGAGTCGCTGAGCGACGAATTCGACGTGACCACGCTGCTCGACGTCGACGACGCCATGAGCTTTCGCCGCCCCGGCGTCGGCACCGACGTCACGCGCAAGCTAAGGGCCGGCCACTGGAGCATCCAGGCCCAGCTCGATCTGCACGGCCTGCGCCGCGACGAGGCCCGCGAAACCCTGGGCAACTTCGTGCGCGAGGCGCACCGCCAGGGCGTGCGCTGCGTGCGCGTGGTGCACGGCAAGGGCCTGGGCTCCCCCGGCAAGACCCCGGTGCTCAAAGCCAAGGTGCAAGGCTGGCTGATCCAGAAAAGCGAGGTGCTGGCCTTCGTGCAGGCGCGCGCCAGCGAAGGCGGCGCGGGGGCGCTGGTGGTGCTGCTGCAGCCGTTGACGAACCGCCAGCCGGCAGGCTGAGTCGCCCTCCCCCGGTCAAACACCCTTGTTGCGCATGAAGTCCGCCGTCTTGAAGAAGGACTGCCGCAGCCGCGCGCGCAGCGCCGCGTCGACGCCGGTCTCGCCCATGGCTTGGTCCATGCACGCCACCCACTGGTCACGCTCCTGGATGCCGATGGCAAACGGCAGGTGCCGCATGCGCAGGCGCGGGTGGCCGAAGCGCTCGACGTAATAGTCGGGCCCGCCCAGCCAGCCGCACAAAAACCAGAACAGCCGCTGGCGCGCGTTGTCCAAGCTGGGGCCGTGGCTGGCGCGCAGCGCGGCGTAGGCCGGCTCCAGCTCCATCAGGTCATAGAAGCGCTCGACCAGCGCCTGCACGCGCGCTTCGCCACCGATCCACTCGAACGGCGTGTCGTAAGGCGGTTTTTCTTCGATCTGCATCGTGTCACTCCAGGCGGCCGGCTTCAATCCGCCGACTGCCGCAAGGTCGCCACCACCGGCCGCGCCAGCACGCCGCGCAGGCCCCACCAGCCGGCGCCCCAGGCCAGCACGGCGCCGGCCAGCGCGCCGCCCACGGGCACCAGGACCGAGCCGGTCCAGGCGAAGTCGAACACGTAACGCGCCAGCGCCCAGCCCACCGCCAACGCCACCAGACTCGCCAGCAGGCCCGCGAGCAGGCCCACGCCGGCCAGCTCGGCGCGCTGCACCTGGCGCAGCAGCGTGCTGCTGGCGCCCAGCGCCCGCATGATGGCGAACTCTCGCGCGCGCTCCTCGCGCGTGGCGCCCACAGTGGCCAGCAGCACCACCAGGCCGGCGGCCAGCGTGAAGCCGAACAGGAACTCCACCGCGCGCACCACCTGGTCGAGCACGCGCTGCACCTGCGCCAGCGTGGCCGTCATGTCGACATTGGTAATGTTGGGAAACTGCCGCACCAGCGCGTTGTCGAAGCCCGGCTGCGCGGGCGCGCGGTAGGCGGCCAGGTAGGTCACCGGCAGTTCCGGCATCTCGGCCACCGGGAACATGACGAAGAAGTTGGCGTGCAGCGACGACCAATCGACCTCGCGCAGCGAGGTGATGCGGCTGCGGTGCGTGATGCCGCCCATGTCGAAGTCCAGCGTGTCGCCCAGCTTCAGACCCAGCGTCTCGGCCAAGCCGTCTTCCACGCTGGCGCCGTCGGCCTCGCCCGGCGTCCAGCGCCCGGCGGCCAGCGCGTTGTGCGCGGGCTGCCTCGCGTCGTAGGACAGGTTGAATTCGCGCTCCAGCAGGCGCCGCGCGCGCTCGTCGTCATAGCGCGCGGGGTCGACCGGCTGCCCATTGATGGCGACCAGCCGGCCGCGCACCATGGGATACCAGTCGTAGCGGTCCACGCCGGCCTCGCGCAGGCGCTGCCGGAAGGCGTCGGCCTGGTCGGGCTGGATGTTGATGACGAAGCGGTTGGGTGCGTCGGCCGGGGTGGCCTGGCGCCAGCTGTCGATCAGGTCGGTGCGCAGCAGCACCAACAGCACCAGTGCCAGCAGCCCGACGGCCAGCGCGCTGGTCTGCACCATGGCGAAGGCCGGCCGCGCCGAGATCTGGCGCGTAGCCAACACCAGCCAGCGCGGCGCGGTCTGTTCGTTGACCAGCCGGCGCAGCAGCGCGACCGCGGCCCAGGCCAGCGCGGCAAACACCAGCACCGCGCCGGCAAAGCCGCCCACGGCGATGGCGCCCAGCGCCCAGTCGCGTGCCACGGCCAGCAACAGGGCCGCGAAGCCGGCTACACCCACCAGCAGCACCGCCAGCGAGGCCGAGCGCAGGCGGCCGATGTCGCGCCGCATCACGCGCAGCGGCGGCACCTGCGCCAGTTGCAGCACCGGCGGCAGGCCGAAGGCGGCCAGCAGCACCAGGCCGACGCCCGTGCCTAGCAACGCCGGCCACAGGCTGGCCGCCGGTAGCGCGGTGGTCACCAGGCCGGCGAGCAACTGCACGAACAGCAAGTGCACGGCGTAGCCCAAAGCCACGCCCAGCAGGCTGGCGAACAGGCCGGCCAGCACGAACTCCAGCGCATAGGCCAGCGCGATGGTGCGCTGGCTCTGGCCCAGCACGCGCAGCATGGCGCAGTCGTCGAGGTGGCGCGCCGCGAAGCCGCGCGCGGCGATCGCCACCGCCACCGCACTCAGCAGCGCCGACAGCAGCGCGACCAGGCTCAGGAATTTCTCGGCCCGGCCCAGCGTACGCTCCATTTCCGGGCGGCCGCTGTCGAGCGACTCGACGCGCAGGCCGCGCAGGTCGGCGCCGGCGGGCGCGCCGCCCTGCGCGGCGGCGTCGCGCAG
>JASGEH010000056.1:0-4141 GCA_047606565.1 Comamonas sp.
CGCACCTTGCCTTCGGCTTCGGTGATTTCGAGCTCAGACACGTTGGACTCGGAAACGAGGTCGATCAGAGTCTTGAGTTTGCGTAGATCCATAGATGCTCCAGGGGCCGCCAGGACAAAGCGGCGGCGTTTGTTGGTGATTTTAAATCAAATCAATCCAACTGCATTTATTTTTGCCTATCTGCGCACAACTTAACATTGGAGTCCGCTGCAGATCCGCGAGCCGGCGGCAGACCGGCGCGGCGAAATGGCGGGTGGCGAACTCTACCAGAGTCGACTTCAATCAACAAACAATGTCAGCCATGCGTCACCGGAGCGACGCCACGACCCTGTTCAGAACAGGTTGAAGCGCTCAGACCTGGGCGCGCCAGGATTGCAGCTCATCGGCATGCAACTGCCCGCTTTTCTGGATGCGCGCCTCGCCGCTGGCGGCGATCAACAGCGAGTACGGCAGGCCGCCGCCGGCGTTGCCCAGGCGGCGCGCCAGCGCCAACCCACCGGCCGGCAGCACGCCGATCGGAAAGCGCACCGGCAGCTTTTGCAGGAAACGCGCCACCGCCTCGGGCCGGTCGGCCGCCAGGCCGATGACGGGCAGGCCGCCGCCGCTGGCCTGGAACTGGTCGAGCAGCGGCATCTCCTCCAGGCACGGCCCGCACCAGGTGGCCCAGAAGTTGACGATCAGCGGGCGCCCGCGCCAGTCGGCCAGCCGCAGCGTGCCGCCGTCGGGGGTGGGCAACGCCAGCGTCCACAGCTCGGCCAGCGGGTCTGGCTCGCCGCCGCGCGTGCGCCAGAGCACCGCCCCGCCCAGGCCGGCGGCGGCCAGCCCGGCCACCGCCGCATACGCCAGGGCGCGACGGCGCGGGTATCCCAACGGACCCGCGGCCTCAGGAACCGGAGCTGGCACTTGCGGGGATGGCGAACGTGGATTCATGGCGGGAATGGAACGTCGGTCAGGCTGAGGCGCCATTGTCCGGGATCGGCGGGGTCTGCAGGATCAGCCGCGCCACTGCCTCCAGGCTGCCGCGCGGGGTGCGGCCCTGCGCGTCCGGCTGCAGCGCGCCGCGCAGGTCGTCAAGATCGTGGATGAGCAGGTGCACGACTATGCCCTCGTGTTCCAGCACCGAGCCGCGCGGGCCGCGCGCATGCAGGCTGAGGACGTCGACCACCGCGCCGTTGAAGCCCTGCAGGCTGCCGACCTCGTAGCGCAGCCCCTGGTTGATGAGGGCGATCTCGGCCGACTTGGGGTCGTCGCAGAACAGTTGCAAAAAGACGTCGGACAGCCGCGTGGCGGTGCCGTGCCAGACGGCGCCGCCGAGGTGCGGGCGGAATTCGGCCAACTGGCGCATCCAGCCCAGCGCCAACTCGCGCAACGCGCGCAGCTCGGCGGGCTGGCTGTCGGCGCGAAACAACGCCAGGTAGTCGCGCACCTCGGCCTCGACGCGGTCGTTGTCAGGCAAGGCGGTGCGCGCCGGCAGGCCCAGCGTCTTGACGGCGCGGCGCTTGGCGGGGCCATATTCCAGGCCTTCCTCGACCACGAGCCGAGCGGCGGTGGCGGCGATCTCGGCCGCGAGGTCATCGGTCATGTTCATGCCCGCAGTGTGTCAGAACCTGTTCTCACGCCAGATCACGCGGCTCGCGCGGCCCGGTCGGGGCCGCCGGCGTGGCGGCGGGTGGCGCGGCAGCGCCGCTGACATCGCGCTCGCGCTGGGTTTCCATGGCGTCGATGGCCAGGTGGCGCGCGGCCTGCATGGCGGCGCGGTGCGCGGGCGAGCCGGGCCGCTCGCCCGCCGGACAACTGGCCAGAATCCAGCTCACTTCGGCGCCATACAGAAAGATCATGGCCGAGAAATAAATCCACAGCATGAACACCACCAGCGAACTGGCCGCCCCGTAGACCGAGGCGGCGGCGGCCTTGCCCAGGTACAGACCGATCAGCGACTTGCCCAGGGTGAACAGCAGTGCGCTGACCAGCGCGCCCGGCAGCACGTGGCGCCAGGCGAAGCGGCGCGAGGGCAGGCCCATCATCAGCCCGGCGAAGAAGGCCATGATGATGGCGAACGACAGCAGCGGGTTGAGCACCTGCGCGATCGCCACCCAGCCGCCGGTGTGGTCGCTGACCCAGCGGTCGGCCGCCGAGAGGTAGGCCGACAGCAGCAGCGAGACCATCATCAGGAAGCCGATGGCGAACAGCATCGAAAATGTCAGCAGCCGCGTGCGCACCAGCACCCAGCCCTTGGTCAGCCAGCCGGCATCCGGTTGGGCCTGCTCGGGAATGCACCAGACGCCGTCGAGCGAGCGGCGCAGTTCCACCAGCACCCCGGTGGCGCCAATCAGCAACGTGACGAAAGCCACCACGGCGGCGAAGATGCCCTCGGCCGGCTGGCCGGCGGACTGCAGCAGGCCGTTGACCAGCTCGCCCAGTTGCGGCCCGGCCAGCGAGCTGACCTGCTCGACCAGCTCGGTGTGCGCGGTGCCCGAGCCGAACACCAGCCCGACCACGCCCACCACGATGATCAGCAGCGGCGCCAGGCTGAACACCGTGTAATAGGACAGCGCCGCGGCCAGGCGCGGGCACTGGTCGTCGATCCACTGGGTGGCCGCGGCCAGCACGGCGTACCCGGCCTGTCGAATGAGCTTCATGGGCATCCCTTTTTGTGAAGGCGGCGCAAGCGGCGGCGGCCCTGCCGCGCGCCGCGATGGCCGATCATAGGGGTCGGCGCGCCGGCCCGCGTGTCATCCGGCGGCGCAAGCCGGCGCGGGATCGCAGGTGCCCGGCCGCCTCGTGGGCGCCGAATAAAATGCCGCGATGCATATTCACATCCTGGGCATTTGCGGCACCTTCATGGGCGGCGTCGCCGCGCTGGCCCGCGAGGCCGGCCACCGCGTCACCGGCTGCGACAGCGGCGTCTACCCGCCCATGAGCGACCAGCTACGCGCCCTGGGCATCGAGCTGATCGAAGGCTACGACGCCGACCAGCTCGCGCTGCGGCCCGACCTGTGGGTGGTCGGCAACGTCGTCTCGCGCGCGCGGCTGCCCGACGGCACGCCCAAGTTCCCGCTGATGGAAGCCATCATGGACGCCGGCCTGCCCTACACCAGCGGCCCGCAGTGGCTGGCCGAGCACATCCTGCGCGCGCCCGGGCGGCCGCGCCACGTGCTGGCGGTCGCCGGCACCCACGGCAAGACCACCACCACCGCCATGCTGGCCTGGATTCTGGAACAGGCCGGCCTGCGACCGGGCTTCCTGGTCGGTGGCGTGCCGCTGGACTTCGGCGTCTCGGCCCGGCTCGGCGCCGGCACCCCCTTCGTGATCGAGGCCGACGAATACGACACCGCCTTCTTCGACAAGCGCAGCAAGTTCGTCCACTACCGCCCGCGCACGGCCCTGCTCAACAACCTCGAATTCGACCACGCCGACATCTTCGACAACCTCGCGGCCATCGAACGCCAGTTCCACCACCTGGTGCGCAGCGTGCCGGCCTCGGGCTGCGTGGTCTACAACGGCGCGCAGGACAGCCTGCGCCGCGTGCTCGCCCAGGGCTGCTGGAGCCAGCGCGCCGCCTTCGGCCAGGCCGGCGGGGCGACGGATTCGCCGGCCGACGCGCAGGCGGACTGGCAGGCCGACGGCCCGCCCGAGGACTTCGCCGTGCTGCGCCAGGGCCAGCCCGCCGCGCGCCTGCGCTGGAGCCTCGGCGGCCGGCACAACCAGCTCAACGCCGTGGCCGCCATCGCCGCCGCGGCCCACCTGGGCGTCGATCCGGCCGCCGCCGCTCAGGCGCTGGCCGCCTTCCGCAACGTACGCCGCCGCATGGAAGTGCGCGGCACCGTCGAGATCACCCGCGACGGCCGGCGCGGCCCGGTCACCGTCTACGATGACTTCGCACACCACCCCACCGCGATCGCCACCACGCTCGACGGCCTGCGCCGCCAGGCCGGCGGCGCGCGCATCCTCGCCATCTTCGAGCCGCGCAGCAACACCATGAAGCTCGGCGCCATGAAGGCCCAGTTGCCCGACAGCCTGCGCCAGGCCGACCTCGCCTTCTGCCACAGCGGCGGCCTGGACTGGGACGCCGCCGCCGCCCTGGCGCCGCTGGGCCCGCGCGCCGTGGTCGCCGCCAGCGTGCCCGCGCTGGTCGACGCCG
>JASGEH010000057.1:0-17821 GCA_047606565.1 Comamonas sp.
CCCATTCCGAAGCAGCCATTGCTGCCGCTGCACAGATCGGATATGTCCATTTCCCATACAAGCCGGAACGGATGCATTGGTTCTGCAAGCCATCCCCCGATTTCCGAACGCATCACCTGCATCTTGTCCCCGCCGGCAGTTGCCTCTGGCGTGAGAGGATTGCCTTCCGCGACGCTTTGCGGAGGAGTGCCGCATTGTGTGCCGAATATCAGTTGCTCAAGTTCAAGCTCGCAAATCAGTACCCCTATGACCGGGAGGCATACACTGATGCGAAGTCACCTTTTATTGAGCAGGTGGTGCAAACAGCGCTTGGAGATCGAAGTGGGATAGTCTAAAAATTATTCAGGGTGGAGCTGGTTATTGATGTGAATTTTTCAGGATGTGATCTTTTGGAAAAAGTGTCAATGCGATGAATAAAGCAATCGAAAACACAGACCAACTTGCTACGGTCAATCAAAAAATTGTTTCCGCGGGTGAAATTCTTCCCTCGGTCCAACTCAAAGATGGCAGCAGGGTTCAGACGGGCACTGTGGCGACTATGCTTCACAACATCCGTTTGTACAATGCGGGCGAGCGTGGTCAAGTCGAGCAAGAGCTTGAAATGGCCATTCCGACGCTGATCAAGGTAGGTCTTTTTGATCTGTTTGCACCCGATGACTGGATCAATGGTTCCAACCCCGGTCGTCGTTTTGTTGGTGAGCTTGCGAAAAGCCACTTGGAAAAACAGGCTGCTAATATTTAGTTCAAGTCAATTTCAGTTAGGCGCAGGGAGTGGCTCAAATGAAAATACACATTCCACCTCAGTTCTTCGGCATACCTTTCGACTTTGATCGGCATCCGCAGGCGGCTACATTCGACTTTGGTAAAGGTGCGAACTGCCAGCTCTATGCATACGCACTGCTTTCGCACTTTGGAAGATTCGTTCCACCGTTTCGGTCCAGTCAACTCTGGGAGGATGAACTGCACACCGCAGTAGTCAAAGAGCTAGAGCCCTTGGATCTAGTACTCGTTCACGACAATCCGAATGCATGGGGTGCCCACGTGGCTGTCTGCATTGGCGAAGATCATGTAGTTCACCTGTCCCGCAAGAATGGCGTGCCTCGCATCGAAACCATGGAACAGTTGCTCACCGAACCGAAGTACCCGTTCTTCATCGGTGCCAAGCGGACGCGAAGTACGAGAGATGCAAAGTCCGTCGCCTAACCATTTCATCGAGAGGACGTCACAAGGGCTGCGCCCTTGCTCCATCTCTCATATCAAACGTTAGGCATCTGGAGGGTTTAATGAGAGGCGTAGTATCAGGCGGTGTACGAGTCTTGCTGCGAGTTGAGGGGCTATGTGTTCTTGCGGTTAGTCTGCTGGCTTACGCAAAGCTCGGGAGTGGCTGGGGCACCTTTGCCTTGTTCTTTTTTGCACCAGACTTGTCTTTCCTCAGCTACTTGGCCGGACCAAAGGTAGGTGCTTTGTTGTATAACGTTACGCATTCCTTTGTCGGCGCTCTTGCGGTATTGGTAATTGGGTTTCTTTTGCCATCGCCTATGGCGACCACAGCCGGAATAATTTGGGTCGCCCATATCGGATTTGATCGCGCGCTAGGTTATGGTCTTAAGTATTCCGCTGGATTCTGTTTCACTCATTTAGGGCTCGTCGGGCGTACGCGGACTGGCATCTAACAATTCATTCAAGCCGACGCCGCTTCGCTGCGCGGTTTAATTCAGGCGTTAGAAAACTCGTGGAAGCGATGAATTGCATCGTCACTCTTGATGGCTCGGTAGATTCGGACGAAGTGATCGAACTCTATGCAGCCAATAGTTGGTCATCGGCCAGAAAACCGAAGGAGCTTCTATCGGCGCTTCGTGGCTCCCATTCGCTTGCGACGGCTCGCGCAGGAGGTCGTCTCGTCGGTCTGGTGAACGCGATCTCAGACGGAAGTCTTGTCGTCTACTTCCCGCATATGCTTGTTCATCCTGACTGGCATCGTCGAGGGGTTGGCCGCCAGCTCATGAATGTGATGCTTGAGCGCTATGGCGACTTTCATCAACTCATGCTCACGGCGGACGGTGATGCGGTGAAGTTCTATGAAGCCATGGGCTTCAGCCGCGCCGGGCGGACGGTGCCGATGTGGATCTACAGTGGAACGGACCACTGATGAGACTGAGTTTTATAACCGGTCGCTGCAACGGACGCTTGACCCAGCCGCCCGCGTGCTGCCGCACGCGGGCGGCTGCATCAAGCGCCGCTGAGCTCCGGAGTTGGTAGCGCATGTGAAGGGGCTGAATGCGGACGAATTACGTACTCATTGACTACGAGAGCGTGCAGCCTTCTGCACTCTCCGTTCTTGAGAGGGAGCATTTCAAGGTCATCGTCTTTGTGGGTGCCAATCAGGCCAAGATCACTTTTGACGTGGCGGCACAGCTGCAACGGTTAGGCCCAAGCGCCAGCTACGTCAAAATTTCAGGCAATGGGCCAAATGCTCTGGACTTTCATATTACTTATTATATCGGCCACCTGGCTGCCACTGAGCCCGATGCTTACTTCCACATTATTTCAAAAGACACGGGCTTTGATCCTCTGATTGCGCATCTCAAAGCAAAAAATATCTTCGCATGCCGCTCCAAGGATATTGGCGATATACCTATCATCAAAGCAGCCAACTCCAAGGCACAGCCGGAAAAAATCGCCATTATTGTTGCCAACCTTAAACAACGTGGCGTTTCCAAACCTCGTACAGTCAAGACGCTTTCCAGCACCATCAGCGCGCTGTTCCAAAAAGCCCTCACAGAGGATGAACTTGCCGCTATTCTTAAGAACATGGAGCAGCAAGGCTTGGTTGCCGTCACTGGTGCAAAAGTTGCTTACTCACTTCCCGAGTAGCGCTGCTCACAATTCATTCAAGCCGATGCCGCTTCGTGGTGCAGCTTGACTCAGGCGTTAGTCACTCTTGAAGGACTCCTTATATGCCATACCTCAACTTTCGCACCTCTGCTGATGTGTCGCAAGACCAATCAGGAAAAATTGCAAGCGTCCTTACGGAGCTTACAGCGACCGTTCTCGGCAAGAAGCGGGAGTTGACATCGGTAGAGATCAATGCAACATCGCCCGCGCATTGGTACATCGGCGGCAACAGCCTAGCCAGTCAGTCGCTCGTGACTTTCTACCTGGACATCAAGGTCACTGAGGGCACAAACACCAAGAACGAAAAGGCGGAGTACGTTCGGCAAGTGTTTGATGCCATTTCCGGCATATTGGGGGCCTTGGCTCCGGCAAGCTACATCGTCATCCACGAGGTGCATGCAGATGCATGGGGTTACGAGGGGGAAACCCAAGAGTTCCGCTACATTCGCGGAAAGCCTCTGTGAGGATTGTTAATAGTTCATTCAGGATGGCATCGCTTAGCGGCGTGGCTTGATTTGGAAAATATATCCTTTGGGTGAATGCATAGATGAACGAGCAAGAGCTTCATGATCTGCTTGCCGGAGTCCTAGGTTTGGTTCCTGAGGAAACCAGGAATAGCATCTCGCGAACTTGGTTCTACGGGAGGATCGAATGGCATCCGTCTCGAAGTACTCGTGTTCTTCGGGTTCTGTATGCGAGAAACGGTGACCCTGATCGAATACAGTTGTGTGTATCCTCGGATAATAATAACATGGTTCTGGTTCATAGCCCTTTTCAGAAGGATAGTCTGATCGATCTCGCAGTCCGAGAGATTGAGTTGATGGAGGGAAGAATCAGGGCCAAGCGTGAAATTTCAGCGCTGTCTTAAAGCTAATGCCTCTTCGGGACATGGAGGTCACATGAATCCGCTCCACGATGTGCGAGCCGCATTTTTCGACTGGGGTGGCACGCTCATGTCTGAGGATGGGCCGCATGATGTTGCCATGGGGCTTTGGCCTGAGGTTGCCATTCTGCCGGGTGCAAAAGAGGCACTGCAAATGCTCCATGGGCGCTTGCCGTTGGTCATTGCTACGAATGCAACCGTTTCTACCCGACCTCTGATTGAACTGGCCCTGTCTCGTGTTGGGTTGCTGCAATATTTCTCACACGTGTTCTGCTACACGGATCTTCGTTCGCGCAAGAGTCAAGCGGAATTTTGGCAGGCAGCAGCTGCTTCACTCGGTATCCGGCCACAAGATATTGCCATGGTGGGAGACTCGTATGAGCAGGATGCGGCAATGCCCCGTTTGTACGGTGTCCAGGGTGTTTGGTTCAATCCCCTGGCCATACCAGCGGGAGCATTGGGATCAGTCCCCGAAGTGGAGCGTTTGGAGCAGTTCTCCGCATGGATTTGCGATGTTCTCTCATCCATTTGATGAGCGCTGATGATGCATGGGGCTTAATGAAAAAATCCAGTATGGGTAAAATTGTTCCCGAGCTTCTTTGTGATGATATTGTGGTGACTAAGGATTTCTATCAAGAGGTCATGGGATTCGCTGTTTTGTATGAGCGCGCTGAGGAGGCTTTCGTTTATTTCAGCCTTGAGGGTGCGGATTCATGTTCGAGCAGGCCAGTGGTCCGGGGCGAAGATGGATCACGGGGCCATTGGAGTGGCCGTACGGCCGTGGGGTCAATCTTCAAATTGAGTGTACTGATGTCCTTGCCATGCATTCTCGTGTCTTGATGAAGTCGGCGGAATCCATCTATGTTCCTCTTGAGAAAAAGCGTTATGCATGCGGCGCTGAAAGCCGGCTGGTCATGCAGTTTGTGGTGCAGGATCCGGATGGATATCTTCTGCGATTTTCACAGAACTCGGAAATTATTTGATGTGGAGCATGATTTGAAGGAGTTCAATGGCTAAAGTTATCGAGATGGAAACCGAGCGTCTGTGTTTGCGTCAGTGGAAGGCCAGCGACCGCGAATCTTTCGCCATGCTGAATGCAGATCCCCGGGTGATGGAGTTTTTCCCCTCGCGGCTCACGCGCGCAGAGAGCGATGCCATGGCCGATCGCTGCCAGTCCCTCATCAACGAGCGCGGCTGGGGTTTCTGGGCGGTGGAGTCCAAAGCCAGTCAAGAATTTATTGGGTTTGTCGGTTTGCACACGCCCGCTGCTGAGCTCCCGTTTTCCCCTTGCGTGGAGGTGGCGTGGCGCCTTGGCTTCCCGCATTGGGGGAAAGGGCTGGCGTCGGAGGCGGCAAGGGCGGCTCTTCGCGTTGGCTTTCAGTGCCTCGGCCTGCGGGAAATCGTGTCCTTTACCGCTATCCAGAATGTCAGGTCACGCGGCGTGATGGAACGCCTGGGCATGAGGGAGGCCGGTACTTTCGAACATCCTCGCGTACCCAAGCACAGTGGCCTGCGCCAGCATGTTCTGTACCGCTTGTCGAGTGGCGGCTATCATGGTGATGCTCATGGGGCCGATGCCGCTCAGTGGCGCGGCTTGATTCGGAAATCATGTCCTTTGAGTGAAGGTGTAGATGAACGAGTATGAGCTTCATGATCTGCTGGAGGGAGACCTTGGTTTGGTGCCTGAGGAAACCAGCAATAGCATCTCGCGAACTTGGTTCTATGGGAGAATCGAATGGCATTCATCTCGAAGTACTCGTGTTCTTCGGTTTTTTATGCGAGAAATGGTGACCCTGATCGAATACAGTTGTGTGTGTCCTCGGATAATAACAATAGTGTTCTGGTTTATGGTCCTTTTCAGAAAGAGAATCTGATCGATCTCGCAGTTCGAGAGATTGAGTTGATGGAGAGTAAACTCAGGGCGCAGGCTTGAATTTCCAGCGCTTGCTTTATTGCGAGAAGTATGATCTGATATGGGTTCGAACTGCAGGTTGTACTTGCCGGTGCTCAATGATCCTTCCGGCAGGTCGCGCAGGTCGCGTTGTGGATGTGCGAAAAATTGAATCTAAGCTAATGCCACTTCGTGGAACGGCTTAATTTGGACGTTAGACTGAACCAACTGATCCGTGATTCATCGAGACGCCCAGGAATACCGGAGCCCATGTGACTCAACAATCGCGAACAACTGATGGCAGCGCGGGCGACGCCGACTACGCCCGCATCGGCCACGTCTATCGGAACTACCGGGTGGCCGATCCTGAGATTGCGTCGATCGTGCATGCTGCACTCGGAGGTGCACGGAGCGTTCTCAATGTGGGTGCAGGCACTGGGTCTTACGAGCCAATCGACCGTCTCGTCATTCCCGTCGAACCGTCCGCCACAATGCGCGAGAAACGGCCGGCACACCTTCCAGCTGCAGTCGATGCCTATGTCGAAGATCTACCGTTTCCGGACGGCACTTTCGACGCCGCGATGGGAACGTTCACGGTACATCAATGGGCCAATCTGTCTGCTGGCCTTGCGGAGGTTCGACGCGTCACGCGCGGTCCCATTGTTTTTCTCACCTGCGATCCTGCGCTCCTGAGTACCTACTGGCTGCAGGAATACGCGCCCGAGGTCATTGCAACAGAGGCTTCGCGCTACCCCTCGCTCTCCACTCTTGCGGCTATGCTCGGTGGCGAGACAGCCATCACCTCAGTTCCTATCCCACTCAACTGCACGGATGGATTCAATGATGCTTACTACGGGCGCCCGGAAATGCTCCTTGATCCGGCTGCACGCCTGGCGTGTTCCTCGTGGAGCTTCGTTGAACCCGATGCCATTGCGCGTTTCGAAGCCCATCTCGCACGTGATCTTGCCAACGGAGGATGGGATGCGAAGCACGGTCATCTGCGCAAGCAGTCGCACCTGCTCGGCTCGCTTGTACTCGTCGTTTCCCAGCCTGCATTCGGCCACAGTGCAGAGAATGAGATCCAACCTAGCGCTTGAGGTGAGGTGCTACGACGGACGGCTCAGGCGCGTTCGGCCGATTCCAGGGTGTTGACCAGCAGCATGGTGATGGTCATGGGGCCGACGCCGCCGGGGACCGGGGTGATGTAGCCGGCGACTTGCTGGACGCCGTCGAAGTCGACGTCGCCGCAGAGCTTGCCGTTGGCGTCGCGGTTCATGCCGACGTCGATGACGACGGCGCCGGGCTTGACCATGTCGGCGGTGAGGACGTTGCGCTTGCCGACGGCGGCGACGATGACGTCGGCTTGCAGGGTCTGGGCCTTGAGGTCTTGCGTGGCGCTGTGGCAGATGGTGACGGTGGCGTTCTTTTGCAGCAGCATCAGGGCCATGGGTTTGCCGACGATGTTGCTGCGGCCGATGACGACGGCGTGTTTGCCGCGCAGGTCGTAGCCGATGCTTTCGATCATCTTCATGCAGCCGTAGGGCGTGCAGGGCCAGAAGCCGGGGGTGCCAGTCATGAGGGCGCCGGCGCTGGCGATGTGGAAGCCGTCGACGTCCTTGGCGGGCGAGATGGCTTCGATGATTTTCTGGGCGTCGATGTGGGCGGGCAGGGGCAGTTGCACCAGGATGCCGTGGATGGCGGGGTCGTTGTTGAGCGCCTCGACGCGAGCGAGCAGGGCGGCTTCGCTGAGGTCGGCGTCGTATTTCTCCAGGACGGAGTGCAGGCCGTTGTCCTGGCAGGCTTTGACCTTGTTGCGCACGTAGACCTGCGAGGCGGGGTTGTCGCCGACGAGGACGACGGCCAGGCCGGGCGTGATGCCACGGGCCTTGAGGGCGGCGGCGCGCTGGGCGACTTCGGTGCGGATCTGGGCGGCGAGTTGGTTGCCGTTGATGAGTTGGGCGGTCATGCGGGAGCGGACGGAGGAGGCGGGGAGCGGAAAAAGAAAACGCCCGCAGTCTGGTTCAGGGTTGCTGCGGGCGGCGGGGGCCGTGGGGGTGACAGGTTCTCAGGCTTTGCCGGCCTGTCCCAGGGCGATCTTGAGCAGGTCGGCGACGGTGTTGGCGCCCAGCTTTTCCATGATGTTGGCGCGGTGCGCTTCCACGGTCTTGATGCTGATGTTGAGGTCGTCGGCGATCTGCTTGTTGAGGCGGCCGGCGACGATGCGTTCGAGCACCTGCGATTCGCGGCCGGTGAGCTTGGAGAGCAGGGCGTCGCGGCTGGCGGCCTGCTGGTGGTGGGCGAAGGCGTCGCGGGCGACGTCGAGCATGCGCTCGACCAGGGCGGCGAGTTCGTCTTCCTTGAAGGGCTTCTGGATGAAGTCGAGCGCGCCCTTCTTCATGGTGTCGACGGCCATGGGCACGTCGCCGTGGCCGGTGATGAAGACGATGGGCAGCGGCGACTTGCGCTCGATGAGCTTGTCCTGCAGTTCCAGGCCGCTCATGCCGTCCATGCGGATGTCGACCAGCAGGCAGGCGACTTCGCGCGGGTCGTAGCGCGAGAGGAAGCTCTCGGCCGAGTCGAAGCAGCGCACGCGGTAGTCCTTGCCCTCGAGCAGCCACTGCAGCGAGTCACGCACGGCCTCGTCGTCGTCGACGACGTAGATGGTGCCTTTCTTGGGGATTGCGCTCATGTGTCTGTCTCGCTTTCTTCTGTGTCATCTAAATGCATGGCATCGGCCACCGGGATCCAGAAGCTGAAGCGGCTGCCGATGATGTCCGGCCCATTGTAAATATTTTCAGCTTGCAACCGTCCCTGGTGGGACTCGACGATGGTGCGGCAGAGCTTGAGGCCGATGCCCATGCCTTCCTTCTTGGTGGTGAAGAAGGCGTCGAAGATCTGGGCGCGGATTTCCTGCGGCAGGCCGGGGCCGGAGTCCTGCACCGAGAACTCGATGGCGTCCTTGCCCTCGATCTGGCGCGGGATCACGCGCAGCTCGACGTTGCGCCGGGTGCTGGGGCGGCCGGCCTGGTCGATGGCCTCGCCGGCGTTCTTGATGAGGTTGATGAGCACCTGCTCGATCAGGATCGGGTCGGCCATGACGCGCGGCAGCCGCGCGGCCACGTAGTGGTTGAGGCGCACGTTGCGGCGGCGCAGCTCCAGCTCGGCGAGCTCCAGAGCTTCGGCGACGATGACGTCGACGTTGGCGAGCGTGCGGTTGGGCTCGCTGCGTTTGACGAAGGTGCGGATGCGCTGGATGATCTGCCCGGCGCGGTGCGCCTGGTGCGCGGTTTTCTCCAGCGCCTTGAGCAGGTCTTCCTCGCGCAGCGTCTGGCTGCGCAGGCGCGAGAGCATGCCGTTGCAGTAGTTGGAGATGGCGGCCAGCGGCTGGTTGAGCTCGTGCGCCACGGACGAGGCCATTTCGCCCATGGTGATGAGGCGGTTGGCCGACTCGGCGCGCTCGGCCTGGCGCGCGGCCTGTTCCTCGGCGTGGCGGCGGGTGGTGATGTCGGAGGCGATCACCATCTGCGCCAGCCGGCCGTCGACCCAGCTCAGGTAGCGCGAGCGGATTTCCAGCCACTTGTCGAGTTCGGCCACGTAGATCTCGGCGCTGCCGCTCTGGGCGGAGGTCAGCTCGTCGGTGGGCAGGCCGGCCAGGCTGTCGACTTCGTCGAGCGGGTCGTCGGTGCCGCTGGCGCCCATCATGCCGGCTTGCGCGACCATGCCGAGGTGGCCCTGGGTCTGGGTGCCGAACCACTGGCGGTAGAGCTTGTTGGCGAACAGCAGCTCGGTGCTGCCCAGCGGCGCCACCGAGACCGAGGCGTCGAGCGCCTCCAGCACGGTGGTGAAGCGCTGGTAGGAGGCGGAGAGTTGCTCGCGGATGCGGTTGGGCTCGGTGATGTCGGTCATCGAGGTCATCCAGCCGCCTTGCTGACCCTGCGGGTCGATCAGCGGCGAGACGTACATGCGGGCGTCGAACAGCGTGCCGTTCTTGCGCTTGACGCGCACCTGGAAGCCGCCCGGGCTGAAGTGGCCGCCCAGTTCGTCTTGCAGGCGCGCGCTGAGTTGCTCGCGGTCTTCGTCGGGCCAGTGCGGGAAGGGGGCGGTCTGGCCGACCAGCTCGCTCTCGCTCCAGCCGGTCATCTGGCAGAAGGCAGGGTTGACGTAGCTGATGCGCCCGAGCATGTCCATGGCGCGCAGGCCGATGCGCATGGAGTTCTCCATGGCGCGGCGGAAGTTGGTCTCGGCGATCAGCGCGCGCTGCGCCTGCAGGCGCCGGCGCATGTGGCGCCAGTTGGCCAGCAGCATCCAGACCGTCAGGGCGCTGAGCGCGCAGACCATCCAGAACAGGCCGCTGCCGACCACGTTGAGCGAGGTACGGTACATCTGCGCGCGCACCTGCAGCCGGGGGCCGACCGGGTAGACCGGCGCGGTGTATTCACTGGTCGGGTTGATCCATGGCAGCATCGAGCGCGCGCTGGCCGGAATCGCCGCACCAGCCAGCACATGGTCCTCGTCGTCGAGCAGGGTGATGGCGTAGCGCGTGCCCACGTCGCCCTGCACCGAGAAGGGCAGCATGCGCTCGATGGCGTATTCGACCAGCACCGCGCCGGTGGCCACGCCGCCCTCGATGACCGGGATCTGCAACTGCAGGGTCCACAGGTTGACGTCGGGGCGGCTGCGGTAGGCGCGCGAGTAGACCGGCTGGCGCAGGGACTGCACGCTGTCTTGCGTGGCCACGGTCTGCGGCAGCGCGGCGATGTCTTCGAGCGTCTGGCCGTAGGCGCGCGTGCTGTAGGCGACGAAGCCGGCCTGGACGTCGCGTTGGCCGTCGATCCACAGCACGCTCTGGATCTCGGGGTATTTGGCGGCGTAGGCCTGCGCCTGCTCGCGCAAGAAGTCCGCGCGGGCGGCCGGGGCGCCGGGGTGGCCGCTGGCATGGGCACCGGGGCTGGCCAGCGCGCGCGCCGTGCGCACGAACTGCTCCTGCTGTTCGACCAGGCGCAGCCGGATCTGCTGGCGCATGGTCTCCACGTCGCGCACCACGGTTTCCTGCCCGCGTGAGATTTCCTCGGCGCGCAAATAGAAAAAGGCCGCCGAAATTGCGGCCAGGAAAACCAGCACCGCACCCAGCGGCGCCAACACCATGAGGCGGTCCTGGCGCGCGGCCGATTGCTGTCCCCACCAACGGTCGATGCTGCTTTTGGCCGCGGTCGCCAATTGTGCTGGCGCCAGCTCGGATATCTTCTTGGGCATGGCCGCAAGTGTAGGTGGTGGCGGAGGCTGGCCCAGGTGTCGCAATGCTGCCAAGCAGCAATTTCACATTGTGGGTTTCAAGTTCATGCTTTGGAAATCATCCAAAAAACTGTGCGACACTCGGCGGCTAATCTCTCACCCACAACCGCCCGTCCCCAAGGAGACAGTCCATGTCGGCACAGCCTGATCAAAACACCGGCCTGAGCGCGCAAGATACCGATAGCCAAGAAACCCGCGAGTGGCTGGATGCCTTGGCCGCGGTGATTCAGGCCGAAGGCCGCGAGCGCGCGCATTTCCTGATCGAGCAGTTGCTGGAAGAAGGCCGCCAGCAGGGCATCGACCTGCCTTACTCGGCCAACACCGGCTACGTCAATACCATCGAACCGCAGGACGAGGCCCGCACGACCGGCAACCTGGAGCTCGAAGGCCGGCTGCGCGCCTACATGCGCTGGAACGCGATGGCCATGGTGGTCAAGGCCAACCGGCTGCACCCCGAGGACGGCGGCGACCTGGGCGGCCACATCTCCTCCTTCGCCTCGCTGGCGCACATGTTCGCGGCCGGCTTCAACCACTTCTGGCATGCCGACGACACCGACAACGGCGGCAAGCACGGCGGCGACCTGCTCTACATCCAGGGCCACTCGTCGCCCGGCGTCTATGCGCGCGCCTACCTCGAAGGCCGCCTGAGTGAGGACCAGTTGCTCAACTTCCGCCAGGAAGTCGATGGCAAGGGTCTCTCCAGCTACCCGCACCCCAAGCTGATGCCCGAGTTCTGGCAGTTCCCGACCGTCTCCATGGGCCTGGGTCCGCTGATGGCGATCTACCAGGCGCGCTTCCTCAAGTACCTGCACGCGCGCGGCATCGCCGACACGGCCGAGCGCAAGGTCTGGGCCTTCCTGGGCGACGGCGAGATGGACGAGCCCGAAAGCCTGGGCGCCATCGGCCTGGCTGCGCGCGAAGGTCTGGACAACCTGGTGTTCGTGGTCAACTGCAACCTGCAGCGCCTCGACGGCCCGGTGCGCGGCAACGGCAAGATCATCCAGGAGCTCGAAGGCGAGTTCCGTGGCGCTGGCTGGAACGTGATCAAGCTGCTGTGGGGCAGCAACTGGGATCCGCTGCTGGCCAAGGACAAGAAGGGCATCCTGCGCAAGGTCATGATGGAGACGCTCGATGGCGACTACCAGGCCTTCAAGGCCAATGACGGTGCCTTCGTGCGCAAGCACTTCTTCGGCCGCGATCCCGAACTGCTCAAGATGGTCGAGCACCTGAGCGACGACGAGATCTGGGCGCTGCGCCGTGGCGGCCACGACCCGTACAAGGTCTACGCCGCCTTCGACAAGGCCGTCAAGACCAAGGGCCAGCCGACCGTGCTGCTGGTCAAGACCGTCAAGGGCTATGGCATGGGCAAGAGCGGCGAGGGCAAGAACACCGCGCACCAGACCAAGAAGCTGGCCGATGAGGACATCCGCTACTTCCGCGACCGCTTCGGCATCCCGATCCCCGACGACAAGCTGGCCGACGTGCCGTTCTACCGCCCGTCCGACGACACGCCGGAGATGAAGTACCTGCACGAGCGCCGCAAGGCCCTGGGCGGCTACCTGCCGCACCGCCGCGTCAAGGCCGACGAGCAGTTCACGGTGCCCGCGCTCGAGACCTTCAAGGCGATCACCGACCCGACCGCCGAGGGTCGCGAAATCTCCACCACCCAGGCCTATGTGCGCTTCCTGACGCAGCTGCTGCGCGACAAGGCCATCGGCCCGCGCGTGGTGCCCATCCTGGTCGACGAGGCGCGCACCTTCGGCATGGAAGGGCTGTTCCGCCAGATCGGCATCTACAACCCCAAGGGCCAGCTCTACACCCCGGTCGACAAGGACCAGGTGATGTACTACAAGGAAGACAAGGCCGGCCAGATCCTGCAGGAAGGCATCAACGAAGCGGGCGGCATGTCGTCCTGGATCGCCGCGGCGACGTCGTACTCGACGAACAACCGCATCATGATCCCGTTCTACGTGTACTACTCGATGTTCGGCTTCCAGCGCATCGGTGACCTGGCCTGGGCGGCCGGCGACATGCAGGCGCGCGGCTTCCTGCTGGGCGGCACCTCCGGGCGCACCACGCTCAACGGCGAAGGCCTGCAGCACGAGGACGGCCACAGCCACATCCTGGCCGGCACCATCCCCAACTGCATCAGCTACGACCCGACCTTCGCGCACGAAGTCGCCGTCATCATGCAAGACGGCATGAAGCGCATGGTCGAGAAGCAGGAAAACGTCTTCTACTACATCACGCTGCTCAACGAGAACTACGGCCAGCCCGGCCTCAAGCCCGGCACCGAGGCGCAGATCATCAAGGGCATGTACCTGCTCGAAGAGGGCCAGGCCGCCAGCGGCGACGCGCTGCGCGTCAACCTGCTGGGCTCGGGCACCATCCTGCGCGAATCGATCGCGGCGCGCCAGTTGCTGGCCGACGACTGGGGCGTGGCCGCCAACGTCTGGAGCTGCCCGAGCTTCAACGAGCTCACGCGTGACGGCCAGGACGTCGAGCGCTGGAACCTGCTGCACCCGACCGAGACGCCGCGCGTGCCCTTCGTCACCCAGCAGTTGCAGGGCCACGAAGGCCCGGTGGTGGCGTCGACCGACTACATGAAGAACTACGCCGAGCAGATCCGCGCCTTCATCCCCAAGGGCCGCGACTACAAGGTGCTGGGCACCGACGGCTTCGGCCGCAGCGACTTCCGCACCAAGCTGCGCGCGCACTTCGAGATCAACCGCCACTACATCGTGGTGGCCGCGCTCAAGAGCCTGGCCGACGAGGGCAAGCTGCCGCAGGCCAAGGTCGCCGAGGCGATCCAGAAGTACGGCATCGCGGTCGACAAGATCAACCCGCTGTACGCCTGATCGCCGTTGCCGCCGCCCGTGTGGCGGCGGCGCGCTTCCCCATCTTCTCTCACGATCCCGGCGGCGCGCCCGCCCGCCGGGGGTCCAAACCGCTTCAAGCCCTACGGAGACAGCATCCATGGCACAGGTAGAAGTCAAAGTCCCGGACATCGGCGACTTCAAGGACGTGGCCGTCATCGAAATTCTGGTCAAACCCGGTGACACCATCAGCGTCGAACAATCCCTCGTCACCGTCGAGAGCGACAAGGCCTCGATAGAGATCCCCTCCAGCACGGCCGGTGTCGTCCAGGAGGTCAAGATCAAGGTGGGCGACACCGTCAACGAAGGCTCGCTGCTGCTGATCGTCGAGGCCGCAGGCGAGGGCGCTGCCGCCCCGGCGCCCGCAGCCACGCCCGCTGTGGCACCCGCGCCCGCTGCTGCGGCCCCGGTGGCCGCGCCGGTTGTATCGGCCGCCCCGGCCGCTGACATCGAGGTCAAGGTGCCCGACATCGGCGACTTCAAGGACGTCGAGGTCATCGAGGTCTTCGTCAAGGTGGGCGACACCATCAAGGTCGAACAGTCGCTGGTCACCGTCGAGAGCGACAAGGCCTCGATGGAAATCCCGTCGAGCAGCGCCGGCGTGATCAAGGAGCTCAAGGTCAAGCTGGGCGACAAGATCAACATCGGCGACCTGCTGGCCATCGTGCAAGGCCAGGCCGCTGCCGCCCCGGCTCCGGCGGCTGCCGCAGCGGCGGCCGTGCCTGCCGCCGCATCGGTGGCAGCGCCCGCTGTCGCCGCCGCCAAGGCCGAGCCGGCCAAGCTGCCCGAGCACCAGCCCACCGTCGCACCCAGCGGCAAGCTGCCGCTGGCCTCGCCCTCGGTGCGCAAGTTCGCGCGCGAGCTGGGCGTGCCGTTGGCCGAGGTCAAGGGCACGGCCGACAAGGGCCGCATCACCCATGCCGACATCCAGAACTTCACCAAGGCCGTGATGGCCGGTACCGCGCAGACCCAGGCCGCCGCAGCCAAGACGCCTGCTGCCGGCGCGGGTGCGGGTGCGGGCGGTGGCGGTCTCAACCTGCTGCCCTGGCCCAAGGTCGATTTCGAGAAGTTCGGCACGGTCGAGCGCAAGGCGCTGTCGCGCATCAAGAAGATCTCGGGCGCCAACCTGCACCGCAACTGGGTGCAGATCCCGCATGTCACCAACAACGACGTGGCCGACATCACGGCGCTCGAAGAACTGCGCGTGCAGCTCAACAAGGAAGCCGAGAAGTCCAAGTCCGGCGTCAAGTTCACCATGCTGGCCTTCCTGATCAAGGCCGTGGTGGCCGCGCTCAAGAAATTCCCGGAGTTCAACGCCAGCCTCGACGGCGACGACCTGGTCTACAAGAAGTACTACAACGTCGGCTTCGCGGCCGACACGCCCAACGGGCTGGTGGTGCCGGTGATCAAGAACGCCGATGCCAAGAGCATTTCGCAGATCGCCAAGGAAATGGGCGAACTGGCCGGCAAGGCGCGCGACGGCAAGCTGGGGCCCGCTGAGATGACGGGTGGCAACTTCTCGATCTCGTCGCTGGGCGGCATCGGTGGCACCTCGTTCACGCCCATCATCAACGCGCCCGAAGTGGCGATCCTGGGTGTCAGCAAGTCCAGCTTCCAGCCGGTGTGGGACGGCAAGGCCTTCGTGCCGCGCCTGATCCTGCCGCTGTCGCTGTCGTATGACCACCGCGTCATCGACGGCGCCGCCGCCGCCCGCTTCAACGCCTATCTGGCCCAGGTGCTGGCGGACTTCCGCCGCGTGCTGGTCTAAGCGGAGGACGACGACATGGCAACGATAGAAGTCAAGGTTCCGGACATCGGCGATTTCGCCGAGGTCAGCGTCATCGAGGTGCTGGTGAGCGTGGGCGACACCATCGCCGCCGAGCAGTCCCTGATCACCGTCGAGAGCGACAAGGCCTCGATGGAAATTCCCTCCTCGCACGCGGGCGTCGTCAAGGCGCTGCAGGTCAAGGTCGGCGACAAGGTGGCCGAAGGCAGCGTGCTGCTGACGGTCGAGGCCGAAGGCGCGGCCGCACCCACGCCTGCGCCCGCACCCGCTGCTGCCGCTCCGGCTCCTGCTGCGGCCCCGGCTCCGGCAGCGGTATCCCCGGCATCCGCTCCGGCGCCGGCCGGCGCGTCCTACGCGGGCGCGGTCGATGTCGAGGCCGACGTGGTCGTCATCGGCGGCGGCCCGGGCGGCTATTCGGCCGCCTTCCGCGCCGCCGACCTGGGGCTGAAGGTGGTGCTGGTCGAGCGTTACAAGACGCTCGGCGGCGTCTGCCTGAACGTCGGCTGCATTCCGTCGAAGGCGCTGCTGCACGTGGCCGCCGTGATGGACGAGGTCAAGCACTTCGCCGACGTCGGCGTGGCCTTCGGCGAGCCCGAGGTGGACCTGACCAAGCTGCGCACGCACAAGGACAAGGTCATCGGCAAGCTCACCGGCGGCCTGGCCGCCATGGCCAAGATGCGCAAGGTGACGGTGCTGCGCGGCTACGGCTCGTTCGTGGGCACGCATCACCTGGAGGTGGACGAGACGGTGGGCGACGCGCAGGAGAAGACCGGCGCCAAGAAGGTGGTGGCGTTCAAGAACGCCATCATCGCCGCCGGCTCGCAGGCCGTGCGCCTGCCCTTCCTGCCCGACGACCCGCGCGTGGTGGACTCCACCGGCGCGCTGGCGCTGGACATCCGCCCCAAGCGCATGCTGATCGTGGGCGGCGGCATCATCGGCCTGGAAATGGGCACCGTCTACAGCAGTACCGTGGGCGCGCGCCTGGACGTGGTCGAGATGCTCGACGGCCTGATGCAAGGCGCCGACCGCGACCTGGTCAAGGTCTGGCAGAAGTTCAACGCCGGGCGCTTCGACAACGTCATGCTCAAGACCAAGACGGTGGGCGCCAAGGCCACCGAGCAGGGCATCGAGGTGACTTTCGAGGGCGAGGGCGCGCCGAAGGAGCCGCAGGTCTACGACCTGGTGCTGCAAGCCGTGGGCCGCACGCCCAACGGCAAGAAGATCGGTGCAGACAAGGCGGGCGTGACGGTGACCGACCGCGGCTTCATCCCGGTCGACATCCAGCTGCGCACCAACGTGCCGCACATCTTCGCCATCGGCGACGTGGTCGGCCAGCCCATGCTGGCGCACAAGGCGGTGCACGAGGCGCACGTGGCCGCCGAGGTCATCGCCGGCGAGATCAAGGGCGACAAGGAACTGGCCGCCAGCGTGTTCGATGCGCGCGTCATCCCCAGCGTGGCCTACACCGACCCCGAAGTGGCGTGGGTCGGCCTGACGGAAGACCAGGCCAAGGCGCAGGGCATCAAGGTCAAGAAGGGCCTGTTCCCCTGGAACGCCTCGGGCCGCGCGATCGCCAATGGCCGCGACGAAGGCTTCACCAAGCTGCTGTTCGACGCGGAGACCCATCGCATCCTGGGCGGCGGCATCGTCGGCACGCATGCGGGCGACATGATCGGCGAGATCGCGCTGGCCATCGAGATGGGCGCCGACGAGATCGACATCGGCAAGACCATCCACCCGCACCCCACGCTGGGCGAAAGCCTGGGCCTGGCCGCCGAGGCCGCGCACGGTTCGTGCACGGACCTTCCGCCGACCCGCAAGTAGGCGTGGCCGGCGCGCAGCCGGTGTGCTCACTCCCAAGGACAAAACCCCCCGGGCCAACCAGGCCCGGGGGGTTTTGTCCTTGGGAACGGCGGTGTTTTCGCTCGGAGCGTCAGAGATTGGCGCCCGGGCTGGCCGCCTGGCCCGCGCCCTTGACCGGCCCGCCCAGCGTGGCCTTGAGCCAGCCGACGATGCGCTCGATCACCGCCGGCTGGTACCAGGGCAGGTCGCCGTGGTTGGCGCCCTCGACCAGCACGTAGTCGACCTTGCTGCCCTTGGCGCGCAGCGCCTCGTAGAGCTGCTTGCTCTGCACCGGCGAGACCAGGTTGTCGGCGCTGCCGTGCATGATCAGGAACGGTGGCTTGGCGCCGTCCAGG
>JASGEH010000058.1:0-6257 GCA_047606565.1 Comamonas sp.
CAGGTCGCGCAGCGTGACGTAGCTGCCCGCGCGCTTGCTGATCTTCACTTCCTCGCCGTTCTTCACCACGCGCACCATGGTGTGCAGCACGTAGTCGGGATAGCCCTGCGGGATGCCGACGTCGGCGGCCTGCAGGCCGGCGCGCACGCGGGCGATGGTGCCGTGGTGGTCGGTGCCCTGGATGTTGATGACCTTGGTGAAGCCGCGCTCCCACTTGGCGATGTGGTAGGCCACGTCGGGCACGAAGTAGGTGTAGCCGCCGTCGGTCTTGCGCATGACGCGGTCCTTGTCGTCGCCGTAGTCGGTGGACTTCAGCCACAGCGCGCCGTCGCGCTCGTAGGTGTGGCCGTTGGCGACCAGGCGGTCGACGGTTTGCTGGACGCGGCCGCTGGTGTAGAGGCTGGACTCCAGGTAGTACTGGTCGAAGCGCAGCTTGAAGGCCTGCAGGTCCTTGTCCTGCTCGTTGCGCAGGTAGGCCACGGCGAACTGGCGCACGTTGTCGTAATCCTCCACGTCGCCGTTGGCGGTGAAGGCGCGGTCGTCGGCCTGGACGGTCTTCTTGGCCAGGAAGTCGCGGGCGATGTCCTGGATGTAGTCGCCGTTGTAGAAGGCCTTGGACGCCGGGTTCTCCGGGTCGGTCGGCCAGCAGTCGTCGCCGGGCTTGAAGCCCTTGGCGCGCAACTGTGTGCTCTTGGTCAGCGTGTCGATCTGCACGCCGGCGTCGTTGTAGTAGAACTCGCGGTGCACCTGCCAGCCCTGTGTCTCGAACAGCTTGCAAATGGCATCGCCCAGCGCGGCCTGGCGGCCGTGGCCGACGTGCAGCGGGCCGGTCGGGTTGGCCGAGACGAATTCCACCAGCACGCGCTTTCCGGCGTCGGGCTGGAAGCCGAAGCGCGCGCCGGCGGCCAGCACCTCGCGCACGATCTGCTGCTTGGCGGCGGGCTTGAGGCGGATGTTGATGAAGCCGGGGCCGGCGATCTCCAGCGCCTCCACCCACTGCGCGTAGGCCGGGGCCTGGCGCAGCCGCTCGACCAGGTCCTGCGCCAGCTGGCGCGGGTTGGCGCGCAGCGGCTTGGCCAGTTGCATGGCGGCGGTGCAGGCGAAGTCGCCGTGTTCGGCCGCCTTGGGGGACTCGAAGGCGGCCTTGCCGCCGGCGCCGGGGGAGAGCTGCTCCAGCGCGTGCGCCAGGGCGGTCAGGAGATCTTGTTTGACGGATAGCATAGTCGCGCGATTCTACGGGGCCGCGCGGCGGCGTCGCCCGGCCATCAGTGCCACCAGCCGCGCGCCATGAAGATGGCGACGATGGCGATGACCGGGATCAGGTGCGCTTGCCGCATGATCTGCCGGCGCGTGCGCAGGATGGCCTCGGCCGGCGGCAGCGTGCCGTCGGCGCGGAAGGCCTTGAGCCAGCGGCGGATCGCCAGCGTGGGCTGCAGCGACAGCAGCGCCACGACCACGAACAGCGTGAGCTTGAGGTGCAGCAGCGGGCTGCCCCAGTACCACTCGGCGCCCTTCATGCCCCAGAACGACCGGGCCAGCCCGCTGAGCAGCACGGCGGCGGCGGCCAGGCCGTAGATCAGGTCGAGGCGGGCCAGGCGTTCGAGCGCGGCGCCATTGAACCATTCGGGCCGGCACAGCGCGGCCGACGAGGCGATGAAGACCACCAGGGTCAGGATGGCCGTGATGTGGACGGCGGCCAGCAGGGTTTCGACGATCATGGGCAGTGTGGGGAGGTGATGTTGGTTTCGTTCGGCCGCGCCATCATGGCACCACCGGCAGCTTGCTGCCCGAGATGGCACGTTCGAGCAGCACGCCGTCGCGAAAGCGAAACAGCTTGGCCGGCCGTCCCGAGCTGCCGCTGGCGAAGGCGCCGGTTTCCTCGACCAGGGCCTGCTGCTCGACCAGGCGGCGGAAGTTCTGCTTGTGCAGCCCGCGGCCGGCCAGCACCTCGATGCTCTGCTGCAATTGCAGCAGCGTGAACTGGTCGGGCATCAGCTCGAAGACCACTGGGCGGTATTTGATCTTGGCGCGCAGCCGCGCGATGCCGGTGGCCAGGATGCGCCGGAAGTCGCGCGCCATCGGCTGGCCCGACCAGGGCGAGGCCAGCGCTGCCGCCGGGCCGGGCGTGCGCGCCGCCTCGGCTACCAGGCCGGCCTCGTAGAGCAGCTCGTAGCGCTGGAGGATGAAATCCTCGTTCCAGCCGGCGCCTTGCAGGCCGAAGGCGGTGTCGATGCGCATGCGGCGGCGCTGCCGCGTGCCGGCCTCGGGCGCGGCCTGGCTCCAGGCCTGCAGCGCGGGCACCAGGTACTGTGCCAGCAGGGCCTGCGCCTGCGGCTGGCGCTGGTCTTCCCACGGGAAGTAGCGGTACCAGTCGCGCCACTGGGCGCGGCCATCGGCTTGAGTCGCGGGGGTGTCGTGCGTGGGTGTGAGCGTGGACGTGGGTGCGGACTCGCGCGTCAGGCCGAGGTAGCTCACCGAGATCACTCGCTCGCCCAGTGCCGCGCGGTCGCCGTCGGCGAAGGTGTAGAGCTGTTCGATGTAGCCGATTGGATGGTGGGTCTGCGACTCCACCCAGGCCCGCATGCCCGATTGCAGCGAGCGGTGCGTGCTCTCGAAAGGCCCGCTGGGCAGCGCCTGGCCGTCGCGCGTGGTCAGGATGCGCGCGTGGCCCTGGGTGACGGCGACCAGCACGGCCACCAGTTCGGCGCTGAGGGCCGTATCCAGGGGCGCATCACGGCCCACCTCACGGCCCACCTCACGGTCCGCTTCATGGCTCACTGCAAGCCGGGCTGCCGTGCTGTCCGTGGACGGGCTGGGCAGGCCGGCTGCTGCCGTCGTGTCGGCCGGATGAGCGGCCAAGGTCGGGAGGGCGGGCGCGGGACGGGGCAAGGCTGGAGCTCGGGAACAGAAAGGAATGAAGCATAGCGCGAGCCGGTGGCGCGCCCAGCCCCGTCGCTCATTGCGTATTCTGGTCGGGCACGAAGACGTAACCGATGCCCCAGACGGTCTGGATATAGCGCGGGCTGGTCGGTTCGGGCTCGATCAGCTTGCGCAGCCGCGACACCTGCACGTCCAGGCTGCGGTCGTAGGGGTCGAACTCGCGCCCGCGCGCCAGCTTGGCCAGCTTCTCGCGCGTCAGCGGTTGGCGCGGGTGCCGCACCAGGGCCTTGAGCATGGCGTATTCGCCGGTCGTCAGCGCGATCTCGGTGTCATCGCGCAGCAGGATGCGCGTGCCGAGGTTGAACTGGTAAGGGCCGAAAGTGAACACTTCCTGGGCCGACGAGGGCGCGCCCGGCGCCTCCAGCTTCGGGCGCCGGCGCAGCACGGCATTGATGCGGGCCAGCAACTCGCGCGGATTGAAGGGCTTGCCCAGGTAGTCGTCGGCGCCGACTTCGAGGCCGACGATGCGATCGATGTCCTCGCTCTTGGTCGAGACCATGATGATGGGCGTGGCGTCCTCGTTGCCGCGCAGGCGGCGGCAGATCGACAGGCCGTCCTCGGACGGCAGCAGCAGCTCCAGTACGACCAGGTCCACGCTTTCGCGCTGGAGCAGGCGGTTGAGGGCGGCGCCGTCTTCGGCGAGGACCACGGAAAAGCCTTCCTGGCTCAGGTAGCGGCGCAGCGATTCGGCGGCGCGAGGGTCGTTGTCGACGATGGCGATCTTGTCGGCACGGGGTGGGGCAGAAGGCATAGAGAGGTGTTGTGGGTGTTCTTGGCTGTCCGGCTGGGGCAGAAGACAGTTTCGCCAAGCAATAAACGGGCTTGAGACGATGGACTTGGAACTGCGCGGAAGCGGGAAGTTTCCGGAATCGGCTCCCATGGTGCGGCAAGCTCGGGAGGTGTGTCCAAAGAATGCGGGTTTCTCTGACAAGAAAGCGGCCGGCCGGGTTTCTACAGCCTGCGCGCGGTCAGCGTCGGCGCCGGCGCCGGCGCCGAGGGCGGCTACGCCCCGCGCCCGCGCAGGGTGGCGATGTCGGCGGCCCGGCTGGACGACGCGCCGGTGCCGGTGGAGGCCGGCCAGGCGACCGTCACTGTGACGGTGACGGACTCGGTCCAGTTGCAGTGAATATGCATGAAAATGCCCGGCATGCCCTGAAGCCGTGCATGCCAGCCCTGACGCTCGCCGGGGCCGTCAGTTCAGCTTCTTGACCAGGACCTGCGAGCGCCGTTCCCAGTTGTACTTGCGCTTGCGCGCCTCGGGCAGCCAGTCCGGGTCGACCGGCTGGAAGCCGCGCTTGATGAACCAGTGCATGGTGCGCGTGGTCAGCACGAACAGCGTCTCCAGGCCAAGCGCCTTGGCGCGCTGCTCGATGCGCTTGAGGATGCGCTCGCCATCGCCCTGCGACTGCACCGCCGAGGATACCGTCAGCGCGGCCATCTCGCCGGTGCGCGCCTCGGGGTAGGGGTAGAGCGCGGCGCAGCCGAAGATCACGCCGTCGTGCTCGATGACGGTGTACTGGGCGATGTCGCGCTCGATCTCGGTGCGGCTGCGCTTGACCAGCGTGCCGTCCTTCTCCAGCGGCTCGATCAGCTGCAGGATGCCGCCGATGTCGTCCACCGAGGCCTCGCGCAGGCTCTCCAGCTTCTCGTCGACCACCATGGTGCCGATGCCGTCGTGCACGTAGATTTCGAGCAGCAGCGCGCCGTCCACGGCGAATGGCAGGATGTGGCTGCGCTCGACTCCGCCCTTGCAGGCCTTGACGCAGTGCTGCAGGTAGAAGCCGGTGTCGGTGGGCGATTGCGCCTGCGGCAGTGCCGTCAGCAGCTTCTCGGCGGCGTCCAGCGGCAGCTCGGTGTCGATTGGGTTGTCATCGGACTCGGGCTGGTCGTGGGCGGTGCGGATGCCGGGGATCTCGGTCAGGAAGATCAGCTTGTCGGCCTGCAGCGCCGTCGCGACAGAGGTCGCCACCTCCTCCATGTTCAGGTTGAAGGCCTCGCCGGTCGGCGAGAAGCCGAAGGGCGAGACCAGCACCAGCGCGCCGAAGTCGAGGTTGCGCTGGATGCTGGCGGTGTCGAGCTTGCGCACCAGGCCGGAATGCTTGAAATCGACCCCGTCGATCACCCCCACCGGCCGCGCCGTGATGAAGTTGCCCGAAACCACCCGCACCGTCGCCCCGGCCATGGGCGTGTTGGGCAGGCCCTGGCTGAAGGCGGCCTCGATCTCGTAGCGCAACTGGCCAGCGGCTTCCTGGGCACAGTCCAGCGCCACGCTGTCGGTGATGCGCATGCCGTTCGAGAACAGCGGCTCGTGGCCCTTGGCGCGCAACTGCTCGTTGACCTGTGGGCGAAAGCCATGCACCAGCACGATCTTGACACCCATGCTCTGGATCAGTGCCAGATCCTGCGCGATGGCCGGCAGCTTGCCCGCCGCGATCGCCTCGCCCGTGAGGCCGACCACGAAGGTCTTGCCCCGGTGCATGTGGATGTAGGGCGCGACCGAGCGGAACCAGGGCACGAAGGTGAAATTGAAGACAGCGGACATGGCGGCGAGCGAAACCCGAAGGCAGTGGCGAGGGCAGTGGAAAGGCTGGCCGCGAGTGTAGTCCGCTTCCGCGCCCGCTGCCTCAGCGCTGTCGGTTCCGTTCGCCCTGTCCGTTCCCGTCAGCCCCGCCAGCGCTGCGGGCTGAACGGCGCCAGGTCGATCTCCGGCGCCTGTCCGGCCAGCAACTGCGCCACCACGCGGCCGGTGCGCGCCGAGCCGGTCAGGCCGACGTGGCCGTGGCCGTAGGCGTGGATCACGTCGGGGCTGGCGCTGGCGGGGCCGATGCAGGGCAGGCCGTCGGGCGTGCTGGGGCGGCGGCCCATCCAGGAGACGGCGCCGGCCTCCAGCGCGGCGCGCGGCAGCGCCGGGTAGAGCGCGAACAGGTGCTCGCGCAGGATGGCGGCGCGGCGCCAGTCGGGCGCGGCCTGCAGCCCGGCGATCTCGACCTGGCCGGCCACGCGCAGGCCATGGTCCATCTGGTGGACGATGAGCTTGCGGTCCATCACCATGGTCGGCGTGCGCGGGCCGGGCACGGCTGGCCGGCCGCCGTCGTGATCGTGGGCGGGGCGTAGGTCGAGCATGACGTGGTAGCCGCGCTCGGTGTCCAGGCAGACGCGGTCGCCGGCCTGCGCCGCCAGGCGGGCCGACCAGGCGCCGGCGGCCAGCACGGCGGCCTGGCAGGGGATCTCGCCCTGGTCGGTCTCGACGGCCTCCAGCCGCCCGCCGCGCAGGCGCAGGCCGGTGGCGCGCGCGGCCCGCCGGCGCGCGCCCAGGA
>JASGEH010000059.1:0-19840 GCA_047606565.1 Comamonas sp.
CGCACGTCGGGCGCGCGGCGCAAGGCGATGGTGTGGTCGGCCTGCAGCGGCACCAGCAACTGGCCCAGCACGCGCGCGCGCTGGGCTTGCGCCATGCGGTAGCGGTGGAAGCGCTGCGGATAGGGCAAGGGCGCTTCGGCCTTGCGGCGGCCGCGCGGCGGCGCGTCGAAGCGCCGCGCCAGCGCCTGCAGCAGTTGCCGGGCGTTGTGAAAGTCGCCCGTCCACAGCAGGGCCGTGCCCTCGCAGGCCAGCCGGTAGGCGGCGTCGGCGCTGAACTGGTCATCGGCCTGGACCACGCGGCGTGGCGCGGCAGCGCCGTTTTCGGCATGCCACAGCACGTCATGCCACGCGCCGTCGGCGGCTTGCCAGCGCAAGGCCACGGCTGCGTTGCCCGAGGGCAGGGTCACGCTGCCGGTCGTCTCGACTTCGTGCACGGTAAAGCGCGGCACGGTGGCACCAGCCGGTTTGGGCAGGCGGCGCGGCGCGGTGTCCGGCGCCTGCGGTTTGGGTGTTTTCATGTGCGGATGTAAAAAAGGCGGACGGGCTGCAGCCCGTCCGCCTGTCCCGTCAAGGGCGAGAGGCTGTCGCAGGGATCAAGCGCGGGAGGCGCGCTTGCGCTCGTTTTCGGTCAGGTGGCGCTTGCGCAGGCGCACGCTCTTGGGCGTGATCTCGACCAGCTCGTCGTCCTCGATGAACTCGACGCCGTATTCCAGCGTGAGGTCGATCGGCGGCGTGATCTTGATCGCGTCTTCCTTGCCGCTGACGCGGAAGTTGGTGAGCTGCTTGGTGCGCGTGGCGTTGACCACCAGGTCGTTGTCGCGGCTGTGGATACCGACGATCATGCCTTCGTACACCGGATCGTTGGCCTTGACGAACATGCGGCCACGGTCATCGAGCTTGCCCAGCGCGTAGGTGAAGATCTCGCCGTCGTCCATCGAGATCAGCACGCCGTTCTTGCGGCCGCCGATGTCGCCCTTGTGCGGCTCGTAGCCTTCGAAGATGTTGCTGATCAGGCCGGAACCGCGCGTCAGGTTCAGGAACTCGTTGGTGAAGCCGATCAGGCCGCGCGCCGGGATGCGGTATTCCAGGCGCACGCGGCCACGGCCGTCCGGCTCCATGTTGACCAGCTCGCCCTTGCGTTCGCCCAGCGCCTGCATGACGCCGCCCTGGTGGCCTTCCTCGATGTCGGCGGTGACCAGTTCGATCGGCTCGTGGCGCACGCCGTCGATGTCCTTGAACACCACGCGCGGCTTGGAGACGGCCAGCTCGTAGCCTTCGCGGCGCATGTTCTCCAGCAGGATGGTCAGGTGCAGTTCACCCCGGCCCATGACCTCGAACACGCCTTCCTCGTCGGTTTCATTGACGCGCAGGGCGACGTTGTGCTGCAGTTCCTTCTGCAGGCGGTCCCACAGCTGGCGGCTGGTGACGAACTTGCCTTCGCGGCCGGCCAGCGGGCTGGTGTTGACGCAGAAGTTCATGGTCAGCGTCGGCTCATCGACCTTGAGCATGGGCAGCGGCTGTGGGTTGGCCGGGTCGGTCACGGTCACGCCGATACCGATGTCGGTAATGCCGTTGATCAGCACGATGTCGCCCGGGCCGGCTTCGGTGACCTGCACGCGGTCCAGGCCCTGGAAGGTCAGCACCTGGTTGATGCGGCCCTTGATCGTCTTGCCGTCCGGGCCTTCGGCCACCAGCACGTCCTGGCCGGGCTTGATGGTGCCTTGGCTGATGCGGCCGACGCCGATGCGGCCGACGAAGGTGGAGAAGTCCAGCGCCGAGATCTGCAGTTGCAGCGGCGCGCTGGCGTCGCCTTGCTGCGGCGGCACGTGCTTGAGGATGGTGTTGAACAGCGCCGACATGTCGGGGCCCCACTGCTCGCCGGGCGTGCCTTCCTCCAGCGAGGTCCAGCCGTTGATGCCGGAGGCGTAGACCACCGGGAAGTCGAGCTGCTCGTCGTTGGCGCCGAGCTTGTCAAACAGGTCGAAGGCGGCGTTGACGACCTTGTCCGGGTTGGCGCCGGGCTTGTCGACCTTGTTGACCACCACGATGGGCTTGAGGCCCAGGGCCAGCGCCTTCTTGGTGACGAAGCGGGTCTGCGGCATCGGGCCTTCCTGGGCGTCGATCAGCAGCACCACGCCGTCGACCATGGACAGCGCGCGTTCGACTTCACCGCCGAAGTCCGCGTGGCCGGGGGTGTCGACGATGTTGATGTGCGTGCCTTCCCAGCTCACGGCGCAGTTCTTGGCCAGGATGGTGATGCCGCGCTCGCGTTCGATGGCGTTGTTGTCCATCACCGTGTCGACCACCTTCTCGTGGTCGGCGAAGGTTCCGGACTGGCGCAGCAACTGGTCCACCATGGTCGTCTTGCCGTGGTCGACGTGGGCGATGATCGCGATGTTGCGGATTTGTTTGCTCATGGATTCACTCGTTTTCAAAAGTCAGGGCAGGCCGCACGGGGGCTCGCCAGCCAAAAAAGGATAAAAGGTCGCGCTGTGGGTCAGGCCCGTTCAGGCGCCTCGCACTTGTCGTAGCGCCGGGGCGGCTCGGCGCTTTCGCGGCCCTGCCCGGCCACCGCCGCCGCCACCGAGGCCTGCTGCTGGATAATCTGGCCGACTTCGACCGGACTGAGCAGACGCGTCGGGATCAGCTCGCCGCCACGCACATGGCCGGTGCCCAGCAAGGCGCGCGGCGCCTCGCCCCACACCTGCACCAAGGGCGCATCGGCCAGCGTGACGCGCCGGCGCAGGCCGCTGAGGAAGCGCCCGGCATCCTGCGCCTCCAGGATGACAGGCCGATGTTGCCCCAGCAAGGCCTCCACGGGCAACAGCGCCGCCAGCCGCGCGGCTTCGGGCATGGCCTCCAGCTCGGCCAGGGTGACCGCGCGGGCCACCTCGAAGTCGCCGGTCTGCACGCGGCGCAGCAGGCTCAGGTGGGCGCCGCAGCCCAGCGCCGCGCCCAGGTCCTCGCCCAGCGTGCGGATGTAGGTGCCCTTGCTGCAGCACACGCGGATGCGCAATTGCGGCTGCCCCTCGGCCGAGGTCTCCAGCCCCAGCCACAGGTCGTGGATGACCACGCGGCGGGCCGGCCGCTCGACCTCGATGCCGGCGCGGGCGTATTCGTAGAGCGCCTTGCCGTCCTTCTTGAGCGCCGAATGCATGGGCGGCACCTGTTCAATGGGGCCCAGGAAACGCTGGCGCACCTGTTCGAGCGTGGCCGCGTCGATCGCCGGCACCGCGCGCTCGGCCAGCACCTCGCCTTCGGCGTCGCCGGTGGTGGTGGTCACGCCCAGGCGCGCCACGGCCTCGTAGCGCTTGTCGGCGTCCAGGTGCAACTGGCTGAACTTGGTGGCCGCGCCGAAGCACAGCGGCAAGGCGCCGGTGGCCAGCGGGTCCAGCGTGCCGGTATGGCCGGCTTTCTCGGCGCGCAGCAACCACTTCGCCTTCTGCAAGGCGTCGTTGCTCGACAGGCCCAGGGGCTTGTCGAGCAGCAGCACCCCGTGGACGGGGCGGCGGACGATGCGGGCGCGAGGGGCGCGGGGCGTGTTCATGGATGGGAAAACAGGGCTAAAAGAAAGGCTGGCACCCGGGCCAGCCTTCATTCGGTTCGGTCTCGCGCCAGGGGGAACGCGAAAACCATGCCTGGGCACGGGCGGGACGGAAAGATCAGTCCTCGTCCTTGCCACGCGAGGCCACGGCCTTGGCGATCAGCGCGTTCATGTCGGCCGCGCGCTCGGGCGTGCGGTCGAAGTGGAAGTGCAGCGTCGGCACGGTGTGGATGTGCAGGCGCTTGAACAGGCCGTTGCGCAGGAAGCCGGCGGCCTGGTTGAGCGCCAGCTCGGTCTGCTCCGGCTCGCCGGTGAGCAGGCTGAAATAGACCTTGGCATGGGCGTAGTCGGGCGTGACTTCCACGCCCTGCAGCGTGACCATGCCGACGCGCGGGTCCTTGAGCTCGCGCGCGATCAGCTCGGTCAGATCGCGCTGGATCTGGTCGGCCACGCGGAAGCTGCGGTTGGGTGTCGTACTTTTCTTGGGCATCGCATCGAAGCCGGCCCCCGGCCTTGCCGACCGGGGGCGGACTCTTTCTTACAGGGTCCGGGCGATTTCCTTGATCTCGAAGACTTCGAGCTGGTCGCCTTCCTTGATGTCGTTGTAGTTGCGCAGCTTGATACCGCACTCGAAGCCTTCCTTGACTTCCTTGACATCGTCCTTGAGTCGCTTGAGCGACTCGATCTCGCCGGTGTAGATGACCACGTTGTCGCGCAGCAGGCGGAAATGCGCGTTGCGCGTGACCTGGCCCGAGGTGATGTAGGAACCGGCGATGGTGCCGATCTTGGTCGCCACGAACACGGTGCGGATCTCGGCGGTGCCGATGACTTCCTCGCGGCGCTCCGGCGCCAGCATGCCCGACATCGCGGCTTTCAACTCATCGACGGCGTCGTAGATGATGTTGTAGTAGTGGATGTCGACGTCGTTGGACTCGGCGTGCTTGCGGGCATTGGCGTCCGCGCGCACGTTGAAGCCGATCACGACCGCCTTGGAGGCGATCGCCAGGTTGATGTCGGACTCGCTGACGCCGCCGACGCCCGCGTACACCAGCTGCACCTTGATCTCGTCGGTCGAGAGCTTGAGCAGCGAGGTGGCCAGCGCCTCCTGCGAGCCCTGCACGTCGGCCTTGACGATGATGGGCAGGGTCTTGACCTCGCCGGCGCCGATGTCGGCGAACATGTTCTCCAGCTTGGCGGCCTGCTGCTTGGCCAGCTTGGTGTTGCGGAACTTGCCGGCGCGGTAGGTGGCGATCTCGCGCGCACGGCGCTCGTCGGTCAGCACCATGAACTCGTCGCCGGCCTGCGGCACCTCGGTCAGGCCCTGGATCTCGACCGGGATCGAGGGGCCGGCTTCCTTGGCCGGGCGGCCGGTTTCGTCGAGCATGGCACGCACGCGGCCATAGGTCTGGCCGGCCAGCACGATGTCGGCGACCTTCAGCGTGCCGGACTGCACCAGCACCGTGGCCACCGGGCCGCGGCCCTTGTCGAGGCGGGCCTCGATCACCAAGCCCTTGGCGTGGGCGGTGACCGGCGCCTTGAGCTCCAGCACCTCGGCCTGCAGCAGCACCTGTTCGAGCAGGTCGTCGATGCCCTGGCCGGTCTTGGCCGAGACGCCCACGAAGGGCGAATCGCCGCCGTATTCTTCCGGCACCACTTCCTCGACGACCAGTTCCTGCTTGACGCGGTCGAGGTTGGCATCGGGCTTGTCCACCTTGGTGATGGCCACCACGATCGGCACCTTGGCCGCCTTGGCGTGCTTGATGGCTTCCTTGGTCTGCGGCATGACGCCGTCGTCGGCCGCCACCACCAGGATGACGATGTCGGTGGCCTGCGCGCCACGGGCACGCATGGCGGTGAAGGCCTCGTGGCCGGGGGTGTCGAGGAAAGTGACGGTGCCGCGCGGCGTGTCGACGTGGTAGGCGCCGATGTGCTGCGTGATGCCGCCAGCCTCGCCCGAGGCGACCTTGGTTCGGCGGATGTAGTCCAGCAGCGAAGTCTTGCCGTGGTCGACGTGGCCCATCACGGTCACGACCGGCGCGCGCGGCAGTTGCTCGGCGTCCTGCGCCAGGGTTTCCTCGTCGGTGAAGGCTTCCGGGTCGTCGAGTGCGGCGACCTTGGCGGTGTGGCCCATTTCCTCGACCACGATCATGGCCGTGTCCTGGTCCAGCGGCTGGTTGATGGTGACCATCTGGCCCATCTTCATCAGCACCTTGATCAGTTCGGAGGCCTTGACGCTCATCTTGTGGGCCAACTCGGCCACGGTGATGGTCTCGGGCACGCTGATCTCCAGCGCCTTGAATTCGGTCGGCGCCACGAAGGAGGAATCGCGCGCGTTGTCGTCACGGCTGCCACGGCGGCCGCGCGGGCCGCTGCGCCAGTTGCCGCCACCCCGGTTCTGGGGCGCGGCGTCGCCACGGGTCTTGAGTTCCTTCTTCTTGCCGGAGTTGTCACCCCAGCTCGAGGACAGCTTCTCCGACTTGACTTCCTTGCGGCCGCCCGCACCCGGCGCGGCCGTCGTTGCGCCCGGCGTCGCGGGCTTGGCGGCCGGCGTGCCGGCGGGCTTGTGCAGCGTGCCCTTGATGGCCGACTTGGGCTCCTCGGGCTTCTTGGCGACCAGCACGCGCTTGGGCGCATTCATCATGTCGCGGATGGCGGCAGCTTCGGCCTCGGCCTTGCGGCGGCGGGCATCCTGCTCGCGCGCCTTGGCGGCCTCGGCCTCGGCCTGCTGGGCGCGGGTTTCGGCCGAGGACACTCGGCGCAAGCCACCGGGATGAGCCGGCGCCGCGGCCGTGGCGGCAGCCGTCGTGGCGGGTGCAGCAGGCGCGGCAGACACGGCAGGCGCAGCAACGGCCGGGCTGGCCACCGGGGCCGCAGGTGCTGCGGCCGGCGGCGCATTCTTGGCGGCGGCGGCCGCACGCTGGCGCGCGTCCTGCTCTTCGCGCTGGCGACGGCGCTCGGCCATCTGCTCTTCCTGGCGGCGGATCAGCTCGGCATGGCGGCGCGCCTCGGCATCGCGGCGGGCCTGTTCAGCGGCGTCGATGACGGAACCGACTGCCCGGGTGCTGGCGGCTGCGCGGGTGTTGTTTTCCGGTTCGGCAAGGGATGCGGACACTTTTTCCTCGTGGGATTCGTCGGCCTTGGGTTCTTCAGGAGCCGCGACGGCCTCGGGCACGGCCTCGGGCACGGGCTCGGGCTCGGGCGCCTGGACCACCGGTTCAGGCGTGGGTTCGACGGCTGCCACCGGCGCGGCGGCGGGCTCGACCGCGGCCTCAGCCGTAACCGCCACCTCGGGCACGGGCTCGGCGACGGCAGTCTCTGCTTCGCGCGCGCTGACTTCGGGGGCTTCGGCCGCCCAGGTCTCGTCTATCGCCTGCGGCTGCAGAACTTCGACCTCGGTCTCGGCCTCGTCTTGCGAAGCGGCCACGGCAGCGCCAGCCAGTTCTTCGTCGCGGCGGATGAAGGTGCGCTTCTTGCGCACTTCCACCTGGATGGTGCGGGCACGGCCGGTGGCATCGGCCTGCTTGATCTCGCTGGTGGTCTTCTTGGTCAGCGTGATCTTGCGGCGGTCGCCGCCAGAGCCGTGGCTGGCCTGCAGATAGCTCAGCAGCTTCTGCTTGTCGGCATCGGTCAGGACGTCCTTGGGCGAGGCCTTGGCCACGCCCGCGCTGTTGAGCTGATCAAGCAGGGTTTCGGTCGGCTTCTTCAGTTCGGCGGCGAATTCCGCTACGGTGATACTGGTCATATGTGTTTCTGCCCTCCGTGATCACGACGCTTGGCCGTCGAACCAGTGTTCGCGTGCCTTCATGATGAGTGCGGTGGCCTCTTCCGCGGTTTGGCCGGTGATTTCCACGAGTTCGTCGGTGGCCAGGTCGGCCAGATCGTCGCGGGTGTGCACGCCGGCCTGCGCCAGCTTGGCGATGGCCGCCGAATCCAGGCCCTGCAGATCGCGCAGGTCCTGCGAGACGCTGCCCACGGATTCCTCGCGCGCGATTTCGATGGTCAACAGCGCGTCCTTGGCGCGGGCGCGCAGCTCGTTGACGGTGTCCTCGTCGAAGCTCTCGATCTCCAGCATCTCCTGCAGCGGCACGTAAGCGACCTCTTCGAGGCTGGTGAAGCCCTCGCCGATCAGGATGTCGGCGATTTCCTCGTCCACATCGAGCTTCTGCATGAACAGCGCGCGGATGGTCTGGGTCTCGTCGGCCTGCTTCTGGGCCGATTCGGCGGCGTCCATGATGTTGATCTTCCAGCCCGTGAGGTCGGAGGCCAGGCGCACGTTCTGGCCGCCACGGCCGATGGCGATGGCCAGGTTTTCCTCGTCGACCACCACGTCCATGGCGTGGCGTTCTTCGTCGACCACGATGGAGCTGACGTTGGCCGGCGCCAGCGCGCCGATCACGAACTGGGCCGGGTCCTCGCTCCACAGCACGATGTCCACGCGCTCGCCGCCCAACTCGTTGGTCACGCCGTTGACGCGGCTGCCGCGAACGCCGACGCAGGTGCCGATCGGGTCGACCCGCTTGTCGTGCGAGAGCACGGCGATCTTGGCGCGGCTGCCGGGGTCGCGGGCACAGGACTTGATCTCCAGCAGGCCTTGCTCGATCTCGGGCACTTCCTGGCGGAACAGCTCGATCATGAATTCAGGCGCCGCGCGCGACAGCAGGATGGGCGCGCCGCGCAGGTTGAGGTCGACCTCCATGATCATGGCGCGCACGCGGTCGCCGCTGCGCAGGTTTTCCTTGGGGATCATCTCGCCGCGGCGCAGACGGCCCTCGACGCGGCCGGACTCGACGATGATGTCGCCCTTGTCCATGCGCTTGACGGTGCCCACGAAGATCTTCTCGCCACGGCTCATGAAGTCGTTGAGCAGCATCTCGCGCTCGGCGTCGCGGATCTTCTGCAGGATGACCTGCTTGGCGGCCATGGCGCCGATGCGGCCGATCGGCACCGAGTCGACCGGCTCCTCGATGTAGTCGTCGACCTCGATGTCCTCGATCTGCTCCTTGGCCTCGAACAGCAGGATTTCCTGCTCGGGCAGCTGCAGGCCAGCCTCGTCGGGCACCACGTGCCAGCGGCGGAAGGTTTCGTAGGCGCCGGAGTCACGGTCGATCGCCACGCGAATATCCACCTCGCCCTCGTACAGCTTCTTGGTGGCTTGCGCCAGGGCAGCCTCGACGGCGCCGAACACCACGTCGCGCTCCACGTTCTTCTCACGCGAGATGGCTTCAACCAACATCAACAATTCGCGATTCATACCACGACTCTCCTGGAATATTGACTACTCTTTTTAATCACTGCTTGTCGGCGCCTGACTCCTGGGGAGCGGCCGCCTCGCGGGGCTTGCGCCCCTTGAAATCGACGATCGGGGCCAGGCGGGCCTCCTTGATCTCATCGAGCGTGAAACCCAACGCATGCACCGCCTGTGCGGCCAGCTTCTTCTTGCCGGGCTTCTGCCCGGGCTTGGTCTCGATGGGGTCGCGCCAGACGATCTGCCAGCCGGCATCGGTTCGCTCCAGCTCGCCCCGGAACTTCTTGCGGTTGGCGGCCACCTGGCCGGCGGCGGCCGCGCCCAGGGGCTGCTTGAGGGTGATGTCGACGGTTTCGCCGGCAAAGCGCACGAAGTCCTGCTCGTGCCGCAGCGGGCGGTCGATGCCGGGCGAGGAGATTTCGAGCCGCTTGTAATCGACGCCATCGACCTCGAGCGCGAACTGCAACTGGCGCGTGACCTTCTCGCAGTCCTCGACGGTGATGAAAGCCTCGGACACGCCGGGCACCGGCTGGGTTTCGCCCGACCAGGGCAAGTCGATGGTGATGCGCAGCAGGCCACCGGCGGATCGCTCGATCTCCACCAAGTCATAGCCCAGCCCGGTCACGGTCTGCTCAACGATTTCCTGCAACGCCACCCAAGTCCTTTCAAGCCGACGGCCCCAGCGGGCCCCGCACAGGAACACGGGCAACGAGGTGCGGCCCGCGCCACGAAGAAAAAAGCCCCATGGCCTCTTCCTCGCGGCAGCGGACTGCCTTCGAAAACCCGTTAGATACTGTGCGCAAACATGTTTAAATCCGTTTGACCAAAAAAAATGGGCGGTTGGTTATCCGCCCGTCTGGTCGTTAGCTCGTTATTGTAACCCGTGGAACCCGCCCGCACAAGGTTCGCGCGGCCGACAGACGCTTCGGGCACTTTTCTTTATGATCCAGGTTGGGGCGCTCCAGCCGCGCCTCAAAACCTTCTCTCCCCGGAGCCGCCATCGGCTCATTCCATTCATTCCTGACTCACCTTCCCAAGGCGCAAGCCGGTCTGCGGACTGGCTGAATGCGCCCGCCCTCTCCACCATGTCTCATCAGCAATGCCGCGTCGCCGTCTTCTATGACGGCACCTATCTGGCCAAAGTCCGTACCTACTACCTCATGCAGCACGCGCGCCGTGCACACCTGTCGATCAAGGGCCTGCACCGCTTCATCGAGGCCGAGGTCGCCCGCCACGAGGGCACCGACGCCGACCACTGCCGCATCGTCGAGGCCGCCCACTTCCGCGGCCGGCTCAATGCCCAGCAGGCCATGGAGCTCGACCGTCTCTACGCCGAGCGCGTGTTCGACGACGTGCTCATGCGCGCCGGCGTCATCCAGTACCACCAGCAACTCGCCATGCGGCCCGACGGCACCTTCGAGGAAAAGCGCGTCGACGTGCTGCTGGCGCTGGAAGCCTACGAATACGCCACCCTCAAGAAGCCCGATGTGATCGTGCTGGTGACGGGCGATGCCGACTTCGTGCCCCTGGTGCGCAAACTCAACACCCTGGGCGTGCGCGTAATGATCCTGGGCTGGGAATTCAGCTACGAATACGAGGGCCAGTCGCGCAACAGCCACATCTCCTACGACCTGATCGAACATGCCAACTACCCGGTGCTGATGCACCAGGAAGTCGATGCGCCGCAAAAGGACCCGCTGGTCGAGGGCATCTTCGTGCCCCGCCCCGAAACCCGCGAGACCCGCGAAGCGCGCGAGTCACGCGAGCCGCGCCCGGCCCCGCAAGAGCGCGCTGCCCGCCGCATCGACCAGGCCTGGCACACCGGCACCATCGTCAACCTGCGCACCCAGCGCGACTACGGCTTCATCAAGCCCGACGACGGGGAAGAAGACGGCAACGTGTTCTTCCACCACAGCCACCTCAAGGGCCTGGAGCGCGACGACCTGCACATCGGCCTGCACGTCAAGTACGAACTGCGCGAAACCGACCGCGATCCGGCGGCGTTCGAGGTGCAGTTGGCCTGACCGCGGCCCGGCGACGAAAAAGACCCCTCGGTCAAGTCCTTCGGACTCGCCCGGTCCCCCAGGGAGACGCTTTTTGTCTTGGGGCGGCCCGGCGACAAAAAAAAGAGCCAGCCCCTTTCGGGTACTGGCTCTTTTTCATTGACGCAGCCGGCGCGGCGCGCAGGCCCTCAGGCCCGGATCAGCCCACCCACTTGCGCGCATTGCGCCAGATCCGCAGCCAGGGGCTGGCGGCGCTGATGTCGCCGTTCGTCCAGCTCATCTGCACGTTGCGGAAGACCCGTTCCGGGTGCGGCATCATGGCCGTGAAGCGGCCGTCGGCCGTGGTCACCGCCGTCAGGCCGCCCGGGCTGCCGTTGGGGTTGTGGGGGTAGGTCTCGGTCGCCGCGCCGTGGTGGTCCACGTAGCGCATCGCGGCGATGGCCTTGGCCGGATCGCCGCGGCGGGCGAAGTTGGCATAGCCCTCGCCGTGAGCGACGGCGATCGGCAGGCGGCTGCCGGCCATGCCGGCGAAGAACAGGCTGGGCGACTCCAGCACCTCGACCAGACTCAGGCGGGCCTCGAAGCGCTCGCTGCGGTTGGTGGTGAAGCGCGGCCAGGCCTCGGCGCCGGGGATGATGTCGGCCAGTTCGGCGAACATCTGGCAGCCGTTGCACACGCCCAGGCCAAAGGTGTCGGGGCGCGCGAAGAAGGCGCGGAACTGCGTGCCCAGGCCCTCGTTGAAGGTAATCGAGCGCGCCCAGCCGATGCCGGCACCCAGCGTGTCGCCGTAGCTGAAGCCGCCGCAGGCGACGATGCCCTGCATCTCGGCCAAGCTGGCGCGGCCGGTCTGCAGGTCGGTCATGTGGACATCGACCGCCTCGAACCCAGCGGTGTCGAAGGCGTAGGCCATCTCGACGTGCGAGTTCACGCCCTGCTCGCGCAGGATGGCGACCTTGGGACGCGACAGGTTCAGGAAGGGCGCGGCCACGTCCTCGGCCGGGTCGAAGGTCGGCGCCACGTGCAGGCCCGGATCGGCCGGGTCGCCGGCCAGCGCGTGCTCGCTGTCGGCGCAGGCCGGGTTGTCGCGCTGCTGGCAGATCTTCCAGCTCACGCTGTCCCAGACCTGGTGCAGGTCGGCCAGTTCGGCGCTGAAGACCGGCTTGGCGTCGCGCCAGACCTGCAACTGGCCCTTGCCGGCATCGATGGGCGAGGACTCCGGCCGGGTCTTGCCGATGACGTGGGTCTGGCGGCTCAGGCCGTGCGCGCGCAGGGTCCGCAAGACCGCGTCGCGGTCTTCGGTGCGCACCTGCAGCAGCACGCCCAGTTCCTCGGTGAACAGCGCCTTGAGCGTCAGCTCCTCGCGCCGGCCGCTGGTTTGCTGAGCCCAGTTCTTGGCGTCGCCGGTTTCCATGCGGCTGTCGCTGATGCCGTCGCCCTCGGTGATCAGCATGTCGACGTTGAGCGAGACGCCGACGTGGCCGGCGAAGGCCATCTCGGCGGCCGCCGCCAGCAGGCCGCCGTCGCTGCGGTCGTGGTAGGCCAGCAGCTTGCCCTGGCCGCGCAGTTCGTTGACGGCGTTGACGAGGTTGACGAGGTCTTTGGGGTCGTCCAGGTCCGGCACATCGGTGCCTTCCTGGTCCAGCGCCTGCGCCAGGATGGAGCCGGCCATGCGGTGCTGGCCGGCGCCCAGGTCGATCAGGATCAGGCTGCTGTCGGCAACCTGCGCGTCGAGCTGTGGCGTGAGTGTGCCGCGCACGTCGGCCAGCGTGGCGAAGGCCGAGACGATCAGCGACACCGGCGCCGTCACCTTGCGGGCGCTGCCGTCCTCGGCCTTCCACTGGGTGCGCATGGACAGCGAATCCTTGCCGACCGGAATCGAGATGCCCAGCGCCGGGCACAGTTCCAGGCCGACGGCCTCGACCGTGCGGTAGAGCGCGGCGTCTTCGCCGGGCTCGCCGCAGGCAGCCATCCAGTTGGCCGACAGCTTCACGCGCGCCAGTTCGATGGGCGCGGCCAGCAGGTTGGTGATGGCCTCGGCCACCGCCATGCGGCCGGAAGCCGGGGCGTCGAAGGCGGCCAGCGGCGTGCGCTCGCCCATGGCCATGGCCTCGCCCGCGAAGCCCTGGTAGTCGGCCAGCGTGACGGCGACGTCGGCCACCGGCACCTGCCACGGCCCGACCATCTGGTCGCGGTGCGTGAGGCCGCCCACGGCGCGGTCGCCGATGGTGATGAGAAAGCGCTTGGAAGCCACGGTCGGGTGGCCCAGTACCTGGATGACGGCATCCTGCAGCGCCACGCCGGTGAGATCGACCGGCTGGAAGCTGCGCGCCACGGTCCGCACGTCGCGGTGCATCTTGGGCGGCTTGCCCAGCAGCACGTCCATGGGCATGTCCACCGGCGCCAGCGTGCCGGCGGCCTCGGCCGCGTCGCTTTCGACCACCGACAACTGGCGTTCTTCCGTGGTCACGCCGATCACGGCGTAGGGGCAGCGCTCGCGCGCGCAGAAAGCCTCGAATTGCGGCAGCGACTCGGGCGCGATCGCCAGCACGTAGCGCTCCTGGCTTTCATTGCTCCAGATTTCCTTGGGCGCCAGGCCGGATTCCTCCAGCCTGACCTGGGACAAGTCGAAGCGCGCGCCCCGGCCAGCGTCGTTGACCAGCTCCGGGAAGGCATTGGACAGGCCGCCCGCGCCCACGTCGTGGATGGCCAGGATGGGGTTGTCCGTGCCCAGATTGGCGCAGTGGTTGATGACTTCCTGCGCACGGCGCTCGATCTCGGGGTTGCCGCGCTGCACCGAATCGAAGTCCAGCGAGGCCGCGTTGGCGCCGGCGGCCATCGAGCTGGCCGCGCCACCGCCCATGCCGATGCGCATGCCGGGGCCGCCGAGCTGGATCAGCAGGCTGCCGGCCGGGAACACGATCTTCTTCGTCAGCCGGTCGTCGATGGTGCCGACGCCGCCGGCGATCATGATGGGCTTGTGGTAGCCGCGGCGCTCGCCGGCCACGGTCTGCTCGTACTCGCGGAAATAGCCCGCCAGATTGGGCCGGCCGAATTCGTTGTTGAAGGCCGCGCCGCCCAGTGGGCCTTCGGTCATGATCTGCAAGGCGCTGGCGATGTGGCCGGGCTTGCCGTAGTCGGCGCCCTCCTTCGGCCACAGCTTGGAGACGGTGAAGCCGGCCAGGCCCGCCTTGGGCTTGGAGCCGCGCCCGGTGGCGCCTTCGTCGCGAATCTCGCCGCCCGCGCCGGTCGAGGCGCCGGGGAAAGGCGAAATGGCGGTCGGGTGGTTGTGCGTCTCCACCTTCATCAGCACGTGGCGCAGCTCGTCGGTCTTGCCGTAGCTCGGGGCCTGCTCGCCCGCCGCGACGGCGGCGAACTTCTCCTGCACATAGCCTTCCATCACCGAGGCGTTGTCGGCATAGGCGATGACGGTGTGCGCCGGCGTGGTCTTGTGCGTGTGGCGGATCATGCCGAACAGGCTATTGGGCATGTCCTCGCCGTCGATGGTGAACTGGGCATTGAAGATCTTGTGCCGGCAGTGCTCGCTGTTGGCCTGCGCGAACATCATCAGTTCGACGTCGGTCGGGTTGCGGCCGAGCTTGGTGAAGGCCTCGACCAGGTAGTCGATCTCATCGTCGGCCAGTGCCAGGCCGAACTCGGCGTTGGCCCGCTCCAGCGCGGCGCGGCCGCCGGCCAGCACGTCAACCGTTTCCATGGGCGCGGCCTGCAGGGCCGTGAACAGCCGCGCGAGCTGGTCGCGGTCGTAGACCACGCTTTCGGTCATGCGGTCATGCAGCAAAGCGCCGATCTGTTCACGCTGCGCCTCGGTCAGGCTGGGCTTGCCGGCCAGCAGGCCGGTCTTGAACGTCAGCACGTATTCGGTGGCACGCTCGATCCGCCGCACCGCCAGGCCGCAGTTGTGCGCGATGTCGGTGGCCTTGGAGGCCCAGGGCGAGACCGTGCCGATGCGCGGGCTGACCAGGATCACGCCGCCGTCGGAGAACTCGGTCGGCGCCGCGTAGGGCTCGCCATAGCTCAACAGCGCCGCCAGCTTGGCCTGCGTGGCCGCGTCGGGCGCGCCATCGAACGCCGCCACATGCACGAAGCGGGCATGAATGCCCGTGATCTTGTCGTGAATGGCCTGCAGCCGGGGCAGAAGTTGCTGGGCGCGGAAGGAAGACAGCGCGTTGATGCCGGGGGCTGCGCCCTCGAAAATGGACAGATGCGGGGTCACGGTCGGGGTGGCCTGGGTGCCAGTTGAGGTGCCGATGACTGCCGGAAAGGGTTTCCCGACAGCCATCGACAGAGAGGGGAAGCCGCGATTTTAGCGGCCGATGTCGCTGAACATCGGCAGTGTGGACGATGCCCGCCGGCATGCGAGCCGCCTCGCCCTACCCCAGGCTCTCCATCAAGAGCCGCAGGCCTTCCATGCAGATGATTCTGGTGTTGAGCTGAAACACGCGTTACAGCACACGCCGCACCCCCTGCGGCTTGAAGCCGAGGTCGGCGGCCTTGCCCTTGCGGGCGCGGTTGCCGCGGGCGTTGTTGAGTGAGCGGATTTCCAGGGTTTCCTCTCGAGCCTTGCCGCCGCGGCCCAGGCCTTCGATGCGCACGCTGCGGGTGTAGGCGGCGGCGCCGGCGAGGCTGTCCTTGGGTTCCAGGTCGAGCAGCATGAGGCCGCGCCCGCCCTTGGGCTGGATCTTGATCTCGCCAATCTCGAAGGTCAGGATGCGGCCCAGGGCCGAGGCGCAGGCGACGTGGGTGGCGTCGGGCAAGGGCTGGCCCTCGTGCAGCGCGCCGGGCGCTCCGCCGACGAGCGACGGCGGGCACAGCGTTTCGCCGCCTTCGCCCAGGTTGACGAAGGCCTTGCCGGCCTTGTGGCGCGAGACCATGTGCTCGACTTGCGCGACGAAGCCGTAGCCGCCCGAGCCGGCCAGCAGCAGGCGGGCGCCCGGCGGGCCGGCGAAGTAGTGGGCCAGTTGCGTGCCGGTCTCCAGCTCGATCAGGGTGGTGACCGGCTGGCCGTCGCCGCGCCCGCCGGGCAGCGCCGCCACCGGCACCGAGTAGACCCGGCCGTTGCTGCCGAAGACCAGCAGCACGTCGACGCTGCGGCATTCGAAGGCGCCATACAGGCTGTCGCCCGACTTGAAGCTGTATTCGGCGGCCACGCCGGTGGCGGCCGCGCGCTCGCTGCTCCAGCCCTTCTGCGTCTTGACCCAGCCCTTTTGCGAGACGATGACGGTGACTGGCTCGTCGACCACCTTGATCTCGGCGACAGCCTTCTTTTCCTCCTGGATCAGGGTGCGGCGGGCGTCGCCGAACTGCTTGGCGTCGGCCTCGATTTCCTTGACCATCAGGCGCCGCAGCGAGGCCGGGTTGTCGATCACGTCCTCCAGCTTCTTTTGCTCGTCGCGCAAGTCCTTGAGTTCCTGCTCGATCTTGATCGCCTCCAGCCGCGCGAGCTGGCGCAGGCGGATTTCGAGGATGTCCTCGGCCTGCCGGTCGGTCAGCCGGAAATGCGCGATCAGTTCGGCCTTGGGCTCGTCGGCCTGGCGGATGATGCGGATCACCTCGTCGATGTTGAGCAGCACCAGTTGCCGCCCCTCCAAGATGTGGATGCGGTCGAGCACCTTGGCCAGGCGGTGCCGGGTGCGGCGCAGGATGGTGTCCTGGCGGAACTGCACCCATTCGACCAGCATCTGCCGCAGCGACTTCAGCACCGGCTTGCCGTCCAGCCCGATCGAGGTCAGGTTGATGGAGGCCGATGATTCGAGGCTGGTGTGGGCCAGCAGCGTGGTGATGAGCTCCTGCTGGCCGATGCGGCTGCTCTTGGGCTCGAACACCAGGCGCACGGCGGCGTCCTTGCTGGACTCGTCGCGCACGCCGTCGAGCACGGCCAGCACGCTGGCCTTGAGCTGCTGCTGCTCGGCCGTCAGCGCCTTCTTGTTGGCCTTGACCTTGGGGTTGGTCAGTTCCTCGATTTCCTCCAGCACGCGCTGGCTGCTCACGCCCGGGGGCAGTTCGTGGATGACCAGTTGCCACTGGCCGCGCGCCAGTTCCTCGATCTTCCAGCGCGCGCGCACCTTCAGGCTGCCACGGCCGCTGGCATAGGCGTCGGCGATGTCCCGGGCCGGGCTGATGATCTGGCCGCCGCCGGGGTAGTCCGGGCCAGGGATCAGCGCGTACAGCTCTTCGTCAGACAGCTTGGGCGACTTGGCCAGCGCCACGCAGGCGGTGGCGACTTCGCGCAGGTTGTGGCTGGGAATCTCGGTGGCCAGGCCGACCGCGATGCCCGAGGCGCCGTTGAGCAGCGCGAACGGCAGCCGCGCGGGCAACTGGCGCGGCTCCTGGGTGGAGCCGTCGTAGTTGGGCACGAAGTCCACCGTGCCCTGGTCGATCTCGTCGAGCAGCAGCCGCGCGATGGGCGCCAGCCGGGCTTCGGTGTAGCGCATGGCGGCGGCGCCGTCGCCGTCGCGGCTGCCGAAGTTGCCCTGGCCGTCGATCAGCGGGTAGCGCTGGGAAAAGTCTTGCGCCATGCGCACCAGCGCGTCGTAGGCAGCCTGGTCGCCGTGCGGGTGGAAGCGGCCCAGCACGTCGCCGACCACACGCGCGCTCTTGACCGGCTTGGCCCCGGCGCTGCCGGTGTAGGCCAGGCCCATGCGCTCCATGGCGTAGAGGATGCGGCGCTGCACCGGCTTCTGGCCGTCGGCCACGTCGGGCAAGGCGCGACCCTTGACCACGCTGAGCGCATATTCGAGATAGGCGCGCTGCGCGTAGGCAGCCAGCGTCAGGCTGCCGTCGCCCTCGCCGCCGCTGCCGTCGAGCAGGGAAGGCGGCGCGGGCGGCTGGCCGGCGCCGCCGGTATCGGCCGGGGCAGCATCCGGCGCGGGGGCTGCGGGTGCCGGAGAAGGTGCCGGTGCGGCCGCATCGGCGTCGGCGGAAAACAGGCTGGACTGGGGATCGGTGCTCATGGGTTCGGTAAGGTCCATCGAGGGTCGCGGCGGGCCGCCGCGATGGCGCGGGCCGCGACGGGGTCGTCAGGGGCGGAGGGCGTCCGGGCTCGGGAAGGGCCGCGCGGGCTCAGACGTCGATCTCGACGTCGTTGCCATGCAGCTCCATCAGCTCGCGGCGCGAGGCGGCTTCGCCCTTGCCCATCAGCTTGGTGATCTCGGCCTGGGTCTGCAGGAAGCCGAGCGCGCCCAGGGTGATGGGCAGCAGGCGCCGGGTGTCGGGGTTGAGCGTGGTTTCCCACAGCTGCCCGGCGCTCATCTCACCCAGGCCCTTGAAGCGGCTGATGCTCCAGGCGCTCTCGCGCACGCCGTCCTTGCGCAGCTTGTCGAGGGCGGCGTTCAGCTCGGCCTCGTCGAGCACGTAGAGCTTGGCCGCCGGCTTCTTGCCGCGCGCCGGCGCGTCGATGCGAAACAGCGGCGGGCGCGCCACGTAGACGTGGCCGGCCTCGATCAGCTTGGGGAAATGGCGGAAGAACAGCGTCAGCAGCAGCACCTGGATGTGCGAGCCATCGACGTCGGCGTCCGACAGGATGCAGATCTTGCCGTAGCGCAGGCCGGAGAGGTCCGGGCTGTCGTCGGGGCCGTGCGGATCGACCCCGATGGCCACCGAGATGTCGTGGATCTCGTTGTTCTTGAACAGCAGGTCGCGCTCCACCTCCCAGGTGTTGAGCACCTTGCCGCGCAGCGGCAGCACGGCCTGGTTCTCCTTGTCGCGCCCCATCTTGGCGCTGCCGCCGGCCGAGTCACCCTCCACCAGGAAGACTTCGTTGTAGGCGAGGTCGCGGCTTTCGCAGTCGGTCAGCTTGCCCGGCAGCACGGCCACGCCCGAGCCCTTGCGCTTCTCGATCTTCTGGCCGGCGCGCTGGCGCGTCTGCGCGGCCTTGATGGCCAGCTCGGCCAGTTTCTTGCCGAACTCGACGTGCTCGTTGAGCCACAGCTCCAGCGCCGGGCGCACATAGCCCGAGACCAGCCGCACGGCGTCGCGCGAGTTGAGCTTTTCCTTGATCTGGCCCTGGAATTGCGGGTCCAGCACCTTGGCCGACAGCACGTAGGAGGCGCGCGCGAACACGTCCTCGGCCATCAGCTTGACGCCCTTGGGCAGCAGCGCGTGCAGCTCGATGAAGCTCTTGACCGCCAGGAACAGCCCCTCGCGCAGCCCGCTGTCGTGGGTGCCGCCGGCGCTGGTCGGGATCAGGTTGACGTAGCTCTCGCGCACCGGCGCACCGTCCTCGGTGAAGGCCACGGCCCAGGCCGCGCCCTCGCCTTCGGCGAAGCTGTCGTGGTTCTTGTCGGCATGGCCCGCGCCCTCGAACACCGGGATCACCGGGTCGGCCGCCAGCGTCTGGCCCAGGTAATCGACCAGGCCGCCCTTGTACTGCCAGGTCTGGCTGTCCTTGCTCTTTTCGTTGACCAGGGTGACGCTGACGCCGGGCATCAGCACCGCCTTGCTGCGCAGCAGGTGCGTCAGCTCGCCCAGCGGCAGGTTCTGCGACTCGAAGTACTTGCCGTCGGGCCAGACCCGCACCGTGGTGCCCTGGCGGCGGTCGCCGCTGGCCTGCGGGCGCCGCGTCAGCGGCTCCACCACGTCGCCGCCCGAGAAGGCCAGGCTGGCGACCTGGCCCTCGCGGTGGCTGCTGACCTCCAGCCGCTTGGCCAGCGCATTGGTCACGCTCACGCCCACGCCGTGCAGGCCGCCCGAGAAGCTGTAGGCGCCGCCCTTGCCCTTGTCGAACTTGCCGCCTGCGTGCAGCCGGGTGAAGACCAGCTCGATCACCGGCGCCCCTTCCTCCGGATGCAGGCCGAAGGGAATGCCCCGGCCATCGTCCTCCACGCTGACCGAGCCATCGGCATGCAGCGTGACCTTGATCTTTTTGCCGAACCCCGCCAGCGCCTCGTCGGCCGCGTTGTCCAGCACCTCCTGGATGATGTGCAGGGGGTTGTCGGTGCGGGTGTACATGCCCGGCCGCTGCTTGACGGGCTCCAGGCCCTTGAGGACCCGGATCGAGCCCTCGCCGTACGCGCCATCAACGGCGGAAGAAGA
>JASGEH010000060.1:0-31978 GCA_047606565.1 Comamonas sp.
CCGCGATCAAGGTGTTCGAGCAGCTCGGCATGGACTTCGGCAGCGTCGCCAAGGGCGCGCGCCAGGACCAGGTGGCCGCGCCGGCTCAGGCACAGACTCAAGCACAGGCCGCCGCGCCGGCCGCCAGCGCCGGCATGGTCTTGCGCGGCCCGGCCGACGAGGAACTGCTGCAGGTCGAATCGCTGCGTCGCGTTGGCAACGAGCTGGTCATCAAGGGCAAGAGCTTCGGCACCATGCCCATGGAGGCGCGGCTGGACGCCGACTCGGCGCGCGCCGGCCTCAAGCTGCTGGGGCTCAAGCAACTGGCCTTCCTGGCCAGCCTGCCGCTGCGCAAATCCCGTCCCTCCAACACCCGCGAAGGCTCTCAATCATGACTCACATCGTCGTCACCGGATCGCAGGGCTTCGTCGGCCGCACGCTGGTGCGCCGCCTGCTCGAACAGGGCCTGGCGGGCCAGCCGGTCGAGCGCCTGACGCTGCTGGACGTCGGCTTCGACGCGCCGCATCCCGATGCCCGGGTGCGCCAGCTCGCCGGCAGCATCGCCGACCCGGCGCTGCGCGCACAGGCCTACCAGGACGCAGTCGATGCCGTCTTCCACCTCGCCAGCATCCCCGGCGGCGCGGCCGAGCGCGACTACGACAAGGGCCGCGCCGTCAACCTCGACGCCACGCTGGGCCTGCTCGAAGACCTGCGCGGCCAGGCGCGCCCGCCGCGCTTCGTCTTTGCCAGCTCGATCGCCGTCTATGGCGAGCAACTGCCCGCGGTGGTCGACGAGCAGACCCTGCCCGCCCCCGCCTTGAGCTACGGCGCCCACAAGCTGCTCGGTGAAGTGCTGGTGGCCGACGCCACCCGGCTGGGCTGGGTGCAAGGCTGCTCGCTGCGACTGCCCGGCGTGGTGGCGCGGCCCGGCGACGGCGCCGGCCTGTTGTCGGCCTTCATGAGCCAGCTGTTCTGGCGGCTGCGCGACGGCCAGCCGCTGACGCTGCCGGTCTCGCCCCAGGCCACGGCCTGGTGGATCTCGGTGGCCGCCTGCGTCGACAACCTGCTGCATGCGGCCCAGATCGACCCGGCCCGCCTGGATGCGCGGCGCAGCTACGGCATGCCGGTGCTGCACCTGGCGGTGCAGGACGTGGTCGCGGCGCTGGCCGAGCGCTTCGGTGCCGAGCGCAGCGCACTGGTCGACTACCGGCCCGACCCCTTCATCGAACGGCTGTTCGGCAGCTACCCCCCGCTGCGGACACCCGCCGCCGAGGCGCTGGGCTTTGCCAGCGACGGCGACGTCCACCGCCTGGTCGAGCGCGCGCTCGGCGGCTAGCCGCCGCCGAGGCCACGCCCTCGCCACTACCGGGCCCAGGCCCGCCCCACGCCATCGCGTCCCCCCGCGAGGAACCGTCTCTGCCTGAAGAAAGGACCACAACATGAATATCGTCGGATTGGATGCCCTGGTGTTCGGCGTCGAGGATTTGGACGCCAGCCACCGCTACCTGATCGACTACGGCCTGGCGCCGGTGGACATCACCCCGGCCGGCGGCCGCTACGAAGCACTCGACGGCACCGCCGTGGAGATCCGGCTCGCGAGCGACCCGGGCCTGCCAACCGCCAACGCGCCCTCGCCCAACATCCGCGAGACGGTCTACGGCGTGGCCGACGCCGAGGTGCTGCAGGCCATTGGCGCCGAGCTCTCGCGCGACCGCGAAGTGCGGGTCGACGACGAGGGCACGCTGCACACCTTCGACGACGGCGGCTACGCCATCGCCTTTCGCGTCACGCGCCGCCGCGCCATCCTGGCGCCGCATGTCGGCATCAACGTGCCAGGCCAGGCCGCCGGGCGCGCGCCCAACGACTGTGCCAGCGATCCCGGCGCCCTCAACCTGCCGCGCTCGCTGTCGCACGTGGTCTATTTCGTGCCCGACGTGGCCAAGGCCGAAGCCTTCTACCAGGACCGGCTGGGCTTTCGCGTGACCGACCGCTTCATCGGCCTGGGTCCGTTCATGCGGCCGGCCGGCACGCTCGACCACCACACGCTGTTCATGATCCAGAGCTTCAACAGCCACATGGTCGGCATGAATCACTTCACCTTCCACCTGGGCTCGGCCAACGACGTGCTGCAGTCGGGCTGGCGCTTCGCGCAAAAGGGCTACAAGAGCTTCTGGGGGCCGGGACGCCACGTCATGGGCAGCAACTTCTTCTGGTACTTCAACAGCCCCTTTGGCGGCACCATGGAGTTCGACGCCGACATGGACCAGCACGACGACAGCTGGCAGCCGCGCGCCATGCCACCGGGCGCGGAGAACTCGCAGATCTTCCTGTTCGAGTACCGGCCCAAGTGGGCCCCGGGCGAATGACCCATGAAGCAGCGCCAGGCTGGCACGCGCTGTGCCGGCTCGACGAACTGCCTGACGGCGGTTCGCGCGGCCTGCTGCGCCAAGGCAACGAGGACCGCGTGTTCGCGGTGCGCCAAGGCGGCGAGGTCTTCGTCTGGCGCAACGACTGCCCGCACAACCACCGGCCGCTCGAGTACCGCCAGGATGCTTTCCTGTCGGGCGATGGCAGCCACATCGTGTGCTATGCGCATTCGGCGCATTTCGACATCCGCAGCGGTCACTGCTTCGACGGCCCCTGCAAGGGCAAGGCACTGACCCCCGTGCCCAGCGCCTTGCGCGACGGCGTCGTCTGGATCGCACCGCTTTCCAACGAAATTTGAGTCAAGGAAACCACGACATGTTCCAGTATTTCCCCACCAACTACGTGTGGAGCCTGTCCACCATGATCGCCCTCACGCACGGCGGCAACGTCGGCGAAGTCGACGCCATGTGCGCCCCGCTGCGCAAGGCCGCCGAAGCCGGCGACGATCCCGGCACCCTGGCCTTCTACGAGGCCTGGAAAGGCGGTGCCGACCGGCTGGCCACGCTCGCCGACGAGGACCTGGTGCGCGGGCGCCGGCTGTCGGCCGGCAACAAGCTCGGCCGCGCCGGGCTCTACTACGCCATCGCCGAGCGCATGCAGCCGCACGGCTTCGAGCAGCGCCTGCAGCTCTACCGGCAGTCGCTCGCCGCCTTCGCCCAGGCACGCGAGCTGGCGCGCGAGAACTGCGAGCGCGTCGAGATCCCCTATGCCGGCACCCACCTGGCCGGGCTGCTGGTGCGCGCCGAAGGCGTGACCGGACCGGCGCCGCTGGTGCTGGTCATGAACGGCCTGGACTCGACCAAGGAACTGCTCTACAAGAGCATGATGGGCCGCGCCTTCGCGCGGCGCGGCGTCTCGGCGCTGTTCATCGACCAGCCCGGCACCGGCGAGGCGCTGCGCCTGCAAGGCCTGCCCGCGCGCGCCGACAGCGAACACTGGGTCACCCCGGTGGTCGACTGGCTGTCGCAGCACCCCGACGTCGACGCCGCCCGCATCGGGGCGCTCGGCGTCTCGCTGGGTGGCTACTACTGCCCGCGCGCGGTCGCCTTCGAGCCCCGCCTGGCCTGCGGCGCGGTCTGGGGCGCCAACCACGACTGGCGCGAAGTCCAGCAGGCGCGCCTGCGGCGCGAGGGCGAGAACCCGGTGCCGCACTACTGGAAGCACGTGCAATGGGTGTTCGGTGCCGACGGCATGGACGACTTCCTGGCCAAGGCCGAGGGCATGCACCTCGACGGCGTGCTCGAACGCATCCGCGTGCCTTTCCTGGTCACCCACGGCGACAACGACCGCCAGATCCCGCTGCACTACGCCCAGCGCAGCTACGAGCAACTGGTCAACAGCCCGCGGCGCGAACTGATCGTCTTCGACGCCCGCACCGGCGGCGTCGAGCACAGCTCACTCGACAACCCCGACAACGCCGGCGAGCTGATCGCGGACTGGCTGGCCGAGCAGTTGGGCGGCCACACGGCCTGAGGACAGGAGCCCCACCATGACCTTGATCCAGAACGCCCTCATCATCGGCGGCGGCATCGGCGGCCTGTGCGCCGCCATCGAACTGCGCAAGCAGGGTATCGCCGTCGACGTTGCCGAACTGCGTGCCGATGGTTCGGCCGACGGCGCCGGCATCACCATCAGCAGCCCCACGCTGCGCGCGCTGCGGCGCGTCGGCGTGGTCGACGAAGTGCTCGCCCAAGCCGGCTGGTGGAACTTCATCGACCTGTGCGCGGCCGACGGCAGCCTGCTGCAAACACTGCCCATGGCGCCCGCCGAGGGCGCCGAGGAACTGCCCTGCGCGGCCGGCGTGATGCGCCCGACGCTGGCGGCCATCCTGACACGCGCGGCACGCGACGCCGGCGCGCGGCTGCGCCTGGGCCTGAGCTTCGAGCAACTGGAGCAGGACGCCAACGGCGTCGAGGTGCGCTTCACCGACGGCAGCCGCGGCCGCTACGACCTGGTGATCGGCGCCGACGGCGTGCACTCGCGCGTGCGTCCCCACGTGCTGCCCGATGTCGCCGGCCCCGTCTTCACCGGCCAGGGCTCGTGGCGCGCCGTGGTGCCGCGCACGCGCGAGCACTCCACCATGTTCCTGGGCGAGCACACCAAGGCCGGCCTCAACCCGGTCAGCCGCACGGAAAGCTATCTGTTCGTGCTGGACCGGCGTGAGCATGCCGACTTCATCGAGCCCGAGCGCTGGCCGGCCCTGCTGGCCGAGCTGCTCGGCGAATTCGGCGGCGCCATCGCCGAGATCCGACGCGGCCTGCTCGACGGCACGCTGGCACAGCACCACCTGCTGTACCGGCCGCTGCTCGGCCACATCGTGAGCGCGCCCTGGCACCGTGGCCGCATCGTGCTGCTGGGCGATGCCGTGCACGCCACCACGCCGCACCTGGCCTCGGGCGCCGGCATCGCCGCCGAGGGCGCGCTGATCCTGGCCGAGGAACTCGGCCGCCGCCACAGCCTCGAAGGCGCACTCACGGCCTACGCGGGCCGTCACTACGACCGCGCGCGACTGGTGGTCGGCGCCTCGGCCGAGATGGGCCGGCTCGAGCGCGAGGGCGGCGACAAGGACGCTCACCGCGCCGTCATGCTGCACGCCATGGACGCGCTGCGCGCAGCGATCTGAAACACTTTTCCCGACCTCAACCGATCATTCCGCCATGAACTCATCCACCTCCTCCCGCCCGGACGCTGGCCGCGTCGCCGTGGTCACCGGCGCCGCCGGCGGCCTGGGCCAGGCCTTCGCCCATGCGCTGGCGGCCAGCGGCCACCGCCTGATCCTGACCGACCGCGCGTCCTGCGCCGAACTCGCCACGGCCATCCGCGCGCAAGGCGGCGAAGCCGCCACGCTGGCCTGCGACCTCGGCGACGCCGCCGCGCTCACCGCCTTCGCCGCCGAGGCCCAGGCCGTCTGGGGCCGGGTCGACGTGCTGGTCAACAACGCCGCCTTCATCCCGATCCAGCCCTACACCGCCATCACGCTCACGCTCTGGCGCCAGATCATGGCGATCAATGTCGATGCGCCCTTCCTGCTGGCGCAGGCCTTCGCCCCCGGCATGGCCGAGCGCGGCCGGGGCCGCATCATCAACCTCGCCTCCAGCACGGTCTGGGGACCGCCGCCCGGCTTCTCGGCCTACGCCGCCAGCAAGATGGGCGTGATCGGGCTGACGCGTGGGCTGGCCTCCGAGCTGGGCGGCCAGGGCATCACGGTCAACGCCATCTCGCCCGGCCTGACCCGCCATCCGGGCAGTGCCGCGGCGTTGCCGCAGCAGGCCTTCGACAGCGTGCGCGCGCGCCAGTTCATCCCGCGCACCGAGGAACCGGCCGACCTGGTCGGCGCGCTCGACTTCCTGGTCTCCGACGCCGCTTCCTTCGTGACCGGCCAGGTGCTCAACGTCGACGGCGGCGGCTTCGGGTTCTAGGCGCGGCTGGGCTGGTCTCTTGCCCCCTCTCCCCCGGCCCCTCTCCCGCGGGGGGAGAGTGGGGTGAAGTGCGGCCTTCGGCCGGTTTAGAGGGGGGGGAGGTGCTGGGCGTGCGCGACGATGCGCTCGCGCAGCCAGCGGCTGCCGGGGTCGTCGTCGCGGTAGCTGTGCCAGTAGAGCTTCTCGACGAAGCGCGGCGTCTCGAAGTCCAGCCGCACCAGGCGCAGCGGCATGGCCTGCGCCGCCTGGCGCGCCAGCCGCGTGTGCATGGTCGCCACCAGATCCGTGCCCAGCACCATGCGCGGCAGCATGGCGAAGGTGTTGACCACCACCTGCACGCGCGGCGGCAGGCCGTGCTCGACCGTGAACCAGGACTCGAACAGGGCGCGACCGCTGTTCTCGAAGGACACGTGCTGGCAGCTCAGGTACTGCTCCAGCGTCAGGCTCGATCCGATCTGCGCGTTGTCGCGGTCGACCAGGGCGTGGAAGGAGTCCTCGAACAGCGTCGCCTGGGGCTGGTTCAGGCGGCCGGCGACGGGGCTGACCAGCAGGTCGACTTCGCCGTTTTCCAGCGCCTGCCCGGCCTGCGCGCTGGGCGGCCGGAATTCGATCGTCAGGCCCGGCGCGCTGCGGTGCAGCTCGCGCAGCACGCCGACCATCAGCACTTCGACCACATAGTCCGAGGCGATCACCGAGAACTGCCGTGTCGAGCTGGCCGGATCGAACTGCGGGCGCGCCGTCAGCGTGGCGTCGAGCTGCAGCATCAGGTCGTTGATGCGCTCGGCCAGCCCCTCGGCCAGCGGCGTGAGCGCCATGCGCCGGCCCACCGGCACGATCAAGGGGTCGTCGAAATACTCGCGCAGACGCGCCAGCATGCCGCTCATCGCCGATTGCGAGACGTGCACGGCCTCGCCGGCGCGCGTCACATTGCGTTCGGCCAGCAGCGCGCGCAGCGCCATCAGCAAATTGAGGTCGAGACGCTGGTAACGCATGGCAAGACGGGGACGAAACTGGACGAAATGGGAGGACAGGCATTCTAGTTTTCACCAGGCACTGGCGGCCCTTTTTCTGCCTCGGGGTTAACCCAAATATGGCTGATTGTGATGCGCTTCATCACGACAAACGATTTCCCATCCGCTCTGCCGCTTCCTACCATGCGCCCACGCTTTCCCGTCCGGCCCGCCGGACTTCTCCACAGCAAGCAGCATGAGTGCATCCAACCCCCTGGCCGGCTGGCAAGTCGACCGCAGCAGCATCAAGACCCTGGGCCGCGACTTGCAACGCCCCGAGTGCATCCTGGCCGAGGCCGACGGCAGCATCTGGACGGCTGACGCGCGCGGCGTCATGCACATTCGTCCCGACGGCAGCCAGCATCTGATCCGCCAGCGCGGCGTGGCCGAGAACGACGGCGATGCGCAGTCGCTGATCCTCGGCGGCAGCCTGCCCAATGGCATTGCCTTCGACCGCGACGGCCACGTCCTGATCGCCAACTTCGGCACCGACGCCATCGAGCTGATGACGCGCGAGGGCGAGTCGCGCACGCTCTACGACCGCATCGACGGCCAGCCGCTGGGCAAGATGAATTTCGTGCTGACCGACTCGCGTGGACGCATCTGGTTCACCGTCACCACGCGCCAGCAGCCCTGGACACGCTCCATCAACGAGAAGACGCCCGACGGCTATGTCGGCTTGATCGACGAGCGCGGCATTCGCGTCGTCGCCGATGGCTTCGTCGGCACCAACGAGATCCGCTTCGACGCGCGCGAGGAGTGGCTGTACGTGGTCGAGTCCAACGCCCGCCGCATCTCGCGCCTGCGCATTGATGAAAGCGGCGCCTGCCGCGAACGCGAGATCTACGGCCCGTCCGACCTCGGCGGTACGCCCGACGGCTTCGCCTTCGACAGCCACGGCAATCTGTGGATCACGCTGATCCTGGCCGAGCGGCTGGTCGCGCTGACACCGCAGGGCGAGCTGCTGACCCTGCTCGACGACGGCGACGCACAGGCCATCGCAGCCTACGACGAGCACTTCCGTGCCGGCACCGTCACGCCCGAGATCATGGCCACCTGCAAGGGCAGCCTGGCGCCGTGGATGGCCAGCGTAACCTTCGGCGGCCCGGACCTGCGCACGGTCTACCTGGGCAGCCTGATGGGCACCACACTGCCCTATTTCCGCTCGCCCGTCGCCGGGCTGCCGCTGCCGCACTGGCGGCCGCGCTGAAGCCCTGCTCTGATTCTTCCGCTTCTTCCCGCTTTTCGCGCCGTTCCCGTTGTTCTTCCAAAACCCATAACGACACACAGGAGACCCTCAAATGTCACATGCCAATGAACAGCCCCTGCTCAAGGGCGTTTTGCCCTCGCAGCGGCTGGCGACCTACTTGCTGCTGCTGCTCAACTGCCTGTCGCCGCTGGCGGCCATCGTGGTGGCGCCCAGCCTGCCGCAGATGCAGGCGCACTTCGCCAACGTGCCCAACGTCGAGTTCCTGGTGCCGGTCTCGCTGACCATCCCCGGCCTGCTGGTGGCGCTGCTGAGTCCGCTGGTCGGCTGGCTGGCCGACCGCGTCGGCCGCAAGCGCATGCTGGTCGGCGCGACATTCGCCTACGGCCTGCTGGGCGTGCTGCCGCTGTTCCTCGATTCGCTCTACGCCATCATCGCCAGCCGCGTCGGCCTGGGCTGCGTCGAAGCGGTCGTGGTCACCGTCAGCACCACGCTGATCGGTGACTACTACAGCGGCGCGCTGCGCCAGCGCTACCTGGCGCTGCAGACCACCTTCGCCTCGACCTCCGCCATCGTGTTCTTCCTGATCGGCGGCGTGCTCGGCGAGTTCGGCTGGCGCACACCCTACCTGGTCTACCTGGTCAGCATCCTGCTGGCCATCGTGGCGGCACGCCTGCTGTGGGAACCCGCGCGCGACCGCATGGCGCAGGACGCCGAGGCCGACGGCCAGGGCGCGCTGGTGTTCCGGCCCGCGCTGATGGGCCTGATCTACCTGGTCACCTTCATCGGCGCGGTGGCCTTCATGACGCTGCAGATCAACCTGGCCTATCTGCTCGGCGCGGTCGGCGAGAACTCGCCGCGCGTCGCCGGCCTGGTGGCCTCGGCCTGCAGCGTGCTGATCGTGCTGGGCACGCTGAGCGTGCACCTGCTGCTGCACCTGCGACTGCGGATCTCGCACTGCCTGGCGCTGGCCTTCGGCCTGATCGGCCTGAGCTTCCTGCTGATCGCCACCGCCAGCTCCACCGGCAGCGTGCTGGCGGCCTCGCTGGTCAACGGCCTGGGCTGCGGCCTGCTGCTGCCCTCGCTGGCGATCTGGAACATGCGCGAGCTGCCGTGGCGCCTGCGCGGCATGGGCACCGGCCTGTGGTACGGCTGCTACTGCCTGGGCATGTTCTTCAGCCCCATCATCGTGGTCTCGGTCAGCAAGCTCAGCGGCAGCACCGCCAGCGCCGTCGGCTGGGGCGCCTGGGTGCTGCTGCCGGTGGCCGCCATCGCACTGGTCGTCGCCCTGATTTCCCGCCGCAGCGCGCCCGCCGCACTGCCCAGCGGCCAGCACAAGGCGGCCTGAGATGAGCGCCCCCACCACCTCACGCCCAGGGCGGCTGCACGGCAAGGTCGCGCTGGTCACCGGCAGCGGTGCCGGCATCGGCCAGGCCTGCGCGCTGATGTTCGCCCGCGAGGGCGCGCAAGTGATCGGCTGCGACCTGCGCCCCGAACCCGCGCAGGCCACGCTGGCGCAGGCCCGCGCGCAAGGCCTGGCCTTCGACAGCTACCATCCCTGCGACCTGACCGACCCGGCTCAGAACCAGCAACTGGTCGATCAGGTGCTCGAGCGCCATGGCCGGCTGGACATCGTCGTCAACGCCGCGGCCTGGGCCGCCTTCGCGCCGATCGAGCAGATGGACTACCAGGACCACTGGCGCCGCACGCTGCAGTGCGAGCTCGACGTGGTGTTCCTGCTGTGCCGCGCGGCCTGGCCGGCGCTCAAGCGGCAAGGCGGCGCCATCGTCAATTTCGCCTCGGCCAACGCCTGGATGGCGCTGGAGGGCTCGCCGGCCCTGGCCCACTGCGCGGGCAAGGGCGGCATCCTGGCGATGACGCGACAGCTCGCGCTCGAGGGCGGTCCGCACGGCATCCGCGCCAACACCATCTCGCCCGGGCTGATCGAGACCGATGCCACACGCGAGCACCTGCGGCGCGATCCGAGCTTCCGCGATGCCGCGCTCGGCAAGCAGATGCTGCGCCAGCGCGTCGGACGGCCCGAAGACGTCGGCTGGGCCGCCATCTACCTGGCCAGCGACGAGGCGCAGTGGGTGACCGGCACCGACCTCTCGGTCGACGCTGGCGCCACCGCCGGATGAACTAAGGCGCTCGTACGAAGCGCCAGCGGCACCGCCCCAGGCGGTGCCGCACGAATCCACCCACCAAAGAGTAGAGGAGCAAGACATGAACACCCCATTCCCCCTGCGCGCAACCGTCACCGCCATCGCGCTGGTCACCGCTGCGCTGCTGAGCGCCAGCATGGCCCATGCCGCCGATACCGCAACGGCCGCCGACGAAACGGCGGCCACGCGTACCGAATGGCCCAACGAGCGGATCGGGCCGCGCGTGCAGAACCCCGAGCCCTCGGTGCCGGCCGGCGACACTCGGCCGCTGGCCGGTGCCGGCCGCTGGCTCAACGACCATGGCATCACGCCCCACCTGGGCCTGACCTACATGGCCTACGGCAATCCAAGCACCGGCCTCTACACCGGCAAGTCCGAGGCCCTGGCCCTGTTCTCGGCCGGCGCCGATTTCGACTTATCCAAGATCGCCGGCATTCCGGGTGGCACCCTGCATTTCGAGCAGCTCTACGTCCCCTACACCCACAACCTGAGCTACGGCCAGCAAGTCGGCGGCGTGCTGGCCGGCGACATCGGCCCCTACATCCCGGGCGTCAGCCACCTGACTCTGTTCACCTACGAGCAAAAGCTGCTCGACAACCGGCTCTCGCTGGAAGCCGGCAAGAGCAACGCCGGCAACTACTTCGCCCTGCCGCTGTGCAACGTGCCGGTGACCTGCGTCAACTCGCTGCTGCAAAAGACCGCGGGCTTCAACCCCCCGCCCTACGCCAACTGGAGCGCGCGCGCCAGCTACGACTTCACTCCCGCACTGCGCGCCCAGGTCGGCGCCTGGCGCAGCGATGCCTCCTTCCCCTTCACCAACGGCTGGGAACGGCGCGGTGTCGGCACCCTGAGCACCAGCTACCTGGGCAACGTGGTCTACCGCACCGATGCCAGCATGGATCGCTACCCGCGCACCTACGAAGCCTTGCTGTTCTACAACAACGGCACCCAGACCAACCCCTACTACACCACGGCCGGCACCTCGCAACTGGTCGACACGGTCTCGGCAGCGCGTACCAGCGAGGGCGCCGGCGGCTTCTACCTGGGCGCCAAGCAGACCTTCTGGCGCGCCGACGGCGGCAGCAGCGACAACCCCAGCCCGACCACCCTGGCGGCCTGGGCCAGCCTGACCCACACCTTCAACCCCGACGCGACGGCGGGCATCGCGACGATGGGGCGCACCGGCCTGATTCTCTCGGCTCCCTGGCGCAGCCGGCCCTTCGACAGCTACGGGCTGAGCCTGGGCTGGTCGCAACTGACGCGCGCCAAGCAACGCCTGCTCATCGACAGCCAGGAAGAGGCCGGCGGCAGCACCTACGGGATCAGCCGCAACGAGTATTCGCTCACGCTCGACGCCAACTTCGTGCTCGACCGCGGCGTCATCCTCTCGCCCTACGCCATGCGCGTGTGGAACGCCAGCAGCTACGCCAACGCGTCCACCGGCAGCCTGCCGCGCGACGGCTGGGCCGTCGGCCTGCTGCTGCACGTGCAGCTCGAGGACTGGCTGGGCCTCTCGGGCTCGCACTGAGTCCCCACCCGCACCCGCTTGCCGCCTGCGCGGCAACGCGCTGCGGCCTCCCTCCCCAAACAGCCGGCTCCGCGGATCGCCGCGGCGGCCCGCTTTGGGCTGCCGCTCCAGTCCGCCCATTGGGCCGGCATGGTGCCTGCGTTCGTCCACAAGGAGTACCCATTCATGCAGTTCCCCCCAATCAAGCTGGCGGTTTGCGGCCTGATCTCGGCCCTGCTCGCCAGCACGGCGATGGCCCAATCGCTTCAGGAAGATTCCACCTGGTCCAACCAGAACCCCTACCTCACCAAAGGCGAGAACCGCCAGTCCGCCGAGCCGCCCACCACCAGCCTGGGCGAGAGGCTGCGGGACCACGGCATCAGCTATCAGGGCATCGTCATCGGCGCCTTGTTCAACAACCTCACGACCGGCGCCCTGCCCGGCCACGTGGGAGGTCAGGTGATCTTCATCAACGCTGTTGACCTGGATCTGAAGAAAGCCTGGAACGGGCGCGGCAAGATCCACTTCGAGGGGGTTGTCTTTCCGGCCACCTACCCCAAGTCCGTCAGTGGCAATCTGGGCACCTACGCCAGCAGCTACCTGGGCTCGGACCAGTACCCGGCGCATGAAACCGGCGCGCCCTGGCTGTCCCTGCTGACTTATGAAGACACCGTGCTCGACGGGCGCCTGAACTTCGAATTCGGCAAGACCAACCTGCAGCGCTATTTCTTCCGGCCCAACTGCGGCATGGATGCGCTGTGCATCGACCCGCTGGTCAAGTGGGATGGCGGCGTGCCCGATGCCAGCACCGGCACGCTCGGCCTGCGCGTCAAGTACCAGCTGGTGGGTCACACCACGCTGGAGGCCGGGGTGCAACAGCTGCGCGAATACACCGCGCTGATCCGCCATAACGGCTGGAATCCGCTGGCGACCGATAGCGGCACAGGCGCTTTCGGCGTGCTCGGCCTGGGTTGGCGCGACGACTTCAGCGAAAGCACGCACCCCGGCGACTACCAACTGGCCTATTACTACGCCAACACCGACATCACCGACCCCTATTACACGGCGCAGGGCACCTCGGCGCTGACCACCGGCGAGGCCTACCGGACGCACCGGGGCTCGGCCGGGCTGGTCTTCAAGATGCAGCAGACGCTCTGGAGCGCACCCGTGCCGGCCCCAGGCGCGGTGCCCCGCAGCGTCTCCTTCTTCGGCACGCTGGGCCGCTCCTTCGACCCGGCCCGGCCGGTGGGCTGGGAGGCCATCGCCGGGCTGGTCTACGCCAACCCGACGCAAGGCACCGCGCCGTGGGGCCATGTCGACCAGGTCACGCTCAAGGCCGCCTACATCCGCCTCAACGAATCCACGCTGCTGGCGCAAAGAGCGGCTCGCGTGGCGTTGGGCGGCAGCGACGAGCTGACCTCGCCCCATCAGTTTCGGCTTGAGCTGAGTACCACGCTGGGCTTGGGCCGCTACGTCAAGCTGCAGCCCGCCATCGAATACATCATCCATCCCGACAGCTCGAAATCCAGCAGCTCCAGCCGCATCCCCAAAAGCGGATGGATCGTCGGCGCCGTGGCGACCGTCGCCTTCGGCAATGCCCACTGAGCGGCTGCGGCCAGCCCCATCGACCGCCCCGATTGACCGCCCTGTTTCCAACGCAAGGAGTTTTTGCAATGCCCAAACGCACACCCCGATCCCGTCTCGCTCTCGCCGCTGCCGCGCTGTTTGGCGGGCTGCTGCTCGGCACCGCCTCGCACGCCGCGCCCCAGGCCTGCGACCGCGCATGCCTCCAGGAGCTGGCGCACGAGGTGCTGGTCTCGATGAAGAACCACAAGCCCGGCGATCTGCCGCTGGCGCGCTTCTACCGCCTGACGGAAAACGGCGCGCCCATGGCGCCCATCATGTCCAGCCTGTGGCGCAATGTCACCGATTTCAAGGACCCCGGCCCTGGCCAGTACGTGATTGACGTCGCGGCCGGGCAGGTGTTCGTCGTCGCCCACGTCTACGAGGGCCCGGGCGATGCCATTTTCTTCGGCCGCCTCGCCGTGGTCGACCGCAAACTCTCGGAGCTGGAGCTCTACGTCAGCCGCTCCAAGGGCGAGTCCGGACAGTTGTTCGACCCGTCCGGACTGGACGACCTGCCGGTCGCCTGGTCCCGCCCGCTCGCGCCCGAAGCCCGCGTCAGCCGAGCCGAGCTCGACAGCGTGGCGCGCAGCATGCTCGACCGGCGCTATCGCCAGCCGGAAGGCTCGCGGCAATGCGAACTGGTCGAGATGGGCGGGCGCGTGATCGAAGACCCCGAAGCGCTCAAGGCCATCATGAAAGACGACGCGCCCGACCTCAGCCAGCGCCAGCTCAAGGGCGGCGTCTCCGTGCCCTGCACCGCCTCCGACCGGCCCGAAGACCGGCAAGTCCGCGTGCTGATCGACGAGGAGGCCGGCGCCACGGTCAGCCTCGGCGTGGTCCCCGGCACGGTCTACCCCAGCTTCATCAACCCCGGCCTCGAATCGACCTTCGTGCCGACCGACATGGCCGCCGGCTGGAAGCGCCTGCCCGCCGAAATCCACGACCCCAACGGCACCACCCGGCAGCCGCGCGGCACCACCTACGTGCCCGTGTTCCAGGCGCTGCCGTCCAGCATGGCCGTGGCCGAGATGACCAAATACCAGGACGGAAAGATCGTAGGCCTGCAACGCTATCTGCACATGCAGCCCACGGGCGCCGGCTCGCCGTGGACCGCGCCGGCCACGCCAGCGTCGCGCTGAAGACGGCTGATGCCATCAAGACCCACTGAAAAATACAGAGGAATAGCGAAATGAGTCCGAGAACCCCCTTACACGTGACGCTGGCCGCGCTGGCGGCCGCTGCCTTCGCCCTGCCATCCGCCCACGCCGAAGACAGTCCCGCCCAGACCACCACCACGGCCAGCACCACGGCCACCACACCGGCCGCCACCCAGCCGCAGCAAAACGACGTGGCCCGCTGGCTGGATGAACGCGGCATCTACCCGTCCATCCTGCTGCGTTCCAAGCTGTTCTACAGCGCCAGCTACGGCCTGCCCTCCGGCCAGCACCAGTTGGAGAACATCACCCTGCTGGCGCTGAACCTGGACCTGGACCTGGGCAAGCTGCTGAACATCCAGGGCGGCAGTTTCCACCTGGAGACCGAGAACAACTTCATCCGCCGGAACAACGCGATCGGCAGCTCCTTCGGTTCCTTCCCGCTGGCCCAGTTGCCGCCCAACGCACCCCGCCGGGACGTGCCGGTCTTCAGCTACGCACAGCGCCTGTCCGACGGCAAGGCCGACTTCGAGATCGGCCGCAAGAACATCACCTGGTATTTCCTCGATGCCTTCGCCCCCTGGGAAAACGGCAGCCGCATGGAGACCATGACTTGGTTGACCGCGCCGCCCCCCTACGCGACCTGGATGGCCCAGGGCAGCGTCAAGCTCGGCAGCCACGGCTACCTCAAGGCCGGCCTGTGGGAATACAACATCCAGAACTGGGGCTACAGCGGCTGGAATTTCGGCTTCGACGGCGCCTCCGGGGCGACCGGCCTGCTCTCGGCCGGCTACCGCGAGGAACCCAACGAGACCCTCTACCCGCGCCGGCTCGATCTGACCGGCTACTACATCAACGCGGATGAAGCCGACCCCTACACCGGCACCTACCACACCGGCAACCGGGGCCTGATCCTGAGCGCCGGCCAGGTCGTCCAGCGCTTCGGCAAGAACCCCACCGAGACCTCGCAGGGGCTCTATGTCTACGGCGTGCTCGGGGCCAATCTCGAGCCCTGGAACGCGGCGGGCGTCTCCAACAACGCCACCGTCGGCGCGACCTGGATCAATGCCTTTGGCCGGACCGGCGACAGCATCGGCGTCAAGTACACCCATACCCGTCTGAGCCGCGACGAATGGCAGTCGCTCAACGAGGCCAACATCAGCAGCGGCGGCAGCGGCGTCCTCTACGGCCGCAACACCTCCTTCCTGATGCTGCACGGCGCCTTCAACGTCACCTCCTACCTGTCGGTCAACCCCTTCATCGCCTACGGCTTCAAGCCCAACACGGCCTACAACTCCAGCAGCACGGAAAAACCCCGCGAAGGCTTCTTCATGGGCGCCGTCGCCACCATCAACATCGGCAACCTGCTCGGTCTGCCCAAGTTCAAGTAATCACGATTTCCTTCAACCAACCGAAAGCACATGCCATGATCATGCGAAAAATCCTGTCGAAGAAAAATCAGCTCCTCCTGGCCCACGCGCTGGCCCTGCCGCTGCTGCCCCTGCTGCCAACCGCCTCGGCCTGGGCCGCGGATCCAGCTCCGGTCACGCAGCAGAGCATCGTCGCGCGCCTGACGCCGGAGCAGCGCATCGACCGGATCGAAGCCGTCACCGCCGTGACCAACACCCTGGGCCGCTACGTCTTCCTGCACACCGCCAACCGGCACGCCGATGCCGAGAAGCTGTTCGCGCTCAAGACGCCCGGAACACGGGTCGAGATGATGTGGGGCGTGTATGAGGGCGCGCAGAGCATCAAGCGCCTCTACAGCGGCTATCACGTCTGGGCCGACACCAACCTCAAGACCGGCGAATACGCCAAGGGGACCATGCACATCCACACGCTCACGACCCCCATCGTCGAAGTCGCCGGCGACCTGAAGACGGCCAAGGCGGTGTGGATGTCACCCGGCGTGGAGACCGTTCGGATCAATGACGAACTGAGCGCGAACTGGGGCTGGATGAAATACGGCGCCGATTTCATCAAGGAAGACGGCGAATGGAAGATCTGGCACCTGCACGTCTACAGCCTGTTCTTCAGCCCCTTCGAGACCAGCTGGGTCAAGCAGCGCATCGACGCCGCCGGCGAGCTGCCCATGCCCAAGGAGTTCTACCCCGACCGCAAGCCGACGACGAACTGGGACTACCGGCCTGACCGCTCCACCGTGCTGGAACCGGTACCTCCCGTGCCTTACTGGAGCTTCGACGACGCCACGGCCTATTGAGGCTTGAAGCTATTGAGCGTGCGAGCACGCACGCTGTGCCCGGCTCCTGCCGGGTGCTGCAAACAGCACGCGGCCATCAGAGGCCGCTGCTCGCTGGCCCAGCCCACACCACGCCGTTGTCATTGAGGATGGCGTCGAGCGGTTCGTCGTGCGGCTCGGGCTCGAAATCTTCCAGAAAGCCGTGGGTGAAGCCCAGCCCCACCGTCAGCGGGCGCGGCTGCAGCGTGGCCAGAGTGCGGTCGTAGAAGCCGCCGCCGTAGCCCAGCCGGTAGCCGCCGGCCGCGTAGCCCACGCAGGGCACGAACAGCAGCGTGGGCACCACCACCTCGGTGTCCTTGGGCTTGGGGATGCCGTAGGCGTCCTCCTCCATCGGACAACCCGGGTACCAGGCGTGGAAGACCAGCGTCTTGTGCACCTTGTCGACCACCGGCAGCCCGATCTTGCGCGGCGAGCGCGCCGCCAGGCTTTGCGTGGCCAGCACCGGCGCAGCCTCTTCAGCCTGGGCCAGCGCGGAACTTTGTGCCAGCGTCGACCCCAAAACCGCATCTTCCTGCCAGCGATAAAGCGCGGGCAAGGGGTCGAACTCGCCCTTGATGGGCCAGTACGCCCCAATAATGGTGTCGGGCCGGTCGATCAGCCAGAAGCGCATCACGCTTTGCAGGCGCTCGGCCAGTTCGAGGCGGTTGGTAAGGTCGAGGCGCTCGCGCACCAGTCGTTTTCTCAGCTCGGCTTTGTGAACGGCCTGATCCATGTGTCCTCTTATGCGCTTACGGTTCCGAGTCATTCTGACACTCTTGTGCGCCAGCGCCGTGCTTCCGCTGCCGGCTTCCGCGCAAATTTCGCCGCCCGGCCTGCCGCCCAGCGCCAGCGACCAGGCGGTGCTCGACATGGGCGAAGCCTTCCGCAAGGGCGACAAGGCCAGGCTGGCGGCGCTGCTGCCGCGGGCCCGGGGCAGCCAGCTCGAACCCTGGGCCGCCTACTGGGAATTGCGGGCGCGGCTGCGCGAGGCCGATCCGGCCGAAGTCGAGCACTTCCTGCAGCGTTACGCCGGCACCTATCAGGAAGACCGGCTGCGCAACGACTGGCTGCTGCAGCTCGGCCGCCTGCGCGACTGGCCCAGCTTCAAGCGCCTGCACCCGGAGTTCCGCATGAACGACGACCCGCAGGTGCAGTGCTACGCCCTGCTGGTCGAGCGGCTCGACCGCGGCACCCCGGTGGCCGAGGCGGTCAGCCAGCGCTGGCTGGCCGCGCGCAATGACGAGGACGGCTGCGGCACCGCCGCCGAACTCCTGGTGAGCACCGGCGAGATGCCCGCCGCCACCATCTGGCGCAAGGCCCGCCTGGCGATCGAGGCCAATCGCCCGGAAGTCGCGCGCAAGGCGGTCGACCTGATCTCAACCGACCTCGGCCGGCAAGTCGCCGCCCTCAACGCCGACCCGGCGCGCTACCTGGCCGCCAACAGCGCCAGCGACGGCCCCAGCCAGGAGCTGGCGCTGCTGGCCATCGTCAAGCTCGCCAGCCGCGACGCCGATGCCGCCGCGCGCCAGTTGCAAGGCGGCTGGGCGGCCCGGCTCAACGCCGAGGAACGCGCCTGGGCCTGGGGCCAGGTGGGCAAGCAAGCCGCGCTGGCGCTGTCGGATGCGGCGCCCGCCTACTTCCAACAGGTGCGCGCCGCCGCGCTGGGCGACGACCACCTGGCCTGGCGCACCCGCGCCGCGCTGCGTGCCGGCGACTGGGCGCAGGTGCGCGAGAGCATCGAGGCCATGAGCCGCGACGCCCGCGCCGAGAGCGCCTGGGTCTACTGGCACGCACGCGCCGTGCAGGCCCTGGCGCGCGGCGAGGCCGAGCGCCAGCAGGCGCAGGCCGAGTTCGCCACCATTGCCAGCACCGACGGCTTCTACGAGATGCTGGCGCTGGAGGCGCTGGGCCGCCCGGTCGTGCCGCCGCCGGCGCCGCCCGCCCTGAGCGCGCAGGAGTTGGCCGCCGCCCGGCAGGACCCCGGCCTGCAGCGCGCGCTGCGCGCCATCGACCTCGGGCTGCGCAGCGAAGGCGTGCGCGAATGGAACTACACCGTCGCGCTGGCGCAGCCCGGCGGCTGGGGCGACCGCCAGTTGCTGGCGGCCGCGCAACTGGCCTGCGAACGCGCCATCTGGGACCGCTGCATCAACACCAGCGAACGCACCCGCGAGAGCGTCGACGTGCGCCAGCGCTTCCCGCTACCGCTGGCCGAGATCGTGGTGCCGCGCAGCCAGGCCATCGGGCTCGACCCGGCCTACGTCTACGGCCTGATCCGCCAGGAAAGCCGCTTCATCACGCAGGCGCGCTCGGGCGTCGGCGCCTCCGGCCTGATGCAGGTGATGCCCGCCACCGCCCGCTGGACCGCGCGCAAGATCGGCATGGACGGCTTCACGCCCAGCCAGATCAACGACCGCGACGTCAACGTCGCCATCGGCACCGCCTACCTCAAGCTCGCGCTCGACGACTTCGACGGCTCCATGGCCATGGCCAGCGCCGCCTACAACGCCGGCCCGGGCCGCCCGCGCAACTGGCGCGCGCCCGGCGGCAGCGGGCCGACGCTGGAGGCGGCGGTGTGGATCGAGAACATCCCCTTCTCCGAGACCCGCGACTACGTGAAGAAGGTGCTGGCCAACACCACGCTGTACGCGGCGCTCATGCACGAGCCCCGGCAGTCGCTGCTGGCGCGGCTGGGCGTCGTCGGCCCGCGCCCGGCGGCCGATCCGCCGCCGGCCGACCTGCCCTGACGGCAAGGACCGCACGGGCAACACGGGCAACACGGTCGCCCGCCACGCTCGGAACGTTTTGACATGCTCACTGGCTGGTCGGGCTGCCGGCCACCAGCAGCCGGCGCAGCTCGGCGAGCTTGGCCTTGACGCGCGCGACCTGTGCCGAGCCGGTGCGCAGCAGCGTCTTCTGCCCGACCGACAGCGACTCCAGCGCCGGGTCGGCATAGCGGTAGGCCACCCACGGCCGGCTGGCGTTGAAGTGCGGCGCGCCGGCCTCGGGCAGCACCACCTCGATGGGCGCGCCTGGCTCCGGCGTTTTCAGCAGGTCGTCGATGGCGGCGACCACGGCGTCGTTGAGGTAATAGCCGGCATAGCGGTGCCCCAGGCTGGCATAGGCTTTTTGCAGCAGCGGATAGGCGCGCACATAGGCTTCCACCAGGCGCGCGTTGTCCAGGCCCAGCAGCACGTCGAACAGCGGCGCGTAGCGCTGGGCGTTCTCGGGCGCGATATAGGTCTTGCCCGCGCGCTCGACGGTCAGCAAACGCCCCTCGGCCGGGCGCACCGGCCAGAAGGCCCACGGCAGGTAGTGGCGCGGCAGCTCGGCCGCCGTGCGGGCGATGCGGCGGGCGAAGTCCTCCAGCGGGAAGAACTGCTGCTGCGCGTCGCGCCCGACCAGCTTGGTGACCATGGCGAAGACATACACCTCGGTCTGGTCGCGGTCGCGCGGCAGGTGCGGGTCGGCCGCAACCACGCTGCCGTCGGGCAGCACCAGCGAACTGACCGGGTGCACCGCGCCGGGCAGCGCGTAATCCACCGCCTGCTGCGGCGTGCTGCGCCGGGCCACCTCGCCATCAGTCAGCGCATCGGCCGGCTTGCTGCCCCGGCCCAGGCCCATCCAGATCAGCGCGGCCACCGGCAGCACGAGAATCACCAGCAGCAGGACCAGCCGCGCGGCCCGGCCCGGCCCCGGCGCGGACGGGCGCGCGGCGGCCGCAGAATCAGGGGGCGTGGGCGTTGCAGACAGGGTGGAGGTTGCGGGCGGTCGGGAATCGTCAGTCATGGAGAAGGTCGGGCGGCGGGAGCGCCCTACAGGATGAGAATGGCGCGGAAGTCGTTCACGTTGGTGTGCGTCGGCCCGGTGACGAACAAGTCGCCGAGCGCGCCGAAGTAGCCGTAGGCGTCGTGGCGCGCCTGGTGATCGCCCAGCCGCAGCCCCAGCGCCTGGGCGCGGGCCAGCGTGTCGGGGCCGACGAAGGCCCCCGCATTGTCCTCCACCCCGTCGATGCCGTCGGTATCCGCCGCCAAGGCGTGGATGCCGGCGTGGCCTTGCAGGGCCTGCGCCAGACCCAGGCAGAACTCGCCGGCCCGGCCGCCCCGTCCACCCTGCCCCGACGGCTGGACCGGATGCGTTGCGCCGAGGGTGACGCTGGTTTCCCCGCCCGAAAGAATCACGCACGGCGCGCGAAACGGCTGGCCGCGCATGGCCACGCTGCGCGCCAGCGCGCCGTGCAGGCGGCCGATGTCGCGCGACTCGCCCTCGATCTCGTCGCTCAGGATATGGGCCGGCAAGCCCGCCTCGGCCACCGCTTCGGCCGCCGCCGACAGCGACTGCCAGGGCGTCGCCACCAGCCGCGCCACGTGGCCGTGCAGCGCGGCATCGCCCGGCTTGGGGCTTTCCAGGCGGCCCTCTTGCAGCGCCTGCCGCACCGCGGGCGGCACCGCGATCGCATAGCGGTCCAGCACGGCCAGCGCCTCGGCGCAGGTGCTGGCGTCGGCCACCGTCGGGCCGCTGGCGATGACGGCGGGGTCGTCGCCCGGCACGTCGCTGATCAGCAGCGTCACCACCCGCGCCGGCGCGCAGGCCCGCGCCAGCCGCCCGCCCTTGATGGCCGACAGGTGCTTGCGCACGCAGTTCATCTCGGCGATGCCGGCGCCGCTGGCCAGCAGCGCCTGGTTGATGGCCTGCTTGTCGGCCAGCGTGAAGACCGCGCCGTCGATCTCGGCGGGCAGCGCCAGCAGCGCCGAGCCGCCGCCCGAGACCAGGCACAGCACCAGGTCGTCGGCGGTAAGGCCACCAGCCAGCGCCAGCATGCGGCGCGCGGCCTCGGCGCCGGCCGCGTCGGGCACCGGGTGCGCGGCCTCCACGATCTCGATGCGCCCGCCTAAGCCCGGCGGCAGCGCCGGCGCCGGGGGCACGTGCCCGTAGCGCGTCACCACCAGCCCGGACAACGGCGCGGCAGCCGGCCACAGCGCCTCCACGGCCTGCGCCATCGCCCCCGCCGCCTTGCCCGCGCCCAGCACCAGCGTGCGCCCCCTCGCCGGATCGGGCGGCGCCGGCAGATGCGGCGCCAGCACCTGCGCCGGCAAGGCGGCGGCGACAGCGCGGCGGTAGAGGGCCTGCAGGAAGGCGCGGGGATTTTCGGCAAGGCCACTCATCGGCACGTTCTCTCCTTTCCCGATATCTTCCCACGGCACAATGCAAGCACCCGCCGCCAACGGGCACTCCTCTCAACCTCGACGAGATTCCAACATGCAAAAATCGCTCGCAACCCTGGCTTCGGCCGTCTGCGCTCTGGCGCTTTCCTCCACCCTGGTCACGGCTCACGCCGCCGACAAGACCGCCCAGCAAAGCCTGATGGCGACCTGCAATACGAAGGCCGAAGGCAAAAAAGGCGATGAGCGCAAGGCCTTCATGAAGAGCTGCCTGTCCAACAAGCAGGGCCGCCAGCAGGAAAAAATGAAGACCTGCAACGCCAGCGCGACAGGCCTCAAAGGCGATGAGCGCAAGGCGCACATGTCCGACTGCCTCAAGAAGTAAAACAAGCCGCGCCTGGCCCTCATTCCCCTCCGCCGCCAGGAGGTGGGCCAGGTCCGGCCTCACTCAGCCCCCGCCCGGCAACCCTCGCAGCAATTGCGCGGCCACCGCCACGGCGATCACCTCGGGTTGCTTGCCGGCGATGCCGGGCAGGCCGATCGGGCAGGTGATGGCGCCGATCTCGGGCGGGGCGTAGCCGCGCTGGCGCAGCCGGCTGGCGAAAGTGGCCCATTTGGTGCGGCTGCCGATCAGGCCGATGAAGGGCAGGTCGGCGCGGGCGCGGCGGCGTTCCAGGCAGGCGCGCACGATCTCGAAATCCTCGGCGTGGCTGTAGCTCATGACCAGCACCCGGCTGCCGGCGGCCAGGCTGGCGACGGCGTCCTGCACCGGCTCGGACTGCTCGATGCGCAAATTGGGCCGGCGCAGCCAGTGGGCGTCGCCCTCCTCGCCTGCAACCTCATCCAGCGTCGCATCGGCGCTGGCGCCTGGCCCGACCTCATGGCTGGCGCGGCTGTCGATCCAGTGCACGCGCAGGGGCAGCGTGGTCAGCAGTTGCGCCAGCGCGCGGCCGACGTGGCCGCCGCCGAACAGCGCGACCGGCGCCAGTTCGGCCAGCGCCCGTGCCTCCAGCCGCGCCAGCGCGGCCGCGTCGAGCCGGCTGAAGGCCAGTTGCACGCGCCCGCCGCAACACTGGCCCAGCGCGGGGCCGAGCGGGTAGTCGCGCAGCAAGGCGGCGCCCTGCCCTGGCTGGCCCACTTCCGCAGCGCTGTTGGACCCGGCCTGCGCGGCCAGCCAGGCCCGGCCATCGGCAATGGCCTCGAACTCCAGCCGGCCGCCGCCGATGGTGCCGGCCGCGCCGCCGGCCCAGACCGCCATCCAGGCGCCCGCGGTGCGCGGTACCGAGCCCGCGGTGGCCTGGACGGCGACCAGACACGCCGCGTGGCCGGTGCGCAGCACGGCGCGGCAGTGGGCGATGGCTTGCAGCGGTGTCATGCGTCGGTGCGGTTCTGGCGCTCAGGAGCCGCGGTAGGTGGAATAGGTCCAGGGGCTGACCAGCAGCGGCACGTGGTAGTGCTGGGCGGGATCGGCCACGCCGAAGTCCAGCGTCACCTCGTCGAGGAAGGGCGGCTGCGGCAGCGCGACGCCGCGCGCGGCGAAGTAGTCGGCCACCGCGAACACCAGCCGGTAGCGGCCGGCTGCCAGTTCGCCATCGGCGTACAGCGGGCCATCGGTGCGGCCGTCGCGGTTGAGCGTGAGCTCGCGCACCCGCTCCACGCCCTGCGCCAGCCGCCGGTACAAGGTCACCTTCATGCCGGCCGCGGGGGTGCCGTGCATGGTGTCCAGAACGTGCGTGCTCAATCCCATGGATATACCTCGTCTCGATAGGGGTGCGTTGCAGAATGCCGGTGCGAATTCCATGCCAGCCTCGCTCAAAAGTGTATACACTTTCCAGGCGCATTCCCCCTTGCCCATGCCCAGTCCGACCGCCCCTGCCCCCGACGCCAGAGCCGATCCCGCCGCCAGCGGCTCGGCCACGGCCGCCATCGTGGCCGCGCTGGCCCAGGACATGGTCGACCACCGCCTGGCACCGGGCAGCAAGCTGGCCGAGCAGAAGCTCGCCGGCCGTTTCGGTGTCTCGCGCACGCTGGTGCGGCAGGCGCTGTTCCAGCTTTCGCAGCAGCGTCTGGTACAGCTGGAGCCGGCGCGCGGCGCCTTCGTGGCCGCGCCCTCGGTGGACGAGGCGCGCCAGGTCTTCGCGGTGCGCCGCATGCTCGAAACCGAGATGGCGCGCACCTTCGCGCAGCAAGCGACCGCCGGCAAAATCCGGGCACTGCGCCAGCACGTGGCGCGCGAACGCGCCGCCGTGCAGCGCCAGGACGTGCGCGGCCGCACCGAGCTGCTGGGCGACTTCCACGTCCGCATGGCCGAGCTGATGGGCAACGCGGTGCTGGCGCAACTGCTGGGCGAGCTGCTCTCGCGCTGCGCGCTCATCACGCTGATGTACCAGAGCAGCCACGCGGCCGCGCATTCGCACGAGGAGCACGGCGCCATCGTCGAGGCCCTGGCCGCGCGCGACGCCGACACCGCCGTGCGCCTGATGGCCGAACACCTGGCGCACGTCGAAGCCAGCCTGCAACTGGAGGCGCGGTCTTGACGCGGCCCGGCACAGGAGCCGATGACTTGGTCCGATGCTTGCAGGGCTGGAACCAGTCCCTTTGCCCTCCACCGATGAAACGATCGCCCCCATCCTCCCGTAGCCGCCTGCATTTCCCCCCTCGCCCCTCGCGGGAGGGGGGCCGGGGGAGAGGGGGCTGCGGCGCTCGATCAACCCACGGCGCCCGTGCCAACACCCCCCTCTCCCCAGCCCTCCCCCGCCAGGGGGGAGGGAGCCCAACTTCGCAAAAGAGCCCGAGATGAGCCGCAACTACCCCTCCCAATCCGCCTACCCGCGCGACCTCGCCGGCTATGGCCGCACGCCGCCGCAAGCCCAATGGCCGGGCGGCGCGCGCATCGCCGTGCAGTTCGTGCTCAACTACGAGGAAGGCGGCGAGAACGCGGTGCTGCACGGCGATGCCGGCTCGGAGCAGTTCCTCTCGGAAATGTTCAACCCCGCCGCCTACCCGGCGCGCCACCTGAGCATGGAGGGCATCTACGAATACGGTTCGCGCGTGGGCGTCTGGCGCATCCTGCGCGAGTTCGAGCAACGCAGCCTGCCGCTGACGGTGTTCGGCGTCGGCATGGCGCTGCAGCGCCACCCGGAGCTGACCCGCGCCTTCGTCGAGCTGGGCCACGAGATCGCCTGCCACGGCTGGCGCTGGATCCACTACCAGAACCTTGACGAAGCCACCGAGCGCGCGCACTTCCAGCTCGGCATGGACGCCATCGAGCAGCTCACCGGCAGCCGCCCGCTGGGCTGGTACACCGGCCGCGACAGCCCCAACACGCGCCGCATCGTGGTCGATGACGGCCGGCTGGAGTACGACAGCGACTACTACGGCGACGACCTGCCGTTCTGGATGGAGGTCGCGCGCAGCGACGGTCAGGTGGTGCCGCACCTGGTGGTGCCCTACACGCTCGACACCAACGACATGCGCTTTTCCCTGCCGCAGGGCTTCGCGCACGGCGAGGACTTCTACACCTACCTGCGCGACAGCTTCGACGTGCTCTACGCCGAAGGCGCCGAGACGCCGCGCATGCTCAGCGTCGGCATGCACTGCCGGCTGCTCGGGCGGCCAGGCCGGCTGCTGGCGCTGCAGCGTTTTCTCGACCACATCGCGCGCCACGACCGCGTCTGGGTCTGCCGCCGCATCGACATCGCGCGCCACTGGAAACAGGTGCACCCCTACGTGGCCGAATAGGCGTCCGCCCCGCACTGCCCCCCGCCCCTTCACGAACCGGAGCCGCCATGGCCGCCCTGACGCTCGAACAGATCAACACCGCCCCCCGCGACCAGGCCGCCCGGCTGCTCGACGGACTCTACGAACACTCGCCCTGGATCGCCGAGCAGGCGCTGGCCGCGCGCCCCTTCGCCAGCACCGCCGCGCTCAAGCACGCGCTGGCCCAGGTGGTCGAAGGCGCGGGCGAGGCCGCGCAGCTCGCGCTCATCCGCGCCCACCCGGAACTCGCCGGCCGGGCCATGGTGGCGCAGGCGCTGACCGCCGAATCCACCCACGAGCAGAGCCAGGCCGGCCTCGCCCACTGCACGCCCGAGGAGTTCGAGCGCCTCCAGCGCCTCAACGCCGACTACAACGCCCGCTTCGGCTTTCCCTTCGTCCTCGCCGTGCGTGGGCCGCGCGGCACCGGGCTGGGGCGGCAAGCCATCATCGAGGCCTTCGCCCGCCGCCTGCGCAATCCGCCCGACTACGAGCGCGCCGAGGCCTTGCGCAACATCCACCGCATCGCCGAAATCCGCCTGCACGACAAGCTGGGCATCGGCAGCACGCTCGGCCAGCGCGCCTGGGACGGCCTGGAGGAACTGGCCCGCTTCAGCGAGCCCGCCTACGCCGCGCAAGGCCAGTTGACCGTCACCTACCTCAGCGAAGCGCACCGCCAGTGCGCCGCCCACATCGCCGCGCGCATGCGCGCCAGCGGCTTCGACGAGGTCGCCATCGACGCCGTCGGCAACGTGGTCGGCCGCTACCTCTCCTGCGAGCCGCAGGCGCCCACGCTGCTGACCGGCTCGCACTACGACACCGTGCGCAACGGCGGCAAGTACGACGGCCGTCTCGGCATCTACGTGCCGCTGATCGGGGTGGAAGAACTCGCCCGCCAGGGCCGCCGGCTGCCCTTCCACCTCGAAGTGGTGGCCTTCGCCGAGGAAGAAGGCCAGCGCTACTCCGCCACCTTCCTCGGATCGAGCGCGCTGGTGGGCGACTTCCGCCCTGACTGGCTGGAGCAGCGCGACGCCGACGGCGTTTCCCTGCGCCAGGCCATGCAGGAGGCCGGCGCCCCCATCAGCCCCGATCTCGCCGCCATCGGCGCGCTGCGCCGCGATCCGGCGCGCTACCTGGGCTTCGTCGAGGTCCACATCGAACAGGGGCCGGTGCTGGCCGAACTGAACCTGCCGCTGGGCATCGTCAGCTCGATCAATGGCAGCGTCCGCTACGTCGGCCGCATCGACGGCATGGCCAGCCACGCCGGCACCACGCCCATGGACCGCCGGCGCGACGCTGCCGCCGCGGTGGCCGAACTCATCACCTTCGTCGAGCAGCGCGCCGCGCAGGACGGCGACTCGGTCGGCACCGTGGGCATGTTGCAGGTGCCCAGCGGCTCGATCAACGTGGTGCCCGGCCAGTGCCACTTCAGCCTCGACCTGCGCGCGCCCACCGACGCCCAGCGCGACGCGCTCGCGCACGACGTGCTGGCGCGGCTGGCCGCGCTGTGCGCGCGCCGCGGCGTCAGCTACACGCTGGAGGAAACCATGCGCGCCAGCGCCGCGCCCAGCGCGCCCGAATGGCAGGCCCGCTGGGCGCGCGCGGTCGCCGCGCTGGGCCTGCCTGTGCACCACATGCCCAGCGGCGCCGGCCACGACGCCATGAAACTGCACGAGGCGATCCCGCAGGCCATGCTGTTCGTACGCGGCGAGCATGCCGGCATCAGCCACAACCCGCTCGAAAGCTCCACGGCCGAGGACATCCAGCTCGCCATCGAGGCTTACGCCCACCTGCTCGACGACCTGGCGGCCAGCCTGCCGGCGCGCGCCTGAACCGACGCCCCCTCTTGAACGCCATGACCACCTCACTCCCCACCCCCGTTGCCTCCGCTTCCGACAGCACCTACGCGGCGCTCGACGCCTGGATCGACCAGCACTTCGACGAGCAGGTCGCCTTCCTGCAGGCGCTGGTGCGCGTGCCCACCGACACGCCGCCCGGCAACAACGCCCCGCACGCCGAGCGCACCGCCGAGCTGCTGGCCGGCATGGGCCTGCCGGCCGAGGCCTTCCCGGTGCCCGAGGCCGAAGTCCGCGACTACGGCATGGAGTCGATCACCAACCTGATCGTGCGCCGCGCCTACGGCAGCCCGGACGCCAGCGGCGCCGCCCACCCGGTGATCGCCCTCAACGCCCACGGCGACGTGGTGCCGCCCGGCGAGGGCTGGACCTACGGCCCCTACGACGCCACCCTCGAAGACGGCCACATCTACGGCCGCGCCACCGCCGTGAGCAAGAGCGATTTCGCCAGCTTCACCTACGCCCTGCGCGCGCTCGAAGCCGTGGCGCGGCCGGCGCGCGGGCAAATCGAGCTGCACTTCACCTACGACGAGGAATTCGGCGGCGAACTGGGCCCCGGCTGGCTGCTGCGCCACGGCCACACCCACCCGGACCTGCTGATCGCCGCCGGCTTCTCCTATGAAGTGGTGACCGCCCACAACGGCTGTCTGCAGATGGAAGTGACGGTGCACGGCAAGATGGCCCACGCCGCCGTGCCCGACACCGGCGTCGACGCGCTGCAGGGCGCGGTCGCCTTGCTCAACGCGTTGTACGCGCTCAACGGCCAATACCGGCAGATCACCTCGTCGGTGGCCGGCATCAGCCACCCCTACCTCAACGTCGGCCGCATCGAAGGCGGCACCAACACCAACGTGGTGCCCGGCAAAGTCAGCTTCAAGCTCGACCGCCGCATGATCCCCGAGGAAGACCCGGCCACGGTCGAGGCCGAGATCCGCCAGCTGCTGGCCGACACCGCCGCCGGCCTGCCCGGCATCACCCTCGACATCAAGCGCCTGCTGCTAGCCCGCTCGATGCGGCCGCTGCCCGGCAGCGCCGAGCTGGTCGCCACTCTGCAGCGCCACGGCCAAGCCCTGTTCGGCCAGCCCATCGCCGCCATGGGCACGCCGCTCTACACCGACGTGCGGCTCTACGCCGAACACGGCATCCCGGGCGTGATCTACGGCGCCGGCCCACGCAGCGTGCTCGAATCGCATGCCAAGCGCGCCGACGAAAGGCTGGCGCTGGACGACCTGCGCCGCGCCACCAAAGTGGTCGCGCGCACCCTCAGCGATCTGCTCGGCCAACCCACCCAAGCGCCTCAAGAATCCGCCTGAACGCCCGCCCCGGCCGACCGCGCGCCCGCCTGGGACCGCTTCACGCACCGGCAGCCCATCGTAAAGTAGTACAACCTCGCTAGTCGCCAAGCACTTTGACACCGCCCAGGCGAGCGAAAATGATTCCGTGCGCCAAGCCGGCGGGCCACGAACCTGCCGACGGACACACGAAACCCGCCTCCAGCGCCATGATCGCCGCGGGAGGCAGCCGGCGCGAGCCGCGCCAAGCCCACCCGGGCGAGCCTGGGCACGGCCCCGGCCCGCTTCTCCCCCAAGCAACCGTTTTCGTCATGAGCTCTTCACTTTCTCCGGCCGAACAGGCCTTGCGCGAAGCCGCGCTGGAATACCACCGCACGCCCGTGCGCGGCAAGATCGCCGTCACCCCGACCAAGCCGCTGTCCAACCAGCGCGACCTCTCGCTGGCCTATTCGCCCGGCGTGGCCTACCCCTGCCTGGACATCCAGGCCGACCCGTCGCTGGCGGCCGACTACACCTCGCGCGGCAACCTGGTGGGCGTGATCACCAACGGCACGGCGGTGCTGGGCCTGGGCGACATCGGCCCGCTGGCCGGCAAGCCGGTGATGGAGGGCAAGGGCTGCCTGTTCAAGAAGTTCGCCGGCGTCGACGTGTTCGACATCGAACTGGCCGAGCGCGACCCGGACAAGCTCGTCGAAATCATCGCCAGCCTGGAGCCGACGCTGGGCGGCATCAACCTCGAGGACATCAAGGCCCCCGAGTGCTTCTACATCGAGCGCGAGCTCTCCAAGCGCCTGAACATCCCGGTCTTCCACGACGACCAGCACGGCACCGCCATCATCTCCTCGGCCGCGCTGGTCAACGGGCTGGAGCTGGTGGGCAAGGACATCGGCAGCGTCAAGGTCGCCGTCTCGGGCGCGGGCGCGGCGGCCATCGCCTGCCTGGGCGTGATGGTCGGGCTGGGCGTCAAGCGCGAGAACATCTACGTGGTCGACTCCAAGGGCGTGATCTACGAAGGCCGCCCCGGCACGCTCGACGAATCCAAGGCCCGCTACGCGCAGAACACCGACGCCCGCACGCTGGCCGACGTGGTCGCCGGCGCCGACGTGTTCCTGGGCTGCTCGGCCCCTGGCGTGCTGACCGTCGAGATGGTCAAGACCATGGCCGACCGCCCCATCATCCTGGCGCTGGCCAACCCCGAGCCCGAAATCCGCCCCGAACTGGCCAAGGCCGCGCGGCCGGACGTCATCATCGCCACCGGCCGCTCGGACTACCCCAACCAGGTCAACAACGTCCTCTGCTTCCCCTACATCTTCCGCGGCGCGCTCGACTGCGGCGCCACCAAGATCACGGAAGAAATGAAGCTGGCCTGCGTGCGCGAGATCGCCGCGCTGGCCAAGGCCGAGACCAGTGACGAAGTCGCCGCCGCCTATGCCGGCCAGGAACTGTCCTTCGGCCCGGACTACATCATCCCGACCCCCTTCGACTCGCGCCTGATCCTGAAGATCGCCCCCGCCGTGGCCGCCGCGGCCGCCGCCTCGGGCGTGGCCACGCGCCCGATCGCCGACATCGAGGCCTACCGCGACAGCCTCAGCCAGTTCGTCTACCAGACCGGCATGTTCATGCGCCCGGTCTTCGCCACCGCCAAGGCCGCCGCGAAGAAGCGCGTGGCCTACGCCGAGGGCGAGGACGAGCGCGTGCTGCGCGCCGCGCAGGTGGCGGTCGACGAAGGCCTGGCCCAGCCCATCCTGATCGGCCGCCCCGGCATCATCGAGGCCCGCATCAAGAAGGCCGGCCTGCGCCTGCAGCCCGGGCGCGACGTGCAGATCGTCGATCCGGAAGACGATCCTCGCTTCCGCCAGTACTGGGAGACCTACCACGCCCTCATGGGCCGCGACGGCGTCAGCCCCGAAGCCGCCAAGGCCGCCGTGCGCCGCTCCAACACCGTGATCGCCGCGCTGATGGTGCACCTGGGCGACGCCGACGCCCTGCTGTGCGGGCTGGTCGGCCGCTACGACAACCACCTGGAGCATGTGCGCAGCATCATCGGCCTCAAGCCCGGCGTGCCCGAGCTGGCCGCGCTCAACGCCCTCACGCTCACCAAACACACGCTGTTCATCGCCGACACCTACATCAACGAGGAACCGGACGCCGAACTGCTGGCCGGCATCGCCAAGATGGCCGCCGACGAGGTCGCCAAGTTCGGCCTGCCGCCCAAGGTGGCCTTCCTGTCGCACTCCAACTACGGCTCCTCCAAGCGCAAGTCGGCGCTCAAGATGCGCGCCGCCCACGAGCGCTTCAAGGCCATCGCGCCCGGCGTCGAGAGCGACGGCGAACTGCACGGCGACGCTGCGCTGTCCGAAGCCATCCGCACCCAGTCGCTCAAGGACAGCAGCCTGAGCGGCTCGGCCAACGTGCTGGTCTGCCCCAACCTGGACGCCGCCAACATCCTGTTCAACGTCCTCAAGACCACCAGCGGCCAGGGCGTGACCATCGGCCCCATCCTGCTGGGCGCCGCCGCCTCGGCCCACGTCCTGACCCCCTCGGCCACCGTGCGCCGCGTGGTCAACATGACCGCCCTGGCCGTGGCCGACGCCAACAGCGAGACACCGGCGGGCTGATTCTCTGCGCCCGGCAAGTCGCCGCGCTGCTCATGCCCATCGGCCCAGTCGATCGGGCCTTGAAGCCGCCCCAAAGGGAACGTGTTCAACGCGTTCCCTTTTTCTTTTTCTTTGGGCCGGCCCTGGCCGCAGCGCAAATGCTCCGGACATTTGCTTATTAAAAAAGTGGGGGAATTGCGCTTGACGCCATAAATGTAGCTCACTACATTTCTATTTCAAGAAAGCCTCTTCACGATGTTCGAACTCAAAGACCTGCCCAGCTACGACACCTTGCAAACCTTCGGGGCGCGCTACGGCAACCCCGACGTGCAAGGGCTGCAGACCTGGCTGATCTGGGCCTCGGCGACGCAGGCAATGATTTCGGCCTTCGAGGCCAACCTGGCACAGGCCAGCGGTTTGTCGCAGACGCAGTTCTTCGTGCTGCTGCTGCTCAAGCGCAACCCGGATGGTTTGAGCGTCGGCGCATTGGCCGACGGGGTGTCGGTGACGTCGCAGACCATGACGCGGATGATCGACCGCATGGTGGGCGCGGGCCTGTGCAGCCGCGACGTCGATCCGGCGGAC
>JASGEH010000061.1:0-26398 GCA_047606565.1 Comamonas sp.
CCGCCTGCAGCGCCACCAGCGGCAGCAGCCACGCGGCCGGTTTCTTGGCCCGCCGCACCACCTGGTGCATCAGCGTATGGCGGCGCGTGGCGCGCTTGATGACCGAGTGCGCGACCACGTGCGCGCCGAAGGCCAGCGCGGCCGCGACCGTGGCGATGGCCAGTGTGGCGATCCAGGGGTGCAGGTTTTCCAGGGCGGGCGGCATGGGACTCCAGGCGATGGGCCGGGAACCGTCCCGGGCCGATGCAGAGTGTGCGCCCATCCGCGCCCCATGTCTGTCGGAAAGCGCCGACCGGTCGCAAGAGCAGGGGCCTGTGGGCTCGCCGTTCAAACGGCAAGAAAAAAGCCTGTTCGCGCAGGGCGAACAGGCCTGGGGCCGTCGTAGAACGTGTCGGCCGCTGGATCCTCGCGTAGATCAGGCCGGGTCGCCGTACCCGTTCTGGCTGTCGGCCTTGCGCACGCGCAGCAGCTTTTTCTTGGGCGCTTCGGCGGGGGCGGCCGAGGCGGCGTTGTCGTCTTCGGCGGCGGGCGCAGCTTCGGTGGCTTCGCCTTCTTCATCGGCCGGCGCGTCCACCGGCGCGCGGCGCTGGCGCTCGGCCAGGTCGGCGAACTTGGAGTGCTTGGTCATCAGCGACACCAACTGGCCGTAGACGCGCGGCGTGGCGGCCATGCATTCGCCTTGCTCCAGGAAGTCGGATTCGCCGGTGAAGTTGCCGACCAGGCCGCCGGCCTCGGTCACCAGCAGCGAGGCGGCGGCGATGTCCCAGATCTTCACGCCGGTGGCGATGAAGCCGTCGGAGAAGCCGGCGGCGACGTAGGCCAGTTCGAGCGCCGCCGAGCCGGCGCTGCGCACGCCCGTCACGGTGGGGTAGAGGTCGGCCGAGATCTGCTGCAGCCGGCGCAGGCTGTTGCCCGGGCGCAGCGGGTAGACGTTGGAGACCAGGCTTTCCTGCAGCCGCGTGCGGCGGCTGACGCGGATGCGGCGGTCGTTGAGGTAGGCGCCGCGGCCCTTGGTGGCGGTGTAGAGGTCGTTGCGGGTCGGGTCGTAGACGACCGCCTGCTCGACCACGCCGCCCACTGCCAGTGCGATGCTCACGCAGTAGACCGGGAAGCCGTGGATGAAGTTGTTGGTGCCGTCGAGCGGGTCGATGATCCAGACGAACTGGCTGTCCTTGGCGCCGTGCTCGCGGCCCGATTCCTCGGCCAGGATGCCGTGGCCGGGGTAGGCCGTGAGCAGGGTCTCGATGATGGCTTTTTCGCTGGCCTGGTCGACCTCGGTGACGAAGTCGTTGACCTGTTTTTGCGAGATGCGGACGGATTCGATGTCGAGCGCGGCCCGGTTGATGATGGCGCCTGCGGCGCGCGCGGCCTTGATGGCCACGTTGAGCATGGGATGGAGAGTGGTCGACATACGAATTGTGGGAAGAACTGGGGGAAGCGCCGTCCGGCGATGCGGGCGGCGACAATGGCGGGCTGGCGCACGGCCGGCAGACGGCGGATTTTACCTTGCGCGGGCGATCCGGTCACGCGCGGCCGGCCCGGGTCGGGTTTCGTGCTGGATTTCGGTCCGCCCTGCGCAGCGCGTCGCGCTCTCATCGATCATCACATCCACCATGCCCATCGACGGTTTTTCCACCCGCTTCATCCTGATCCAGACCAGCCACGCCGGCAATGTCGGCGCCACCGCGCGCGCCATGCGGGTGATGGGCTTCGACGACCTGGTGTTGGTCGAGCCGCGCTGGCCCGATGTGCTGCAGCGGCCCGAGGCCGTCGAGCGCGCCAGCGGCGCCACCGACGTGCTGGAGAAAGCGCGCATCGTCGCCACGCTGCCCGAGGCGCTCGACGGCGTGACTGATCTTTGCGCCACCGCCATGACGCCGCGCGACTTCGGGCCGCCGACGGCCGCGCCCCGGGCCCACTTCGAGGCCCTGGCCGCGCAGGCCCGCGCCCAGGCCGAGGCGGCGCGGCAAGCGGGGCTGGCGCCGGCGCCGCGCCGGCTCGGCATCTTGTTCGGCTCCGAACGCTACGGCATGCGCAACGAGGACGTCTACCGCAGCCATGCCTGCCTGCGCATCCCGACTGCGCCGGACTACGGCTCGCTCAACATCGCCGCCGCCGTGCAGTTGATCGCCTACGAGTGGCGGCAGGCGCTGGGCGGCTTCGCGGCGGCGACTGGCGAGGCCGGTTCGGCACCCGCCGGCGCACCGGCCGACCGCCTGGCCGATGGCCAGCAGCTCGCCGGCCTGCTCGACCACTGGGCGCGTGCGCTCGCCGAGATCGGTTTCCTCGACCCCGCCGCGCCCAAGAAGCTCATGCCCCGGCTCAACCAGTTGTTCAACCGCGCCGCCGTGACCGAGCCCGAGGTCCACATCCTGCGCGGCATCGCCAAGGCGATGTCGGAGGCGGCGCGCGGGAAGCGCGAAGCTGAGGTGAAAGGCGCCTCCATCCCGGCCGCAGGCCGCGCTTCCGCTCCCCTCGCCCCTCGCGGGAGAGGGGCCGGGGGAGAGGGGGCTGCGGCACGCGATTGACCACCGGCGCGGGTGCGGGCATCCCCCTCTCCCCAGCCCTCCCCCGCGAGGGGGGAGGGAGCCAGGCCGGATGCCAGTTTCATGCGCGATGAGGGGCGCCAGCGCAATGGCGATCACTGAGATGTTCAGCCGCGCCCGGTCTCGCGCCGCGCGGCGGGCGGGCGGAAGGCCTCGCACACCGCGCCGCGCGTCTCCAGGTAGGGCCCGCCGATCAGGTCGATGCAGTAGGGCACGGCCGCGAAGATGCCGGGCACGCGGACCTGGCCGTCCTCGCCGCGCAGGCCTTCGAGCGTCTGGCGGATGGACTTGGGCTGGCCCGGCAGGTTGATGATGAGGGTGCGTCCCCGGATCACCGCGACCTGCCGCGACAGGATGGCCGTGGGCACGAACTGCAGGCTGATCTGGCGCATCTGCTCACCAAAGCCCGGCATCACCTTGTCGGCCACGGCCAGCGTGGCCTCGGGCGTGAGGTCGCGCGGCGCCGGGCCGGTGCCGCCGGTGGTCAGCACCAGCGCGCAGCCGGCATCGGCCAGCTCCACCAGTGTCTGGCTGATGAGGGCCTGCTCGTCGGCGATCAGGCGCGGCTCGAAGTGAAGCGGGTTGTGCAGCGCCGATTCCAGCCACTGCCGCAGGGCGGGCAGGCCCTCGTCGCGGTAGACGCCGCTGGCGGCGCGGTCGCTGACCGAGACGATGCCGATGCGCACCGGCTCGGCCGGCGCCGGGCTGGTCTCGCTCATGCCTGGGCGTCCTCGGGGTCGTTGCCGTCCTCGTCATCCGCATCGGCGCCGTCGGCCGCGCGCAGCGCGGCCTGCACCTGCTGGAAGATCTCGCGGTAGGCGCGGCCATGGCGCGGGGTCTCGCCCTTGGCCGGCGCGGGCGGCGTGGCGGCCTGCGCGGCGGCGTCCTTGCGGGCCTGGCGGATCAGGGCGCGCAGCGCCTGGATGTCGGTGTCCGGGTGCTCGGCGAGCCAGCGTTGCAGGGCCTCGTCGTCGGCGATCAGGGCGTCGCGCCATTGCTCGGCCAGATGCAGGCGCAGGTTGTCCTGGGCCGAACCGACGCGTTGTTCCTCCAGCGCGTCGCGGATGGCCTGCACCTGCGCTTCTTCGAGCTTGCGCATGAGCTTGCCGACGAACTGCATCTGCCGGCGCTTGCCCTCGAAATTGGTGATGCGCTTGGCCTCGGCGAGCGCATCGGCCAGCTTCTCGGGCAGGTCGAGCCGCTTGAACAGGCCGGCGCGCAGCGTCAGCAGCTCGGCGCCGAGTTTCTGCAGTTCTTCGCTTTCGCGCTTGAGGTCGGTGCGGCTGGCGTCGGTGTCGCCCTTCATCTCGCGCTTGAGTTCGAGGTCGAGTTCGCTGCCTTCGGCGACGAACTGGCCACGGACGAAGTAGCCTTTTTTGGGTTTTCTGCTCATGGGAACGGGCGGCCGTCGACGGCCGCGTCTGGATGCGGTGCGGGACTGGAGAGGAGGTCTGGGTCGGTGGCGAATACCGCTCACCGGGCCAAGTATCATAGTGGCCGATATGAAGAACCCATCCCGAAAGACGGCCGCGCGCACGCCGGCGGCATCCTCCTCGTCGACTCCCCCAGCGGCCACGGGCTTTGCCTACAGCCGGGATTTCTTTGCCGAGCGGGTCGATCTGGCCCTGCGCCACGCGCACCAGCTTGGTGCCAGCCAGGCCGGCGCCGAGGTCTCCGAAGGGGCGGGGCTGAGCGTTTCGGTGCGCCGCGGCGAACTGGAGACGGTCGAGCGTAACCGCGACAAGTCGCTGGGCGTGACGGTCTACCTGGGCCAGCGGCGCGGCAACGCCAGCACCTCGGACTTCTCGCGCGCGGCCATCGAGCAGGCGGTGCAGGCGGCCTACGACATCGCCCGCTTCACCGCCGAAGACAGCGCCGCCGGCCTGCCCGACGAGCAGGACATCGCGCGCGACGTCCCCGAGATTCCGCTGTTCTTCCCGTGGGACATCGACGCCGCGCGCGCCACCGAGATCGCGCTCGAATGCGAAGCCGCCGCGCTGGCGGTGGACAAGCGCATCACCAACAGCGAGGGCGCGGGCGTCTCGGTCCAGCAAAGCCACTTCTACACCGGCCAGTGGCGCGACGGCCGGCTGTCGTTCGCGGGCGGCTACGCCAGCTCGCGCCACAGCCTGTCGGTGGCGCCGATCGCCGGGCGCGGCGCGCGCATGCAGCGTGACGCCTGGTACAGCTCGATGCGCGATCCGGCCGAACTCGCCACCCCGCAGGCCGTCGGCCGCTATGCCGCCGAGCGTGCCCTCAGCCGTCTGAACGCGCGCCGCATCCCGACCACCCAGTGCCCGGTGCTGTTCGAGTCGCCGCTGGCAGCCGGCCTGCTCGGCGCCTTCGTGCAGGGCGTGAGCGGCGGCGCGCTCTACCGCAAGAGCACCTTCCTGCTCGATTCGGTCGGCCAGCAGGTGTTCGCCGACCACATTGACGTCTTCGAGGACCCCTTCGTCCCCAAGGGCAAGGGCAGCTCGCCCTTCGATGAAGAAGGCGTTGCCGTGCGGGCGCGCCAGGTGGTCGAGGCCGGCGTGGTCCAGGGCTATTTCCTGTCGAGCTACTCGGCGCGCAAGCTGGGCCTGCGCACCACGGGCAACGCCGGCGGCAGCCACAACCTGACGCTGGCCAGCCGGCTGACGCAGCCCGGCGACGACCTCGACGCCATGCTGCGCAAGCTGGGCACCGGCCTGTTCGTGACGGAGCTGATGGGCCAGGGCGTCAACTACGTGACCGGCGATTATTCGCGCGGGGCCAGCGGCTTCTGGGTCGAGAACGGTCAGATCCAGTTCCCGGTCGAGGAGATCACCATCGCCGGCAACATGAAGGACATGCTGCGCCAGATCGTGGCGGTGGGCGCCGACGCCTACAACTATGGCGCCAAGACCGTGGGCTCGATCCTGGTCGAGCGCATGAAGATCGCTGGTAGCTGAATCGTCTGAGGCCCCGCGCGGCCCGCAGGAGCGTTGCATGCCGCTGTTTGACCGAGCCGCCCTCCAACCCGGCGTGGCGCGCCGCGAAGTGTTCGGCTGGGCGATGTACGACTTCGCCAACTCGGGCTACACCACGGTGGTCCTCACCGCCGTCTTCGCCGCCTATTTCGTCGGCGGCATCGCCGGTGGCGCGGCCTGGGCGACGCTGGCCTGGACCTCGGCGCTGAGTCTGTCGTATGCCCTGGTCATGCTCACCATGCCCGGCATCGGCGCCTACGCCGACCGCCATGCGGCCAAGAAGAAGCTGCTCGGCTGGAGCACCGCCGCCTGCGTGCTGGCGACCGCATTGCTGGCGCTCACGCCCAGCGTGCAGGGCACGGCCGGCGTGGCGCTGGCGATGGCGCTGATCGTGCTGTCCAACACCTTCTATTCCTACGGCGAATCGCTGTGCGCGGCCTTCCTGCCCGAGCTGGCGCGCCACGAATCGCTGGGCAAGGTCAGCGGCTGGGGCTGGAGCTGGGGCTATATCGGCGGCATGCTGGCGCTGGGCCTGTGCCTGGGCTACGTGCTGTGGGCCCAGTCGCGTGGGTTGCCGGCCAGCCATTTCGTGCCCGTCACTATGCTGATCACCGCCGTGCTCTACGGCGCGGCGGCTTGCCTGACCTTCGCGCTGCTCAAGGAGCGCGCGGTGGCGCGGCCCGACAGCGCGGCAGATGGGGCCGGGGCGCCGGGCGGCGGCTGGCGGCCCTCGCTGGCACGGCTGCGGCAGCGCGTGCGGGCGGTGCGCGGCCACCCCGATTTCTGCTGGCTGCTGGCCTGCACCGTGGCCTACCAGGGCGGCGTGGCGGTGGCCATCACGCTGGCGGCCATCTATGCCGAGCAGGTGATCGGTTTTGTCCCGCACGAAACCATGCTGCTGATCTTCGCCTTGAACCTGGCCGCCGCCGCCGGCGCCTTCCTGTGCGGCTACGGGCAGGACCGCCTGGGGCACAGGCGGATGCTGGCGCTGACGCTGCTGGGCTGGATCGTCACCTGCCTGCTCGCGGCCTGGGCCACGACCAAGGGGCAGTTCTGGTGGGCGGCGGCGATTGCCGGGCTGTGCATGGGCAGCAGCCAGTCGGCCGGGCGCGCCATGGTCGGGCTGCTGGCGCCCGAGCCGCGGCTGGCCGAGTTCTTCGGGCTGTGGACGCTGGCGACCCGGCTGGCGAGCATCATCGGGCCGTTGAGTTATGGGCTGATCACCTGGGCGGCCAACGGCAACCAGCGCGTGGCGATTCTGGCGACGGCCGTGCTGTTCGTCGCCGGCCTGGCGCTGCTGTGGCCGATCGACCTGGCGCGGGGGCAGCGCTCGCGAGAACCGGGGCGCGGCGCGCTGGCGCCATGACGGCGATCAGAAGGGCACTGGTGAGGCCAGCGTGAGCCGGTCGCCCGTGGCCGGGTGCGTCAGCGCCAAGGCCGTGGCGTGCAGCATCAGCCGTGGTGCGCGAGCCTGGGCCTGGGCGTCGGCATAGAGCGCATCGCCCAGCAGCGGGTGGCCGATGGCCATGAGGTGGACGCGCAACTGGTGGCTGCGGCCGGTGACCGGGAACAGGGCCAGGCGGGTGCGGCGCCGGCCCCAGCCGTCGGTCTCGCGGGCCAGCACGCGCCAGCGTGTGAGCGAGGGCTTGCCGGTGGCCAGGTCGACCATCTGGCGCGGCCGGTTGGGCCAGTCGGCGAGCAGCGGCAGGTCGATTTCGCCTTCATCGCCGTCGAGCCAGCCGTCGGCCAGGGCGCGGTATTCCTTGTGCGTTTGCCGGTCGGCGAAGGCCAGGCTCAGGCGTCGCTGCATCTCCGCGCCGCGCGCCATCAGGATCAAACCCGAGGTCGCCATGTCCAGCCGGTGGACGACGAGCGCGTCGGGCCAGGCGGCCTGCGCGCGGGCGGCCAGGCAGTCCTGCTTGTCCGGCCCCCGGCCGGGCACCGAGAGCAGGCCGGCGGGTTTGTCGAAGGCCAGCAGGGCATCGTCGGCGTGCAGCAGCGCGAGTTCGCCCGATGCAAAGCCGCCTGCGGCGGCGGGCGCGGCAGGCGGCGGGCTGGCGAGGATGGCCGTGGAGACCATGGAGGCCGGGGCGTGGGTCAATGGCGCAGGTCCAGGGTGAAGGGGAACTCGCGGCTGCCGGGCAGGCCGATGGTGGCGGGCGGCACTTCCAGCAGGCCGGCTGTGTGGCCCATGCGGAAGTAGCGCGCCAGGCGGCGGCTTTCGGCCTCGTAGGCGTTGACGGGGAAGGTGTCGTAGTTGCGCCCGCCCGGGTGGGCCACGTGGTACTGGCAGCCGCCGATGGAGCGGCCGTTCCAGGTGTCGACGATGTCGATGACCAGCGGTGCGTGCACGCCGATGGAGGGGTGCAGCGACGAGGGCGGGTTCCAGGCCTTGTAGCGCACGCCGCCGACGAACTCGCCACTCACGCCGGTGGGCTGGACGGGCAGGGCGCGGCCGTTGACGGTGAGGGCGTAGCGGCTCTGGTTGAAGCCGGTGACGCGGATTTCCAGCCGCTCCAGCGAGGAGTCGACGTAGCGCACGGTGCCGCCGGGCGCGCCTTCCTCGCCCATCACGTGCCAGGGTTCGAGGGCGTTGCGCAGCGTCAGCGCCATGCCCTGGATGGCGAGTTCGCCGACCAGCGGGAAGCGGAACTCGAAGTGCGGCGCGAACCAGGCCGGGTCGAAGGCGAAGCCCGCCCGGTTGAGGTCGGCGATGACGTCGTCGAAGTCCATCTTGACGAAGCTAGGCAGCAGGAAGCGGTCGTGCAGCTCGGTGCCCCAGCGCGTGAGCGGCGCGGTGTAAGGGTGCTCCCAGAAATGCGCGATGAAGGCGCGTAGCAGCAGCTGCTGCACCACGCTCATGCGCGCGTGCGGCGGCATTTCGAAGGCGCGCAGTTCCAGCAGGCCGAGGCGGCCGGTGCTGCTGTCGGGCGAGTAGAGCTTGTCGATGCTGAACTCGGCGCGGTGGGTGTTGCCGGTGACGTCGATGAGCACGTTGCGCAGCGTGCGGTCGACCAGCCACGGCGGCATGGACTGGCCGTACTTCTGGCGGTTGGCGTGGATTTGCGCGAGCGCGATCTCCAGTTCGTAGATCTGGTCGTTGCGGGCCTCGTCGACACGCGGGGCCTGGCTGGTGGGGCCGATGAACAGGCCCGAGAACAGGTAGCTCAGGCTGGGGTGGTTGTGCCAGTAGGCCAGCAGGCTGGCCAGCAGCTCGGGCCGGCGCAGGAAGGGGCTGTCGGCGGGGGTGGAGCCGCCCATCACGAAGTGGTTGCCCCCGCCGGTGCCGGTGTGGCGGCCGTCGGTCATGAATTTCTCGGCCGACAGGCGGGTCTCGAAGGCGGCCTGGTAGAGGAACTCGGTGTGCTGCACGAGTTCGCCCCAGTTGTGCGCGGGGTGGATGTTGACTTCGATGACGCCCGGGTCGGGGGTGACCTGCAGTATCTTCAGGCGGGTGTCGCGCGGCGGCGGGTAACCTTCGAGCACGATCTGCACGCCGAGCTGCTCGGCGGTGGCCTCGACGGCGGCGAGCAGGTCGAGGTAGTCGGCCAGGCGCGCCAGCGGCGGCATGAAGATGTAGAGGATGCCGCTGGCCTGGCCCTGCTGTTCGGCCTTGGGACCGTTGGCGCGGCGCGGGTCGCGCGCTTCCACGCACAGCGCGGTGCGGGTGATGCCGTGCGCCGACTCGAAGCGCTTGGGCGGGGCGACGAAGTCGGCCGGTTCGGGCTGGCGCGGCTGCAGCGCGTGGTCGCCGCCGGTTTCGCCCAGCGGGCTTTGCAGCACCAGGCGCGCGGCCGTGGGGGCCGTGGCCGCGTGCTGTGCCTTGCGGTGGGCATCGGGGTCTGCCGCGGCGTCACTCGCGCTGTCGCCCGTGCCGATATTGACCGTGCCGATGCCGTAGCGCCCGTGCAGGCTGGCGGCTGAGGGCAGGGGCGCGCGCGGCGCCATCGGGTCTTCCTCGATCAGGTAGGGGTAGTCGCCCTGGCTGACCCAGGGCAGCGAGTCCAGCGGCAGGCGATAGCCCATGGGCGAATCGCCGGGCATCAGGTAGAGCCGCTCGTCGCGGAAGAACCAGGGGCCGGTAGTCCAGTGCGGGCCGGCGGCGGCCGGGCCTTCGCCGGGCTGCAGCGGCAGCACGTAGCCGATGACCTGGTCGAGCCCCTGGCTGAAGACGCGGCGCAGCCGGGCGCGTTCGAGCTCGTCGTCGAGCCGGGCGTCGAAGGGGTCGACGTTGACCGGCAGCCGCCGCTCGCGCCACAGGTAATACCAGGTGTCCTCGTAGCCGGGCTGGACGTACTGGTCGGTCAGGCCCAGCTTGCCGGCCAGGGCGTGGATGAAGCGCTGGGCGTCTTCGCTGGTGTAGCGGGCGGGCTGGCGCTCGTCGGCGAACAGCGCCGGGTTGTGCCAGATGGGCTGGCCGTCCTCGCGCCAGAAGATCGACAGCGCCCAGCGCGGCAGTTGTTCGCCCGGGTACCACTTGCCCTGGCCGAAGTGCAGGAAGCCGCCGTTGCCGTATTCGGCGCGCAGTTTGTCGACCAGCTCGGTGGCGTAGCCGCGCTTGGTGGGGCCGAGCGCGTCGGTGTTCCATTCGGCGGCGTCGCGGTCGATGGTGGCCACGAAGGTGGGCTCGCCGCCCATGGTCAGGCGCACGTCGCCGGTTTGCAGTTGCGCATCGACGGCCTGGCCCAGCGCCAGGATGTCGGCCCACTGCTCCTCGGTGTAGGGCTTGGTCACGCGCGGCGATTCGTAGACGCGGCTGACCGTCATGTCGTGGCTGAAGGTGACTTCGGCCTCGTCGAGCACGCCCTCGATCGGCGCGGCGCTCGAGGGCTGCGGGGTGCAGGCCAGCGGGATGTGGCCTTCGCCGGCCAGCAGGCCCGAGGTCGGGTCGAGTCCGATCCAGCCGGCGCCGGGCAGGTAGACCTCGCACCAGGCGTGCAGGTCGGTGAAGTCGACCTCGGTGCCGCTGGGGCCGTCGAGCGACTTGACGTCGGGCGCGAGCTGGATCAGGTAGCCCGAGACGAAGCGCGCGGCCAGCCCGCAGTGGCGCAGCAGCTGCACCAGCAGCCAGCCGGAGTCGCGGCAGGAGCCCGAGCCCAGGGTGAGGGTTTCATCGGGCGTCTGCACGCCGGGCTCCATGCGGATCAGGTAGCTGACGTCCTGCTGCACCTGCTGGTTGATCTTGACCAGGAAGTCGATGGTGCGCTGTTCGCTGCGGTCGACGCGGTCGAGGTAGGCCTGCAGCAGCGGGGAGGCGGGCAGGGCCTTGCGGTAGGGCGCGAGTTCCTCGGCCACGCTGGCGTCGTAGGCGAAGGGGTAGTTCTCGGCGGCGGGTTCGAGGAAGAAGTCGAAGGGGTTGTAGACCGACATCTCGGTGACGAGATCGACGGTGACCTTGAACTCGCGCGTCTTCTCGGGGAAAACCAGCCGCGCCATGTAGTTGGCGTAGGGGTCCTGCTGCCAGTTGATGAAGTGGTTGGCGGGCTCGATCTTGAGCGAGTACGAAATGATGTTGCTGCGGCAATGCGGCGCGGGCCGCAATCGGATGATTTGCGGCCCCAGATTGATCGGCCGGTCGTATCGGTAATGCGTGACGTGGTGGAGCGCAGCGTGTATGGACATACGAGGTTCGGTGGTTGCCGGTCAATCGGTGTGGCTATGCTAGCAAGAGACGAGCCATGGAGGGGGCTTGTCTGCCGAGTCTGCGGTTTTTTATGGTGCTGTCATGCAGCGCTGCATCAATACGCTCCAGATCAGGGGGAGGGCAAGGTGGGCGGTGCGGGTTTTGCCGCGTTGGCTGGCTGGGTGCTGGGTGTGGCGTTGCAACTGGGCCAGGCTCGCCTGTGGCCGTTGGGCGCGTATGGGGGGGCGCTGGCCGCTGCCAGCCTGTTTCTGGTGGCCTGCGCGTACAGGCACCGGATGACCGTGATGGGCATGCGGGGGGCAGTCCGGGGCCTGTCGGCGCTGCTGCTGGTAGCGATGGCGGCGGCGGGTTTCGCGCAAACTGGCGCCCGCGCCGTGCTGATGCAGCGCGACGTCTTACCGCCCAGCCTGGAAGGCGTGGATCTGTGGGTGACGGGAGTGGTCGACGGTTTGCCGCAGGATGTGGCGGGCGACCTGCGCCTGACCTTGCGGGTGGAGCAGATGGCGGTGCGGGACGGTGAGGGCCTGCAGGCGCTGGCCGTGCCGCCGGGGCAGGGCCAGCCGCAGCGGCTGCAACTGACGTGGTACCGCCAGCCATTCGCCTCGTCGCGTGGTGCGGCTGCCGAGGCCCATGATGAAGACGCCGTGGCCGTCAGCCCGGAGGAGGCGATGCGGGCAGTCCAGCCCGGCGAGCGCTGGCAATTGCCGGTGCGGCTGCGCGCGCCGCATGGCAGCGCCAACCCGCATGCCTTCGACTATGAATTGTGGCTGTGGGGGCAGGGCATCCAGGCGGTGGGCTACGTGCGCGACAGCGCCCGGCCGGCGCCGCGGCGCCTGGGCCAGACCGGCCAGGTGCCGATGGAACAGTGGCGTGCCGCCGTGCGCCAGAGCATCGCGGCGCAACTGGAGGGGCAGGCGCAAGCCGCGCGCATGGCGGGCCTGCTGTCGGCCCTGGTGTTGGGTGACCAGCGCGGGATAGCCGGCGCGGACTGGGCGGTGTTTCGCGATACCGGCATCGCGCATCTGGTGGCGATCTCGGGCCTGCACATCACGCTGTTTTGCGTGCTGGCGGTCAAGTCTGTCGGCTGGGGCTGGCGCCGTTCGGCGCGCCTGCTGGCCTGGATGCCCGCGCCAGCCGCGGCCTTGGCGGTGGGCGTGGCGCTGTCGGCGCTGTACGCGGCCTTTAGCGGCTGGGGGGTGCCGGCGCAGCGCACCGTCTGGATGCTGGCGATGGCCGCGGCGCTGCGGCTGGCCGGCATGCGCTGGCCCCGGCCCATGGTGTGGCTGGCCGTCATGGCGGTGGTGGTGGCGGTGGATCCGTGGGCCTTGATGCAGGCGGGGTTCTGGTTGAGCTTCGTGGCCGTCGGCGTGTTGTTTGCCTCGGGAGAGCCACGTGAGCGCGGCGAGGGGTGTGGCGGATCGCAAGGACAGCCCGGGGTGGGCCCGCGTGGCCGCATGGCGACCCGCCTGCGGGCCGGGCTGTGGGCCATGCTGCGGGAGCAGTGGCGGGTCGCGGTGTCGCTGATGCCGCTGACCTTGCTGCTGTTCCAGCAGATGTCGGTGGTCGGCCTGGCGGTGAACGTGCTGGCGATTCCGGTGGTGACTTTCCTCGTCCTGCCGCTGGCTTTGCTGGGCGTGGCGCTGCCGGTGCTGTGGAGTGCCGATGCCTGGCTGCTGGCCTGGGTGATGGATGCACTCGAATGGTGCGCCGCGCTGCCGGGCGCTGCCTGGACTTTGCCGGCGCGGCCTGCCGTGCTGGCTTTTGGGGCGGTGGCCGCGGGCATCCTGTGGGTGCTGCGGCTGCCGTGGCGCTGGCGCTTGCTGGGCGTGGCCTGGGTACTGCCCTTTCTTCTGTGGCGCTGGCCGGTGCCTGCGGCCGGTGAGTTCGAGCTGGTGGCGCTGGACGTGGGGCAGGGCCAGGCGGTGCTGGTGCGGACTCGGGACCATGCCTTGCTGTACGACGCCGGGCCGCTCTACGCGCGGCGCGGCGAGCGGCAGGTGGATGCGGGCGAGCGCGTGGTCGTGCCCTATCTGCGTGCCCGTGGCGTGGTGCTGGACCGGTTGCTGCTCAGCCACGCCGACAGCGACCACACGGGCGGCGCGGCGGCGGTGCTGGCCGATCAGCCCGATGCCGATTGGCTGGGTTCTATTCCCGCCGGACACGCGCTGCACAGCCTGAGGCCCGGGCAGGGCTGCCAGGCCGGCCTGCAGTGGCAATGGGACGGTGTGGATTTCCGTGTGTTGTGGCCGCATCGGGCCGATGAGCCGGCCATGCGGGCCGATCCCAACGGCCAGTCGTGCGTGCTGTGGGTTGCCAACGGGCGCGAGTCGGTGCTGCTGCCGGGCGACATCGGCGTGAGGCAGGAACGCGAGCTGCTGGCGCGGTGGCCGCAGCTCGGGCCTGTCAGCGGCTGGCTGATGCCGCACCACGGCAGCCGGACTTCGTCGGCGGCGTCCACGCTGGCGGCGCTGCAGCCGCGCTGGGCGGTGGCTCAGGCGGGCTACCGCAACCGCTTCGGCCATCCGCACCCGCAGGTCGTCGCGCGCCACGAGCGCCTGGGCGTGCAGGTGTTCGACAGCCCGCGTTGCGGCGCCTGGTCGTGGGCGTCGGCGCGGCCTCTGCTCTTCGGTTGCTACCGCGTTGATGCGGCGCGCTATTGGACGCACCAGCCCGCCTATCCCTGATCGGCCACAGCCCGGCTGACAAGGTCATGGCCTGGTGGACGACGTAAATATCGCGTGTGCCGGGTTGGCATGGGCCTGGATATTGCTATTCTGTCGGACAGGAGTAGCGACTATGCAAAAGTTCGACGAAATGCATGACCTCGATGCCGAGGTTCGTGGCCACTACAGAAACTACAGCGAGTGGCTGGCCCAGCAACCCGAGGCCGCGATGCGATCGCGCCGCGAGGAGGCTGAAGTAATTTTTCGTCGCGTCGGCATCACGTTTGCCGTGTACGGTGACAAGGACGAGGACGGCTCCGGCACGGAGCGCCTGATCCCCTTCGACCTGATCCCGCGGGTCATCCCCGCGGCCGAGTGGCGAAGCATGAAGCGTGGCCTGGTGCAGCGCGTGACGGCGCTCAACCGTTTTCTGCACGACATCTACCACGACCAGGAAATCCTCAAGGCCGGCCTGGTGCCCCGGGAGCAGGTGTTGGGTAACGCCCAGTTCCGGCCCGAGATGATCGGCGTGGACATCCCCAACCAGATCTACTCCAGCATCGCCGGCATCGACATCGTGCGCGCGCCCAATGCCAAGGGCGAGGGCGAGTACTACGTGCTCGAAGACAACCTGCGCGTGCCCAGCGGCGTGAGCTACATGCTCGAAAACCGCAAGATGATGATGCGCTTCTTCCCCGAGCTGTTCTCGCGCAACCGCATCGCGCCAGTGGCTCATTACCCCGATCTGTTGCTGGAGACGCTGCAGGACTCGGCCCCGTCCAACACCGCCGCGCCGACGGTGGTGGTGCTTACGCCCGGCATGTACAACTCGGCCTACTTCGAGCACGCCTTCCTGGCCCAGCAGATGGGGGTCGAACTGGTCGAGGGGCAGGACTTGTTCGTCAAGAACGACTTCGTCTACATGCGCACCACGCGCGGCCCCCGGCAGGTCGACGTGATCTACCGGCGCCTCGACGACGACTTCCTGGACCCCGAAGTGTTCCGCCCGGATTCGACCCTGGGCTGCCCGGGCCTGATGCGCGCCTACAAGGCCGGCAACGTGGCGCTGTGCAACGCGGTGGGCACGGGTATCGCCGACGACAAGTCGATCTATCCCTATGTGCCCCGGATGATCGAGTTCTACCTGGGCGAAAAACCCATCCTCAACAACGTGCCCACCTTCATGGGGCGCAACCCGGAGGACCTGAAGTACCTCCTCGCCAACATGAAGGATCTGGTGGTCAAGGAGGTGCACGGCGCCGGCGGCTACGGCATGCTGGTCGGCCCGGCCTCCACGCAGGCCCAGGTCGCCGAGTTCCGCAAGATCGTCGAGGCCCGGCCCGACAACTACATTGCCCAACCCACGCTGAGCCTGTCGACCTGTCCGACCTTCGTCGAGCAGGGCATCGCGCCGCGCCACATCGACCTGCGCCCCTTCGTGCTCTCGGGCAAGACGGTGCAGATGGTGCCCGGCGGCCTCACGCGAGTGGCGCTCAAGGAAGGTTCGCTGGTGGTCAACTCCTCGCAGGGCGGTGGCACCAAGGACACCTGGGTGCTCGAGTCCTGAGCCTACTTTCCCGATCGATTCCTCGCTTCAGCCTACCCACCAAAAAATGTAGAAAGCAGACCCATGTTGTCACGAACGGCTGACCATCTTTTCTGGCTCTCGCGCTACACCGAACGCGCGGAGAACACCGCCCGCATGCTCGACGTCAACTACCAGACGTCACTGCTGCCGCAATCGGCGACAGCCGCCGAGGCCGGTTGGCGCGGCGCCTTGGGCATCAGCGAACTCATGCCCAGCTATGTCGCGAAGTACGGCAGCGAAATCACGCCGGGCAACGTCATGGACTTCATGATCCGCGACGAGAACAACCCCTCGTCCATCGCCTCCTGCCTGCGCGCGGCGCGCGAAAACGCGCGCGCCGTGCGCGGCAGCCTGACCACCGAGACCTGGGAGATCGCCAACCAGACCTGGCTGGAAGTGCGCCGCATCCTGCGCGAGGACGACATCGAGCGTGATCCCTCGGCCTTCTTCGAATGGGTCAAGTTCCGCTCGCACCTCTCGCGCGGCGTCACGCTGGGCACCATGCTGCGCGACGAGGCCTTCCAGTTCATGCGCATCGGCACCTTTCTGGAGCGCGCCGACAACACCGCGCGGCTGATCGACGTCAAGTTCCATGCGTTGCCCTCCGAGGGCGTGTCCGTCTCGCAAAGCCAGTCGCAGGGCGGGGGCGATGTCGAGCTGGAGAGCGAGCACGAGCTCGACTTCTACCACTGGAGTTCGATTCTGCGCAGCGTCTCGGCCTTCGAGATCTACCGCAAGGTCTACCGCGACGTGATCCGCCCGGACCGCGTGGCCGAACTGCTGATCCTGCACCCCGCGATGCCGCGTTCGCTGCTGGGTTGCCTCATCGAGCTCGACGACAACCTCCAGGTGCTGGGCAATGACCAGTCCGCCGAGACCCAGCGCTACAGCGGCAAGCTGCGTGCCGACCTGCAGTTCGCTTCGATCGACGAGATCCTCACGGGCGGCCTGCACGGCTTTCTCACGCAGTTTCTCGACCGCATCAACAACCTGGGCAGCCGCATCAGCAAGGACTTCTTGATTCCGGTGATCGACTGATGTCGCCTGGGGAGGGCTGGGCGGCTAGCCCACCACCAGCCCACGCAGCGTGGCGTCCTGCAGGTAGCGCAGCACGATGGCCAGGACCTGGATCGTCACCAGGGCGAACAGCGGCGCCAGGTCCAGCCCGCCCGGCGCCGGCGCGATACGCCGGAACGGCGCGAGCAGGGGGGCGGTCAGCCGGTGCAGCACGTGGCTCAGGGCCGGATCGATGCGCAACCACGAGGCGACCACCGCCGCGATCAGCACCGCCGTGGCCAGGCTCAGCGCCAGCGAGACGATGTCGAACAGCGCCATCACCAGGGTCGCCAGCACCGGCGTGGCCGCGCCCGTCAGGCCGGCGATGGCCGCCGAGAGCAGCAGATTCTGGATCAGCTTGAGCAGCACCGCCGCGACCAGGCTGGCGGTGTCGAGGCGGCGCACCGAAGGCACGGCGCGCCGCAGCGGCAGCACCAGCCAGTTGGTCAGCGACAGCACCATATGGCCGATCGGGTTGTAGAACGGTGTGCCGGTCCACTGCATGTACAGCCGCAGCAGACAGGCGCCGGCCACGAGGCTGACGGCCACGTTCAGGAGCAGGGAGATGATTTGGATCAACATGGCCGCCATTCTGCCGGAGCGCCGAGCCCGAACAGGGGGACTTCGGGGCTGGCGTGCGATTCCACGGGGGCTGTCGTGTGCCTGAATCCATTGAATACTTGACCAACCTGATGTAACTCCCTAGGGCGCGAGGAGGGCATCGGTGGCAGAATATCTGCGCGTTATTCAGGTTTGCCCGGCCCTTCCAGCCACAGTCGCAATCCGCTAACCGGTGAAGCCGTGTCGCGGAAGGTTTTTCCAACCAGCTACAGCTTCCTTCAGGGAAGCGAAAGTCAGCGTGAATCATGAGTGAGACGAACAAGGTCTACGATGCCTTTGCAGGCAGCTCCTACCTCTTCGGCGGCAATGCGCCGTACGTCGAGGAACAATACGAGAACTATCTCGACAACCCCGGCAGTGTCCCCGAGCACCTGCGCGAGTATTTCGATACCCTGCAGAACCAGCCCGCCGCCGACGGCTCCGATGCCCGCGACGTGGCCCACCTGCCCGTGGTCAACGCCTTCGCCGACCGCGCCAAGCAGGGCTACACCAAGGTCGTGGTGGCCAGCGCCGACTCCGAGCTCGGCCGCAAGCGCACCGCCGTCCAGCAACTGATCGCCGCCTACCGCGACGTTGGCGTGCGCTGGGCCGATCTGGACCCGCTCAAGCGTCTGGAACGTCCCGCCATCCCCGAGCTCGAACCGTCCTTCTACGGCTTCACCGACGCGGATCTCGAAACCGTCTTCAACACGAGCAACACCTTCTTCGGCAAGGAGACCATGTCCTTGCGCGAGTTGCTCAACGCCTTGCGCGAGACCTACTGCGGCACCATTGGCGCCGAGTACACCCACATCACCGACCGCGCCCAGCAGCGCTGGTGGGCCGAGAAGCTCGAAACCACGCGCACCAAGCCGCAATACTCAGCCGAGCGCAAGAAGGGCATCCTCGAGCGCCTGACCGCTGCCGAGGGCCTGGAGCGCTTCCTGCACACCAAGTACGTTGGCCAGAAGCGCTTCTCGCTTGAAGGCGGCGAGAGCTTCATCGTCTCCATGGACGAGATCATCCGCCAGGCCGGCACGCGCGGCGTGCAGGAAATCGTCATCGGTATGGCTCACCGCGGCCGCCTCAACGTGCTGGTCAACACCCTGGGCAAGTCGCCCAAGGATCTGTTCTCCGAGTTCGACCACACCGCGCCCGAGAACCTGCCCTCGGGTGACGTGAAGTACCACCAGGGCTTCAGCTCCGACGTCTCCAGCCCCGGCGGCCCGGTCCACCTGAGCCTGGCCTTCAACCCCTCGCACCTGGAAATCGTCAACCCGGTGGTCGAGGGCTCGGTGCGGGCCCGCATGGACCGCCGTGGCGACCCCCAGGGCAAGCAGGTGCTGCCCGTGCTGGTGCATGGCGACGCGGCCTTTGCCGGCCAGGGCGTGGTCATGGAAACCCTGGCGCTGGCCGAAACGCGGGGCTACACCACGGGCGGCACGCTGCACATCGTCATCAACAACCAGATCGGCTTCACCACCTCGGACCCGCGCGACACCCGCTCGACGCTGTACTGCACCGACGTGGTCAAGATGAACGAGGCGCCGGTGCTGCACGTCAACGGCGACGATCCCGAGGCCGTGGCGCTGGCCACCGAGCTGGCCGTCGAATACCGGCACGAGTTCGGCAAGGAAGTCGTGGTCGACATCGTCTGCTTCCGCAAGCTGGGCCACAACGAGCAGGACACGCCCGCGCTCACCCAGCCGCTGATGTACAAGAAGATCGCCGCCCACCCCGGCACGCGCCGGCTCTACGCCGACAAGCTGGCGGCCCAGGGCCTGGGCGCGTCGCTGGGCGACGACCTGGCCAAGGCCTACCGCGCCGCGCTCGACGAGGGCAAGCACACGGTTGACCCGGTGCTCACCAACTTCAAGAACAAGTACGCGGTCGACTGGAGCCCCTTCCTCAACAAGAAGTGGACCGACGCCGCCGACACCGCCGTGCCGCTGCCCGAGTGGAAGCGCCTGGCCGAGCGCCTGACGACCATCCCCGACTCCGTCACGCCGCACCCGCTGCTCAAGAAGGTCTACACCGACCGCGCCGCCATGGGCCGCGGCGAGATCAACGTCGACTGGGGCATGGGCGAGAGCATGGCCTTCGCCTCGCTGGTGGCCAGCGGCTTCCCGGTGCGCCTGTCGGGCGAGGACTGCGGCCGTGGCACCTTCACGCACCGCCACTCCGTGGTGCATGACCAGAACCGCGAGAAGTTCGATGAAGGCACCTACATCCCGCTGCAGAACATCGCCGAGAACCAGGCGCCCTTCGTCGTCATCGACTCGCTGCTGTCGGAAGAGGCCGTGCTCGGCTTCGAATACGGCTATGCCTCGACCGACCCGAACACCCTGGTGATCTGGGAAGCCCAGTTCGGCGACTTCGCCAACGGCGCGCAAGTGGTGATTGACCAGTTCATCGCCTCGGGCGAAGTCAAGTGGGGCCGCGTCAACGGCCTGACGCTGATGCTGCCGCATGGCTACGAAGGCCAGGGCCCCGAGCACAGCTCGGCCCGCCTGGAGCGCTTCATGCAGCTGTCGGCCGACCTCAACATGCAGGTGGTGCAGCCGACCACCGCCAGCCAGATCTTCCACGTCCTGCGCCGCCAGATGGTGCGCCAGCTGCGCAAGCCGCTGATCCTGATGACGCCCAAGTCGCTGCTGCGCAACAAGGACGCGACCTCGCCGCTGTCCGAGTTCACCGAGGGCAGCTTCCAGACCGTCATCGGCGAGGTCTTCGGCGACATCGACGCCAAGAAGGTCAAGCGTGTGGTGGCCTGCTCGGGCAAGGTGTACTACGACCTGGTCAAGGCGCGCGAGGCCAAGAAGGACTACGACACCGCCATCATCCGCGTCGAGCAGCTCTATCCCTTCCCGCACAAGGCGTTCGCGGCCGAGCTCAAGAAGTACCCCAACGCCACCGAGATCGTCTGGACGCAGGACGAGCCGCAGAACCAGGGCGCCTGGTTCTTCGTGCAGCACTACATCCACGAGAACATGGCCGAAGGCCAGAAGCTCGGCTATGCCGGCCGGCCGGCCTCGGCCTCGCCCGCCGTCGGCTACGCCCACCTGCACCAGGAACAGCAGAAAGCGCTCATCGAAGCGGCCTTCGGCAAGCTCAAGGGCTTCATCCTGGCCAAGTAAGCCTTCTCAGGCGGAATCCGGGTAAAGCCGGTTCCGCCTGTCGTGCATCGTTTTCAAAATACACCGCTCACCAAGGAATTCCCCATGTCCATCGTAGAAGTCAAGGTCCCGCAGTTGTCCGAATCCGTGGCCGAAGCCACGCTGCTCCAGTGGAAGAAGAAGCCCGGCGAGGCCGTGACGGCAGACGAGATCCTGATCGAGATCGAGACCGACAAGGTCGTGCTCGAAGTCCCGGCGCCGGCCTCCGGCGTGATCGCCAACATCGTCAAGGATGACGGCGCCAGCGTCACCAGCGACGAAGTCATCGCCAAGATCGACACCGAAGCCCAGGCCCAGACCAGCCCGCTGGAAGTCAAGCCCATTCCCGAAGCCGCGGCACCCGCCCCGGCCGCCGCCGCGCCCGCCGCTGCCGCTGCCGCCAAGTCCGACGTCGCCATGCCCGCGGCCGCCAAGCTGCTGGCCGACAACAAGCTCACCACCGGCGACGTCGCCGGCACCGGCAAGGATGGCCGCGTGACCAAGGGCGACGTGCTGGCCGCCGTGGCCGGTGGCGCCAAGGCCGCGCCCGCGCCTGCACCCAAGGCCGCCGCGCCGGCGGTCTCCTTCGCCGGCCTGGGCGAACGCCCCGAGCAGCGCGTGCCGATGAGCCGCCTGCGCGCCCGCGTGGCCGAGCGCCTGCTGCAGTCGCAGCAGCAGAACGCCATCCTGACGACCTTCAACGAAATCGACTTCACCGCCGTGGTCGAGCTGCGCAAGCGGCTGCAGGATTCCTTCACCAAGGAACACGGCGTGAAGCTGGGCTTCATGAGCTTCTTCGTCAAGGCCGCCGTCCACGCCCTCAAGAAGTTCCCCATCCTCAACGCCTCGGTCGACGGCAACGACATCATCTACCACGGCTACTTCGACATCGGCGTGGCGGTGGGCAGCCCGCGCGGCCTGGTGGTGCCGGTGCTGCGCAACGCCGACCAACTGAGCTTCGCCGACATCGAGAAGAAGATTGCCGAATTCGGCCAGAAGGCCAAGGACGGCAAGCTGGGCCTGGAAGAGCTCACGGGCGGCACCTTCACCATCTCCAACGGCGGCACCTTCGGTTCCATGTTGTCGACGCCCATCATCAACCCGCCGCAGTCGGCCATCCTCGGCGTGCACGCGACCAAGGATCGCGCCGTGGTGGTCAACGGCCAGGTCGTGGTGCGCCCGATCAACTACTTCGCGCTGTCCTACGACCATCGCATCATCGACGGCCGCGAAGCCGTGCTGGGCCTGGTCGCCATCAAGGAAGCGCTGGAAGATCCCTCGCGCCTGCTGTTCGACATCTGATCGGCCCACGCCATCGACCGCTTTCCCTGACCCGCGCGCAGCGGGGCCCGTGCGGGCCCCGTGATGCGCTCCGGCGCTCTCCGTCCCCGCTTGCGTGGTGGCGGCGGGCGCCACGGTCAACCGCATAAGGAATCCCATCATGTCCAAACAATTCGACGTCATCGTCATCGGCGGCGGCCCCGGCGGCTATGTGGCGGCCATCCGCGCCGCGCAGCTCGGCTTCAACGTGGCCGCCATCGACGAGTGGAAGAACGACAAGGGCGGCCCGGCCCTGGGCGGCACCTGCACCAACGTCGGCTGCATCCCGTCCAAGGCGCTGCTGCAATCGTCCGAACACTACGAGCATGCCGGCAAGCACTTCGCCGAGCACGGCATCGAGGTCAAGGGTCTGGGCCTGGACCTGGCCAGGTTGATCGGCCGTAAGGACGGCGTGGTCAAGCAGAACAACGACGGCATCCAGTACCTGTTCAAGAAGAACAAGGTCACCTTCTTCCACGGCCGCGGCTCGTTTGCCAAGGTGGTCGAAGGCGGCTACGAGATCAAGGTCGCCGGCAAGGAAGAAGAAGTCCTGACCGGCAAGCAGGTCATCGTCGCCACCGGCTCCAGCGCCCGCGCGTTGCCCGGCACGCCCTTCGACGAGGAAACCGTGCTGTCGAATGACGGGGCCCTGCGCATCGGAGCCGTTCCCAAGAAGCTGGCGCTGGTCGGCTCCGGCGTGATCGGCCTGGAAATGGGCTCGGTCTGGCGCCGCTTGGGCGCCGAGGTCACCATCCTCGAAGCGCTGCCGACTTTCCTGGGCGCGGCCGACGAGCAAGTCGGCAAGGAAGCGCTCAAGGTCTTCACCAAGCAGGGCCTGAAGATCGAGCTGGGCGTGAAGGTCGGCGAGATCAAGACCGGCAAGAAGGGCGCGAGCATTGCCTACACCAACGCCAAGGGCGAGGCGCAGGTGCTGGAGGCCGACAAGCTGATCGTCTCGATCGGCCGCGTGCCCAACACCACCGGCCTGAATGCCGAGGCGGTGGGCCTCAAGCTCGACGAGCGTGGCGCCATCGTGGTCGACGACGAGTGCAAGACCAGCCTGCCCGGCGTCTGGGCGGTGGGCGACGTGGTGCGCGGCCCCATGCTCGCGCACAAGGCCGAGGAAGAGGGCGTTGCCGTGGCCGAGCGCATCGCCGGCCAGCACGGCCACGTCGATTTCGGCATCATCCCCTGGGTCATCTACACCAACCCCGAGATCGCCTGGGTCGGCAAGACCGAGCAGCAGCTCAAGGCCGAGGGCGTGGCTTACAAGGCCGGCTCCTTCCCCTTCCTGGCCAACGGCCGCGCACGCGCGCTGGGCGACACCACCGGCTTCGTCAAGTTCCTGGCCGACGCCAAGACCGACGAGATCCTGGGCGTGCACATCATCGGCCCGCTGGCTTCCGAGCTGATTTCCGAGGCCGTCGTGGCCATGGCCTTCAAGGCCAGCGCCGAGGACATCGCGCGCATCTGCCACGCGCATCCCTCGCTGTCCGAAGCCACCAAGGAAGCCGCGCTGGCGGTTGACAAGCGCACGCTGAACTTCTGACCTGGCGCGACCCCGCGCACCGGCCCCCGGGCTGCTGTGCGCCGGGTTGTCGAGGCGGCGCCCCGATTCCGGCATGGAATCGGGGCGCCGCCGTTTGCGGGCTGCGCATGAGGCCAGTCGAAGCGCGCCGGGTTTCCCCGAGTGTGAATAATGACAGGCGGGGCCATGCAGGCGGCCCATCCTCCACCGATTACCGAGCAATGCCGATGGCCGCGTCTTCTTCTTCCGTTACCGAAAACTACCAGGCAGAACTCAAGGTCCGTGGCTTCACGGCTGACCCGGCGCAACTGCGCGCCATCGCCGCGCTGGAGCGCTGCGCGCGCGACTGGGACGGCTATCTGGCGCACAGCGCCAGCAAGCTCAAGCGCCTGTTCAGCCGCCCGGCCGTACCGCGCGGGGTCTATATGTATGGCGGCGTAGGGCGCGGCAAGAGCTTTCTGATGGACTGCTTCTTCAACGCCGTGCGCGTCGAGCGCAAGACGCGCCTGCATTTCCACGAGTTCATGCACGAGGTGCACCGCGAGCTGGCCGGCCTGCAGGGCACGGTCAACCCGCTCGACGAACTGGGCCGGCGCATCGCGCAGCGCTACCAGCTGATCTGCTTCGACGAGTTCCACGTCGCCGACATCACCGACGCGATGATCCTGCACCGGCTGCTGCAGGCGCTGTTCGACAACGGCGTGGGCTTCGTGACCACCTCCAACTTCGTGCCCGACGGCCTTTATCCCGACGGCCTGCACCGCGACCGCATCCTGCCGGCCATCAAGCTGCTCAACGAAAAGCTCGAAGTCATCAACGTCGACAATGGCACCGACTACCGCCGCCGCACGCTCGAACAGGTCAGGCTCTACCACACGCCGATGGGCCCTGAGGCCGATGCCGCGCTCGACCAGGCCTTCGACAAGCTCGCCGAGGTCCACGACGAGCCGCGCACCGTGACCATCGAGGGACGCGAGCTGCCGGTGCGCCGCCGCGCCGGTGGCGTGATCTGGTTCGACTTCAAGACGCTGTGCGACGGCCCGCGCTCGCAGAACGACTACCTGGAAATCGCCAACCAGTACCACACGCTGATCCTGTCGAACGTGCCTCGAATGAGCGTCGCCATGGCCTCGGCGGCGCGCCGCTTCACGCTGTTGGTCGACGTGCTGTATGACCGCCGCGTCAAGCTCATCGTCTCGGCCGCCGTGCCGCCCGAGGCGCTCTACACCGAAGGGCCGCTGTCGCACGAGTTCCCGCGCACGGTCTCGCGCCTGACGGAGATGCAGTCGGCCGAGTTCCTGGCGCTGGAGCGCCGCATCGTGGACACCCGGCTGACGTGATGGACAGGATGGCGCGGTGTTGACGAGTTCTCACGATTTCATCGCTGACGACGAGTTGGAGCAGGCGGTCGCCGATGCGTTTTCCGCGTCCGGCTGGCTGGCCGAGGCCACGCAGCAGTTTTACGAGCGCCCCGGCCAGCAGGCGATGGCGCGGGCGGTGGCGCGCGCCATCGCCTCGCGCCGGCCGTTGGTGGTGGAGGCCGGCACTGGCGTGGGCAAGACCTTTTCCTATCTGGTGCCGACGCTGCTGTCGGGCCAGCGCGCGCTGATCTCGACGGCCACCAAGACCCTGCAGGACCAGCTCTACGGCCGCGACATCCCGATGCTGATCGACGCCATGGGCCTGCCGGCGCGGCTGGCGCTGCTCAAGGGCCGCGCCAGTTACCTGTGCATCCACCGCATGGAGATGGCGCGCCACGACGAGGCGCTGCAGGACGCCTTCATGCAGCGCGCACTGGCGCGCGTCGAGCGCTGGGCGCAGACCACGCGGCGCGGCGATCTGGCGGAGATCGAGGGGCTGGACGAGCGCTCGCCCATCATTCCGCTGGTCACCTCCACGCGCGAGAACTGCCTGGGCTCGGAGTGCGAGCACTACAAGGCCTGCCACGTCAACCTGGCGCGGCGCGAAGCCATGGCGGCCGACGTGGTGGTCATCAACCATCACCTGTTCTTCGCCGACCTGGCGGTGCGCGAATCGGGCGTGGCCGAACTGCTGCCTTCGGTCTCGGTCGCGGTCTTCGACGAGGCACACCAGCTCAATGAGACCGGCGTGCAGTTCCTGGGCATCCAGCTCGGCACGCGGCAGTTGCTGGATCTGGCGCACGACATCCTGGCGGCTGGCCTGCAGCGCGCGCGCGGCCTGGTCGACTGGCAGGCCGTGGTCGCCGCGCTCGACCGTGCCGCGCGCGAGCTGCGGCTGGCCGTCGGGCGCCAGTATCCCGACGCCAAGCTGCGCTGGCTGGCGCAGACGCCCGAGGACGTCTCGCCGCAGGCCTGGGGCGAGGCCATGGCCGGCGTCGAGCAGGCCTGCCGGCAAGCCATGGAGGCGCTCGAAGCCGTGAGCGAAATGGCGCCCGATTTCGTCAAGCTGCACGAGCGGGCCCAGCAACTGGCGGCCGACTGCGCGCGCTTTCTCGACCAGCCTTCGCCCGAGTCGGTGCGCTGGGTGGAAGTGGGCGCGCAGGCCTTGCGGCTCAAGGAAGCGCCGCTGGACATCGCCGATACCGTGCGCCGGCGCATGCTGGGTATCAAGCCCGCGCCTGCCGACGGCGCGGTCGATGCCGACGCGCCGCAGGCCGTGCCGCCCTCGGGCACAGCGGCCCACGATGACCCGCCCTGGCATGAGGACGCCGGGCCAGCCCAGGAGCGCTTCGACGACTGGCCCGACGACTTCGACCCCGACGCGGCGCATGCCGGCGCGCCGGCGGCGGCCGAGGCGCGGCCGTGCGCGCTGATCTTCACCTCCGCCACGCTGGGCGCCGACCCCGGCCTGCGCTGGTTCACCGAACCCTGCGGGCTGGAAGAGGCCGACGTGCTGCAGGTCGAAAGCCCTTTCGACTACCCGCGCCAGGCCGCGCTGTACGTGCCGCGCCACCTGCCGCGCCCCAACGACCCGTCGCACAGCGCGGCCATCGCGCATCTGGCGGCCGAGGGCGCCGCCCGCCTGCACGGCCGCACGCTGGTGCTGACCACCACGCTGCGCGCGTTGCGCAGCATTGGTGAGGCGCTGGCGCAGTCGGTCGGCGAGCAGCTCGACGTGCTGGTGCAGGGCCAGGCCTCCAAGCGCGCCCTGATCGAGCGCTTCCGCCAGGGCGACGCCCACGGCCAGCGCGGCTGCGTGCTGGTCGCCTCGACCTCGTTCTGGGAAGGTGTCGACGTGCCGGGCGACGCCCTGCAACTGGTGGTGATCGACAAGCTGCCCTTCCCACCGCCCAACGACCCGTTGGTCGAGGCGCGCTCGCGCCGCCTCGAGGCCCAGGGCCGCAGCCCCTTCGCCGACTATTCGCTGCC
>JASGEH010000062.1:0-15703 GCA_047606565.1 Comamonas sp.
CGGCCAGTGGGTGCCGCCGATCGACGGCCAGTACTTCGAGAATGCCACGCCGATCACCGGGCAGGTGTTCACCTCGGTGCCGCGCTCCAACGAGAAGGACGTGAACGCGGCACTGGATGCCGCGCACAAGGCCAAGGTGGCCTGGGGCAAAACCTCGCCGGCCGAGCGCGCCAACATCCTCAACCGCATCGCTGACCGCATCGAGGCCAACCTGCTGACGCTGGCGGTGGCCGAGACGCTGGACAACGGCAAGCCGCTGCGCGAGACGACCGCCGCCGACATCCCGCTGGCGGCCGACCACTTCCGCTACTTCGCCGGCGCCATCCGGTCGCAGGAAGGCGGCATCAGCGAGATCGACGCCCACACCTATGCCTACCACTTCCACGAGCCGCTGGGCGTGGTCGGCCAGATCATTCCCTGGAACTTCCCCATCCTGATGGGCGTGTGGAAGCTGGCGCCCGCGCTGGCCGCCGGCAACTGCGTGGTGCTCAAGCCGGCCGAGCAGACGCCGGCCTCCATCCTGGTGCTGCTGGAGCTCATCGGCGACCTGCTGCCGCCGGGCGTGGTCAACGTGGTCAACGGCTACGGCCTGGAGGCGGGAAAGCCGCTGGCCTCCAGCAGCCGCATCGCCAAGATCGCCTTCACGGGCGAGACCACGACCGGCCGGCTCATCATGCAGTACGCCAGCCAGAACATCATCCCGGTCACGCTGGAGCTGGGCGGCAAGTCGCCCAACATCTTCTTTGCCGACGTGCTGGACGCCGACGACGCCTACTTCGACAAGGCGCTGGAGGGCTTTGCGATGTTCGCGCTCAACCAGGGCGAGGTCTGTACCTGCCCGAGCCGGGTGCTGGTCCAGGAGTCGATCTACGAGCGCTTCATCGAGCGCGCGGTGCAGCGCGTGGCGGCCATCAAGCAAGGCCATCCGCTGGACAAGTCCACCATGATCGGCGCCCAGGCCTCGCAGGAGCAGCTCGAAAAAATCCTCGCCTACCTCGACCTGGGCAAACAGGAGGGCGCGCAATGCCTGATCGGCGGCGAGCGCAACGTGCTGGCCGGCGAGCTCAAGGACGGCTACTACGTCCAGCCGACCGTCTTCAAGGGGCACAACAAGATGCGCATCTTCCAGGAGGAAATCTTCGGCCCGGTGGTGGCGGTCACTACCTTCAAGACCGAGGAAGAGGCGCTGGAGATCGCCAACGACACGCTCTACGGCCTGGGCGCGGGCGTGTGGACGCGCGACGGCAGCCGCGCCTTCCGCGTGGGTCGCGCCATCCAGGCCGGGCGGGTCTGGACCAATTGCTACCACTTGTACCCGGCCCACGCCGCCTTCGGCGGCTACAAGCAGTCGGGCATCGGTCGCGAGAACCACAAGATGATGCTCGACCACTACCAGCAGACCAAGAACCTGCTGGTCAGCTACGACGCCAACAAGCTGGGCTTTTTCTGACACCTTTGTGGCCTGGACCCGCCGCCGGCTTGATCTTGCGCAAGCCGGCGCGGCCCGCGCCGGATTACAAGGTGTTCAAAGTCTTTTCTCGTTTCGTCTCTTGTTGTCCGCCAGAAAGGAATCTTCATGTCCAAGACCATGCGTGCCGCCGTCGTGCGTGAATTCGGCAAGCCCCTGACCATCGAGGAGGTGGCCGTGCCCACGCCATCGGCCAGCCAGATCCTGGTGAAGATCGAGGCCTCCGGCGTTTGCCACACCGACTTGCACGCCGCCGAGGGCGACTGGCCCGTCAAGCCCAATCCGCCCTTCATCCCGGGCCACGAGGGCGTGGGCTTCGTCGCCGCCGTGGGCCGTGACGTCAAGCACGTCAAGGAGGGCGACCGCGTCGGCGTGCCGTGGCTGCATTCGGCCTGCGGCTACTGCACGCATTGCCTGGGCGGCTGGGAAACGCTGTGCACCGACCAGCAGAACACCGGCTATTCGGTCAACGGCGGCTTCGCCGACTACGCGCTGGCCGATCCCAACTACGTGGGCCACATTCCCAAGGGGCTGGACTTCGTCGGCGTGGCGCCGGTGCTGTGCGCGGGCGTGACGGTTTACAAGGGTCTCAAGGTGACCAATGCCCGGCCCGGCGATTGGGTGGTGATATCGGGTGTGGGCGGGCTGGGCCACATGGCCGTGCAGTACGCCAAGGCCATGGGCTTCAACGTGGCGGCCGTCGACGTCGACGACGCCAAGCTGCGGCTGGCCGAGCGGCTGGGCGCCACCGTCACCGTCAACGCCAAGACCGCCGATCCGGTCGCCTACATCCAGAAGGAAATCGGCGGCGCGCACGGCGTGCTGGTCACGGCGGTCTCGCCCAAGGCCTTCGAGCAGGCGCTGGGCATGGTGCGCCGGGGCGGCACCGTCGCGCTCAACGGCTTGCCGCCGGGCGATTTCCCACTGCCCATCTTCTCGATGGTGCTACAGGGCATCACCGTGCGCGGCTCCATCGTCGGCACCCGGCTGGACCTGCAGGAGTCGCTCGACTTCGCGGCCCAGGGCAAGGTCAAGGCCACCGTCAGCACCGACAAGCTGGAAAACATCAACGACGTGTTCAGCCGCATGCACCAGGGCCAGATCGAAGGCCGCGTGGTGCTCGACATCGGCGGCTCGGCCTGAGGGCCGATGGTCTGGATGACATGGTGAAAAGGCGATGGCCATGGACGCTTCCTCAACCGGTTCAGGCCAGGGCGGCGGCCGCGTGTCGGCCACGCCCGAGGCCCTGGCCCTGATCGAGCAGCTCGCGCGCCAGCACGGGCCGCTGATGTTCCACCAGTCCGGCGGCTGCTGCGACGGCAGCGCGCCGATGTGCTATCCGCGCGGCGAGTTCTTGGTGGGCGAGGCCGACGTCAGGCTGGGCAGCATCGCCGGGGCGCCGTTCTACATGAGCCGCAGCCAGTTCGCCTACTGGGAACACACCCACCTGATCATCGACGCGGTGCCCGGCAACGGCGGCATGTTCTCGCTGGAGCGGCCCACGGGGCGGCGCTTCCTGACGCGCTCGCGCCTCTACGAGCCGGGCGAGTGGGAGGCCTTGCCGCCGGTGGAGAGCGCCTGAAGCTGGTTGGCCTGGCGAAGGTGCCGGTAGACGGTGTTGCGCGACACCGAAAGCGCCCGCGCGGTCGCCGACACATTGCCGCCATGGCGAGCCAGCGTCGCGGCGATGAGTTCGGCCGTGGATTGCGCCAGCGTGTCGGGGCGGGAGGTGGGCGTAGGCGGGGGCGGTGGCTTGGCGGCAAGAGGCACCTCGGACGGCGCCTGCGCGCCAGGCCGCGCCGCCAGAAAGTCTTCGGGCAGGTGGCCTGGCGCGACCTGCGTCTCGCCATCGGCCATCAGCGCGGTGGCGCGCAGGACGTTGCCGAGCTGCCGGAAATTGCCCGGCCAGGGGTGCGCCAGCAGCGCCGCGCGCACGTCGGCGTCGAAGCGCGGCGGGGCGCAGCCGGATGGACGCCATTGTTCGCGCCAGAGCTGGTCGATGAGGTCCGCCAGGTCCTCGCGCTCGCGCAGGGGCGGCATGCGCACCGCCAGCCCGTTGAGCCGGTAATACAGGTCTTCGCGGAACAGGCCCCGGGCGATCAGGTCGGGCAGGTGGCGGTGTGTGGCGCTGACGATGCGCACATCGACCGCGATGTCGCGCGTGCCGCCCAGCGGCGTGACGACCTGCTCCTGCAGCACGCGCAGCAGCCGGCCCTGCATGGGCAGCGGCATGTCGCCGATCTCGTCGAGAAACAGCGTGCCGCCGTCGGCCTGCTGCACCTTGCCGGCGTGGCCCTTGCGGCGCGCGCCCGTGAACGCGCCTTCCTCGTAGCCGAACAGCTCGGACTCGATCAGCGTCTCGGGGATGGCGGCGCAGTTGAGTGCCACGAAAGGACCGCGGCACCGCTCCGATTCGAGGTGCAGGGCCTTGGCGAAGACTTCCTTGCCGGTGCCGGTCTCGCCCTGGATCAGGATGCTGATGCTCCGGTGCGGCAGCGCCTTGCGGGCGCGCTGGATGGCTTGCGCGATGTGGGGCTCCCGGGTGGCGAGCAGGTCGTCGAGAGTCCGGGCTTCGCGCCCGGCCGTGGAGGGCGCGAGCGGGGCCGTCGTTGTGGCGAAGGGCTTGCCGGGGGCCGCGGCCGTGCCGGCGTTCGGCACCGGCCCATCCGCTGCGGACAGGCCTGCGGCCGGCAGTGAGCCGATCAGCATGGGGCGGTCGAACTGGGCGCGGGCCAGCACGCTCATGCCGTTGTAGAGCCGCAAGCGTAGCAAGGCCTGGCCGTGGCGGTGGACATGGGCGAGCACGTCGGCCGTGCCGGTGCCGAACAGCGACGAGAAGGTGTGCGCCTCCAGCGCGCGCAGCGGCAGGCCGAGCTGGAACTGACCGCTGCGGTTGGCCGAGAGAAAGCGGCCATCGGGCGTGAAGGCCGCCAGCCCTTCGACCAGCGTGCCGACGAATTCGGCGCGGGCATGGAAGTGCAGCAGCAGGTCCTGTGCATGGCTGTTGAGGAACAGGTGGTTCTCGACCATCTGCGCCGACATGCGCACCAGCGCCAGCGTGTGCCCGTGCGGTTGCCGGTGGTCGCCGCTGACGTCGAGCGCGCCGATGATGCGGCCTAGCGGGTCGTGGATGGGCGCGCAGGAACAGGTCAGCACATGGTTGGCGTGCAGGTAATGTTCGCCGGCATGGACCTGCACCGCGTCGCCCTCGACCAGGGCGGTGCCGATGGCATTGGTGCCGCGCGCGCGCTCCGACCACGCGATGCCCGGGCGCAGCGCCACGCGGCTGGCCCGCGCGAGAAAGTCGTCGTCGCCCAGCGCATGCAGGATGGTGCCGTGCCGGTCGGTCAGCAGCACCATGCTGTCGGTCCCCGCGATCTGCTCGCGCAGCGCTTCCATCACCGGCCGCGCGTGGGTGTGCAGCACTCGGTTGCTGGCCAGCAACTCGTCCATGGCCTGCCGCGTCAGCGCTTCGGGCTCGGGCGCGCAATGGGCGCTCAGGCCAAACGCCAGCGAGCGCTGGTGCGACTGGGCCAGCGTCGTCGAGTGGGACAGGGCGGGGCGTTCGCTCATGGCGGCGCAGAGGTCGTACACGTTCCAAGAGGGTTTTGAAAACCTTAACACGGGCGCTTCTGCGTCGGGTCGGGGCATAACCCTTGGGCGTGTCAGCCCTTGTCTTGGGGCCGAGGCCATGAAGAGTGGCCCCTCGGACCATCGCTGGCGCGATGTTCCGGTCCGCCAGGGGGATGCTTTTTGATCTTGGGGCGGCCCGGCGATGAAAAAGCCCGGCTACCTTGCGGCAACCGGGCTTTGTGGACCATGGGCGAGGCAGCAGGCCTCGCCAGGGCGGTCTTTTACTTGAGGTGTTGGTTGACCAGCTTGGTCAGCTCGAACATGTCGACCTTGTCCTTGCCGATGACGGCCTTGAGCTTGTCGTCGGCCACGATGATGCGGCGCTGGGTGGCGTCCTGCAGGTTGTGGCCCTTGATGTATTCCCAGATCTTCTTGGTCACTTCGGTGCGCGGCAGGGGCTTGCTGCCGACGATGGCGGCGAGTTCTGCGCTGGGAGTCAGCTCCTTGAGGAAGGCAGCGTTGGGGGTGCGCTTCTTTGCGGGAGCTTCGGTTTTTGCAGTTGCCATGGTGTTGAAAATCCTTGTTTGATGCGTAAGCCGTCCGGGCAAGCCCGGAGCAAGGCCGCATGCTAATGGAGAAACCCGGCATTTCCAATCAATCCCGGAAATTTTTTGGCGACAGCGTGTGGTGGTCTGTTACGGGATATTTCGAAGTGTCAAGGGCGTGTTGGCCATCTTTTTGGGGGCGCGCGCCATGAACTGTTCCTCGCCCGCGAAACGCTTTTCCGCATGATGGGAAATGCGCGTTGGGTGTCGTATCTCCAGATTCCAAATGGAAGATTTGTTTTTTGCAATACGGTAATTCATTTGTAATGCATTGATTTCAAACATAAAAAAATAAGTCTTGCATAAGACATAAGACTGGGTGGGAAGGTCTGTCGCCTCTTAAAGTGAATGCAACGCACCCGCTGCCGCAAGCCCTGATCGGCCGGCCGCCGGGTGTCGCCAGGTTTTTCTCCCTTCACGATTCAGGAGTGACTCTCATGAAAAATCCCACCCGAGACCAACAGATTGCCGCTTTGCAACAAGACTGGGCCGACAACCCGCGCTGGCATGGCATCAAGCGCGGCTACTCGGCCGCCGACGTGGTGCGCCTGCGCGGCTCCTTCCATATCGAGCACACCGTGGCGCGACGCGGTGCCGAGAAGCTCTGGCATCTGGTCAACCACGAGCCCTTCGTCAACTGTCTCGGCGCGCTGACGGGCGGGCAGGCGGTGCAGCAGGTCAAGGCCGGCATCAAGGCCATCTACCTGTCGGGCTGGCAGGTTGCGGCCGACAACAACAGCTATGCGTCGATGTATCCCGACCAGTCGCTGTATCCGGTCGATTCGGTGCCCAAGGTGGTCGAGCGCATCAACAATTCCTTCCGCCGGGCCGACGAGATCCAGTGGTCGCGCAACATCGGCCCGGGCGACGCAGGCTATGTCGATTACTTCGCGCCCATCGTGGCTGACGCCGAGGCGGGTTTCGGCGGCGTGCTCAACGCCTTCGAGCTGATGAAGGCCATGATCCGCGCGGGTGCCGGCGGCGTGCACTTCGAGGACCAACTGGCCTCGGTCAAGAAATGCGGCCACATGGGCGGCAAGGTGCTGGTGCCGACGCAGGAGGCGGTGCAGAAGCTGGTGGCCGCGCGCATGGCCGCCGACGTCAGCGGCGTGCCCACGCTGGTGATCGCCCGCACCGATGCCGAGGCGGCCGACCTGGTGACCAGCGACGTCGATGAGAACGACCAGCCCTTCCTCACGGGCGAGCGCACGGCCGAGGGCTTCTTCAAGACCCGCAAGGGCATCGAACAGGCCATCGCGCGCGCCATCGCCTATGCCGACTACGCCGACCTGGTGTGGTGCGAGACCGGCACGCCCGACCTGGCGTTCGCGCGCCGCTTCGCCGAGGCGGTCCACGCCAGGCATCCGGGCAAGCTGCTGGCCTACAACTGCTCGCCCAGCTTCAACTGGCGCAAGAACCTTGACGATGCCACCATTGCCAAGTTCCAGCGCGAGCTGGGCGCCATGGGCTACAAGTACCAGTTCATCACGCTGGCGGGCATCCATTCGATGTGGTTCAACATGTTCGACTTGGCCCAGGACTACGCCCAGCGCGGCATGTCGGCCTATGTCGAGAAGGTGCAGGAGCCCGAATTCGCGGCACGCGAACGGGGCTACACCTTCGTCTCGCACCAGCAGGAGGTGGGCACTGGCTATTTCGACGACGTGACCACGGTGATCCAGGGTGGCCAGTCCAGCGTGACGGCGCTGACCGGGTCGACCGAGGAAGAACAGTTCCATTGAACCGTCGCGTTCCCCGCACTGGGGCGGGGTGCCTGCGAGTTCCTGTGGCCGAAAAAACCGGGCTATAATCGTGGTCTTATTCCTCGATAGCTCAGTCGGTAGAGCGCCGGACTGTTAATCCGTAGGTCCCTGGTTCGAGCCCAGGTCGGGGAGCCAAAGACACGAAAGCCCCAGGCAGAAATGCCTGGGGCTTTTTCGTTTGGAGCGCGCCATGGTTCGATGGCGATGGCGAGCACCTGTGGTGGATTGGAGACGCGCATGGCGATCTATCCCTTCATCATCGGGGGTAGGGCGGGGAGATGGGCAGGGTCACGAAGTTGTCCGACGCCGGGATGCATGTCAAGTCGACATCATGGACGGTGTACTGGAGAAAGGGCATGACGATGCTGAAACAACTGTTTGGCTTGGCGAGCCGTTATGAGAAGCAGACCAGGCATTACCTGGATACCGCGCGCATTGCCGCGCTCGAGCACGAAATCGCCGCCGAGCACCATGCCGCGCTGGCCCGTATGTACCGCGAGCGGGAAGCACGGCTGGCCGAGCTGGTCGAAGCGGTGGAGCGCAAGCCTGTGACCAGCGTGGCGGTGGAGCCGCGCATGACGGTGGTGGGCTGAGAGCTGCGGCTTGCAGGCCCGTGTTCAGGCCGCTATCGGCTGTTCCCAGGCCGGCGTGCCCAGCGCCTGCACCAGATAGTCGATCAGGCAGCGCGTGCGCAGCGGCAGGTGCTGGCGCGAAGGGTAGACCGCATAAATGCCCAGGGTCAGCGCCCGGTAGGCGGGCAGGACTTCCACCAGGTCGCCACGGGCCAGGTCGTCGGCCACCATGAAGCTGGGCTCCAGGCTGATGCCGTGGCCCTGGATGGCCAGCATCCGCGTGGTGTCGCCATTGTTGGACAGCACGGCTGGACGCACACGCGTGCTGACAGGACCGCTGGTGTGCTCGAAGCGCCATTCGTCGCGGCCCGACCAGTTGCTGTACGACAGAAGCCGGTGCGCGACCAGGTCGTGCGGATGGGCTGGCGTACCGTGTTCGCGCAGATAGCCCGGTGCTGCGCACAGCAGCATGCGCGTGGTCGCCAGCCGGCGGCTGATGAGCGATGAACTGGCCAGCGCCGAGATGCGTACGGTGAGGTCGTAGCCTTCTTCCAGCAAATCGATGACCCGGTCGTTGAGCGTGATCTCCAGCGTGACGCGCGGGTAGCGCTGCATGAATGCCCCCCACAGCGGCGCCAGGTGCCGGATGCCGAAGGACACTGGCACGTTCACCCGCAGCGTGCCGGTGGGCTCGCCCGAGGGCTTGACCTCGGCCTCGGCCTCGTCGAGCTGCGCCAGCACCTCCTTGGCGCGTCGGTAGAAGGTGCGACCCTCGTCGGTCAGCGACAGGCGGCGCGTGGTGCGCTGCAGCAGCCGCACACCCAGGCGCTGCTCCAGCGCGTTGACATGGCGCGACACTGCCGGCTTGGACAGGCGCAGCGGCTCCACCGCGCCGACGAAGCTGCCGGCCTCCACCACGGTCACGAAGACGGTCATCTCAAGAGCACGATCCATGGCTTGGTTTCAATTTTCGGAACAATTAATGCAAATTTTATTTGTTTATCGATTGAATGGACTTGCGTAAAGTTCGGCCCCATCCCCAGGGCGTGCGCCTCGCGCCGATCCGCCGCGAATGGCGCCATGCCCCGGAGGACGATGACAAGCACCGCGTCGAAAGAAAGTCCGCCATGTCCAGCTGCCTGCCCGTGATCTACGTTTCCCATGGTTCGCCCACCTTCGCAATCGAGCCCGATCGTGCCGGCCCGCTACTGCGCGCGGTGGGCGAGCGCTTGCCGGAAGTCCAGGCCATCGCCGTGATCTCGCCGCACTGGATGACGGCCGGCGGCTCGTTGGTGACCACCACCGAGCGCCCCGAAACCATCCACGACTTCGGTGGCTTCCCGCAGGCGCTCTACGAATTGAGCTATCCGGCACCCGGTGCGCCGCAAGTGGCAGCGCAGGCCGCCGAGCTGCTGACGCAAGCTGGCTTGCGCGCCGGCCTGCACCCGCGGCGCGGGCTCGACCATGGTGCTTGGGTGCCGTTGATGTACCTGGCACCCGAAGCCCGCATCCCGGTGTTCCAGATTTCCATGCCGCACCCCATGACGGCGGAAGGCGCCATTCAACTGGGCCGTGCGCTGGCGCCGCTGCGCGAGCAGGGCGTGCTGATCGTCGCCTCGGGCAGCCTCACGCACAACCTCTACGAGATCCGCCGCTTCGACAACCAGGCCGCCGCCTATGTCGAGGAATTCACGGTCTGGGCGCGCCAGGCGGTGCAGGCGCACGACCTCGAAGCGCTGGCCCACTACCGTGAACGCGCGCCACATGCCCTGCGCGCCCATCCCACCGACGAGCATTACTGGCCGCTGGTGATCGCCATGGCCGCCAGCGGCGGCGACGACCCGGTGGAAGTGATTGATGGCGGCATCAGCCATGGCGTTCTGTCGATGGAAGGCTATGTGCTGGGCGAACTCGCGGCGGCCTGATCCGCGCGTCCGGCAATCCCGCCACGCCATGTGCCGTTTGCTCTGTTCGCGATTGGCCCCTGGTTTTTCCTTGTGATCCCGTTCCCTTGTTCTTTTCCCTGAAACTGGAGTTCCTTCCCATGTCCAAGACATCCCTTGCCACGACTGCCGAAACCGCCCCCTACGCCGCCTTGCTGCTGCGCCTGGCCCTGGGCGTGATGTTCCTCGCCCACGGCCTGACCAAGTTGCTGGTGTTCACGCCCGCAGGGACGGCGAAGTTCTTTGCCAGCGTCGGCTTTCCGGGCTTTCTGGCCTACCCGATCATCGCCTTCGAGATCCTGGCCGGCATCTTTCTGATCCTGGGCATCGTGCCGCGCTGGGTCGCCGCCATCGCCGCCGTGCAACTGTTGGTCGCCTCCAGCGTGCACTGGGGCAACGGATGGGCCTTTGCCGCGCCCAATGGCGGCGGCTGGGAATACCCGGTCTTCCTGGCCGTGAGCGCCGCCGCGCTGGCCTTGCTGGGCGATGGCGCCTATGCGCTCAAGTCCTCGCGCCTGAGTCGCTGATTGCGCTGGCGCCGGCCGGCAGGCCGGTGGTCATCGCCAAAAGCAGCCCGCCGCCGCCAGGCCGCGGGCTTGGTCATCGATGGGGTCTTGGTACGCCCGATAAAATCCGCGCGAAAAACCGCATCGCTTCATTGCGCATCCATGCCTGCCTCCATGACCGCCTCCAACAGTCCCTTCGCTGCCCTGCCCGTGTCCGCCCCGGCGCCGGCTGCACCTGTCTTGGCCGCCTCGGCCGTCACGGCCTGGAACCTGGGCGAACTGGTGCAGGCGCTGCGCGAGTCGCGCGAGCACGCCCACAAGATCCGCCACCGGGGCGGCGTGCGCGAGCTGCCCTCGCCGCAGCGCATGCAGGAGGTGTTCGAAGGCTGCCTGGCGGCGCTGTTTCCCACGCATTTCGGCGGCCGCGAACTGGACGACGACAGCATCGACTATTTCGTCGGCCAGGTGCTCGACAACACGCTGCGGACCTTGCAGGAGCAGGTACGGCGCGGCCTGTACTTCACGGTGGACCGCGACGTCTCTGACCCCCAGGCTCTGCGTGCCGAGGCCATGCGCGTGACGGCGGCCTTCGCCGAACGCCTGCCGCAGGTGCGCGCGGTGGTGGTCAGCGACCTGCAGGCGGCCTACCAGGGCGATCCGGCGGCCACCAGCATCTCGGAGGTGCTGCTGTGCTATCCCGGCGTTTCGGCCATCATCAGCCACCGGCTGGCGCATGAGCTCTACCGGCTCGGGTCTTTCTTCCTGGCCCGGCTGCTGGCCGAGAACGCCCATGCCCGCACCGGTATCGACATCCACCCGGGCGCGCAGATCGGTGGCAGCTTCTTCATCGACCACGGCACCGGCGTCGTCATCGGCCAGACTGCCATCATCGGCGAGCGGGTGCGGCTCTACCAGCACGTCACGCTCGGCGCCAAGCGCTTCCCGGTCGACGAGGCCGGCGGCCTCGTCAAGGGCCTGGCGCGGCACCCGGTGGTGGAAGATGATGTGGTGATCTACTCTGGCGCAACCGTGCTGGGCCGTGTGACCATCGGGCGCGGCTCGGTCATCGGCGGCAACGTCTGGCTGACGCACAGCGTGCCGCCCAACAGCCACATCACGCAGGCGCAAAGCTCCAGCAGCGATCCCCGGCTCTGATCACGATCCCGGTGGTGGCTCGGGGCGCCGCCACAGCCACAGGCAGATGCAGGCCATGCAGCCGATTGCCAGTGCCGCGACCCAGGTCCGTGGAATGGTCCAGCCCGCGATCAGGGCTGATGCCAGCATCGCCACGCTGGCGCTCCACTTGGCCTTGCGGCTGACGAAACCGCCCTGGTGCCAGTTGTGGATGATGGGCCCGAAGACGCGATGGTGCAGCAGCCAGCCGTAGAGGCGCGGCGAGCTGCGCGCGGCCGCCCAGGCTGCCATCAGCACGAAGACCGTGGTCGGCAGGCCGGGCACGAAGATGCCGACGATGCCAGTGGCCAGGCTGGCGCAGGCGAAGACGATGAGCGCGGCGCGCAGTGGCCAGGGCAGGGGGCGCAATGGCGGGGCGGCTGGCGCGCCTGCGGCAGGGGCGCAGTCCGGGTCCGGTTTGGGGTCGGATGAAACAGTCTTCACGCTCGGGTGTTTCTTGCGTTATGGTTTTCGCCTACCGCGCATTGTGCATGGGGTGTGGCTGCTCCGGCCGCGACCGAGGCGTGAAGAAAGACAAAGGAACAGGAGATCGAATGGCCGTCAGAGAAATCATCCGCATGGGCGACGCCCGCTTGCTGCGCATCGCCCAGCCTGTGGCCGAGTTCGACCGGCCCGAGCTGCACGAACTGGTCGCCGACCTGTGGGACACCATGGCCAGCGCGGGCGGCGTGGGCCTGGCGGCGCCGCAGGTCGCGGTCGATTTGCAGGTGATCGTGTTCGGCACCGGGCAGCCGGTCGCGCGCTATCCACGCGAGGCGGCGGTGCCGCCGACGGTGCTCATCAACCCCCGCATCGAGCCGTTGGGCGACGAGCAGGAGGAAGGCTGGGAAGGTTGCCTGTCCATCCCCGGCCTGCGCGGCGCGGTGCCGCGCTGGCGCCGCATCCGCTACCAGGGCCGTGACGCGCACGGCCAGTGGATCGAGCGCGAGGCCGAGGGCTTCCATGCGCGTGTCGTGCAGCACGAGTATGACCACCTCGTCGGCACCCTCTACCCCATGCGCATCCAGGACTTCAGCCGCTTCGGCTACACCGACGTGCTGTTCCCGGAACTGGCCTGAGCGGCTTTTGACCCCTCGGCGCTGCGGAGGGGGCGCGCGGCTGGCCTTATTCCCGAGCTTGTCCTGATCGCTGTTTCTCGGGGCGACTGTCGGCCGATGGTTTACTTGGTGCCGAAGATGCGGTCGCCCGCGTCGCCCAGGCCGGGCAGGATGTAGCCGTGGTCGCTCAGTTCGCGGTCGATGGCGGCGGTGTAGATGGGCACGTCCGGGTGGGCCTTCTGCAGCGTGGCCACGCCTTCGGGGGCGGCCAGCAGGCACAGGAACTTGATCGACTTGGGCTTGAGTTCCTTGAGCCGGTCGATGGCCGCGGCCGCCGAGTTGCCGGTGGCCAGCATGGGGTCGACCACGACGATGTCGCGCTCCTCCATCTCCGAGGGCATCTTGAAGTAGTACTCCACCGCGACCAGCGTCTTGGGGTCGCGGTAGAGGCCGATGTGACCCACGCGCGCGCCTGGCACCACGCTGAGCACGCCTTCGAGGATGCCGTTGCCGGCGCGCAGGATGGAGGCGAACACCAGCTTCTTGCCGTCGATGACGCGGCCGGTGGTGGTCTCCAGCGGCGTTTCGATCTCGACTTCCTGCGTGGGCATGTCGCGTGTGACTTCATAGGCCATGAGCATGCTCAGCTCGTTGAGCAGGCGGCGGAAGCTGTTGGTGCTGGCTTCCTTCTTGCGCATCAGCGTGAGCTTGTGCTGGACCAGGGGGTGGGTGATGACGTGGACGTTGTTGCTCATGGAGAAGGTTCCGGCCGGGCGCGCAGGGCCCGTGGGCCTGCGTCTAAGTTCAAAAGGGCCTATTTTGACTCGATTGGCTCGCGCCCGGGCCGTTGGGGGTGCTGCGTGGGGCGGCTGGATGCCATGCCTGTGCGCAAATGTATCGGCTGGCGCGGGGGGCGAATCAGGCCCTGGGCGCGGTCTAGAATTCTCGCCTTTGCTTGGAATGAACCGGACCGGTGGCCGACGGCCCTCCCGGGCTCTTTCGGCCTTCAGGAGTTGTTTTGATGAATTCTCGCCTTGCCGTCGTTGCCGCGGCCGTTCTTGCCCTGGGTGCCGTCCATGCCCAGGCTCCGCAACCTCAGGGCCCCGCCAGCCTGCCCGCCGTGGTGGCCCAGGTTCAGATCCCGCCGGCGCCCGCGCCGCAGGTCTCCAAGTCCTGGATCGTGATGGACTACGCCTCTGGCCAGGTGCTGGCCGGCGAGAACATCCACGAGCATCTGGCGCCCGCCAGCATGACCAAGGTGCTGACGTCCTACGTCATCGCCGCCGAACTCAAGAACGGCAAGGTCACACGCGACGATCAGGTCATGATGACCGAGAACGCCTGGCGCAAGGGCGGGGCCGGCACCGACGGCAGCTTCAGCGGCTTCCCGGTGAACCAGTCGGCGCGCCTCGAAGACATGGAAAAAGGCATGGTGGTGCAGTCCGGCAACGACGCCGCCATCGCGCTGGCCGAGCACGTGGCCGGCAGCGAGGAGGCTTTCGTCTCGCTCATGAACAACTACGCCCAGCATATCGGCATGAAGAACTCGCACTTCGCCGATGCCACCGGGCTGTCGGCCGAAGGCCACTACTCCAGCGCCTACGACATGGCGCTGCTGGGCCGCGCGCTGATCCATGACTATCCCGAGACCTACGCCTACAACAAGATCAAGGAACTGACGATCAACGGCATCCGCCAGCCCAACCGCAACCTGCTGCTGTGGCGCGATGCAAGCGTGGACGGCATCAAGACCGGGCACACCTCGGAGGCCGGCTACTGCATCATCAACTCGGCGCAGCGCGGCGACCAGCGCATCATCGCCGTGATCTTCGGCGACAAGTCCGAGCGCCAGCGCGCGGCGGATTCGCTGGCGCTGCTGAACTGGGCCTTCCGCTTCTATGAGACCAAGCGCCTCTACGAAGCCGGTCATGCCATCGTCCAGTCCAAGGTGTGGAAGGGCGCCGCATCCGAGGTGAAGCTGGGCGTGGATGGCGCGCTGCTGGCCAGCGTGCCGCGCGGCAAGTCCGATGCCGTCAAGGCCAGCGCCGAAGTGTCCGCGCAACTGGTCGCGCCGATCCAGAAGGGCCAGCAGGTCGGCGTGCTCAAGGTCACGCTCGACGGCCAGGTCATCGACCAGAAGCCGCTGATCGCGCTCGAAGCAGTGGAAGAGGGCGGCTTCTTCAAGCGCCTCTGGGACAGCCTGTGGCTGTGGTGGGCCAAGCGCTGAGCTGAAACACATCGGCCACCCGAGCGCATGAGCGCCGGGTGGCCGATGGGGGATGTGCCGGCAGCTTGCGTGCCGGCTGCGTAGGCGCTTACTGGATCTTGGCCTTGGCGCGCAGTTCGTTCTGGTAGGCCTGCAGGCGCTGCTGCTGCAGTTGCTGGACGATCTGCGGCTTGACGTCGTTGAAGTCGGGCAGCTTGGCGTCGCGCACGTCGTCGAGACGGATGACGTGGTAGCCGAACTGCGTCTTGACGGGCGTTTCGGTGAGCTGGCCCTTGTTGAGCTTGGCCAGCGCCTGGCCGAATTCGGGCACGTAGGTGTCGGGGCTGGCCCAGTCCAGGTCGCCGCCGTTGGCGCCGGAGCCCGGGTCCTTGGAGAGCTTCTTGGCCAGTTCCTCGAAGCTCGCGCCCTTCTTGAGCTGGTCGATGATGGACTTGGCCTCGTCTTCCTTCTCGACCAGGATGTGGCGGGCGTGGTATTCCTTGCCGCTGTTGGCCGCGGCGTACTTGTCGTATTCGGCCTTGGCCTCGGCATCGGTCACGGGGTGCTTCTCGCTGTATTGCGCAAACAGTTCCTGGATCAGGATGGCCTGGCGCGCCAGGTCGAGTTGGGTGCGGAAGCTCTCGCTCTTGTCGAGGCCCTGCGATTGCGCGGTCTGCATGAACACCTCGCGCATCACGATTTCCTGCTTGATCTGGTCGCGCAGTTCAGGGGTGATCGGGCGGCCCGAACGCTCGATTTGCTTGACCAGCGCATCGACGCGCGCGCTGGGCACCGGCTTGCCGTTGACGATGGCGGCGTTCTGCGCCAGGGCGCCG
>JASGEH010000063.1:0-25216 GCA_047606565.1 Comamonas sp.
AAAACAAAAAAGGGATAGCCGGTTTTGACGGCTATCCCTCGCAAGAAGTTTCAACAAGTGGCGGAGACGAAGGGATTCGAACCCTTGATGCAGCTCATCACCGCATACTCCCTTAGCAGGGGAGCACCTTCGGCCTCTCGGTCACGTCTCCACGCTGTTGAAGCCGACGATTATGCCATGAATCAGGCCTGATCCAGGTCAAACGCCTTGTGCAGGGCACGCACGGCGAGTTCCATGTATTTTTCGTCGAGCACGACCGAGGTCTTGATCTCGGAGGTGGAGATCATCTGGATGTTGATGCCCTCCTCGCTGAGGGCGCGGAACATCTTGCTGGCGACGCCGACGTGGCTGCGCATGCCGATGCCGACGATGGAGACCTTGCAGATCTTGGTGTCGCCCACGACTTCCTCGGCGCCGAGGTGGGGCACGACCTGGTTCTTCAGGATGTCGATGGTGCGCGCGTAGTCGTTGCGGCTGACGGTGAAGCTGAAGTCGGTGCGGCCATCCTTGCTGAGGTTCTGGATGATGACGTCGACTTCGATGTTGGCCGCGCTGATGGCGCCCAGGATCTGGTAGGCGATGCCGGGCTTGTCGGGCACGCCCAGCACGGACACCTTGGCTTCGTCGCGGGCGAACGCGATGCCGGACACGAGAGCTTGTTCCATTTTTTCGTCTTCCTCAAAAGTGATCAAGGTGCCCGAGCGGGCTTCCTCGTCGATGTCGATATCCCACGGGGTGAAGCTGCTGAGCACGCGCAGCGGCACCTTGTACTTGCCGGCGAATTCCACCGAGCGGATTTGCAGCACCTTGGAGCCGAGCGATGCCATCTCCAGCATTTCCTCGAAGCTGATGGTGCCCAGGCGGCGCGCCTCGGCCACCACGCGCGGGTCGGTGGTGTAGACGCCGTCGACGTCGGTGTAGATCAGGCACTCGTCAGCCTTGAGCGCGGCAGCCACGGCCACGGCCGAGGTGTCGCTGCCGCCACGGCCCAGCGTGGTGATGTTGCCTTCCGGGTCGACGCCCTGGAAGCCGGTGATGATGACCACGCGCCCGGCGTCGAGGTCGCGGCGGATCTTGGCGTCGTCGATCGACTCGATGCGCGCCTTGGTATAGGCATCGTTGGTCTTGATCGGCACCTGCCAGCCGGCATACGAGACGGCCGGCTGGCCCTCGCTTTGCAGCGCGATCGACAGCAGCCCGACCGAGACCTGCTCGCCGGTGGAGGCCAGCATGTCGAGTTCGCGGTTGATGCCGTCGGTGGTCAGCGGCGGCGCCAGTTCCTTGGCCAGGCCCAGCAGGCGGTTGGTTTCACCGCTCATGGCGGAGGGGACGACCACGATCTGGTGGCCGGCGCGCACCCACTTGGCGACGCGCTTGGCGACATTGCGGATGCGCTCGGTCGAGCCCATCGAGGTGCCGCCATACTTATGGACGATCAAAGCCATTCAAAACACCCAAACGATACGAACAGGATACGAACAAAGGGAGGCTGGCATGCGAACCCCGGGCACGCTGCGTGCCGCGATCCGACGAGACCGGTCCCGAGGTGCCCCGCCGCCGCGCAAGCTGTGCGGCCGCGCGGGTGGCGCCGTGGCACAAGCGGTCGGCACGGCGACCGGGCCGATCAGGCCTGCCGGGCGCCGCGGGCGGACAAAACCGCGAGATTATAGAAGGCTGGCGCGGTACACCAGGTGGGCGCCCTCGCGCAGCACATGGCCGTGCGCGATGCGCAGGTGGATGCGGTGGCCGCGCGTGCGGCAGGCGGCGACCTGTTTCAGCAGCGCCTCCAGTTGCGCCGCGCTGCCCGGGCTGCCGGCGGCCTGCTTGAGCCAGCCGCGCAGGGCATTGGCCTGGCGCGCCGCCGACAAGGCGCGCAGCGCCTCGATGGCCGGCGGGTCGCCCAGCCGCAGCAAGTCGTCGCGCGCGAGCTCGTCGAGCAGTTCCTGCGCCTGCGCGGCATGCCGGGCCGACCGGGCAAAGGTCTCGCGGAAGGCGGGAAAGGCGGCCTCGATGGCGGGCAGCACCTGCAGGCGGATGCGGTTGCGCGTGTAAGCCAGGTCGGCATTGGAGGGGTCGCGCACGAAGGGCACGGCGGCGGCGTCCAGGTCCGCGCGGATGCGGGCGGCCGGCACCGTCAGCAAGGGGCGTTCGAAGCGCACGCCGTGGCGCTCGAAACCAGCCGGCATGGCGGCCAATCCGGCCAGGCCGGCGCCCCGGCCCAGTGCCAGCAGCAGCGTCTCGGCCTGGTCGTCGGCATGCTGGCCCAGCGCCACGCACGCCGCGCCGGCCTGCCGCGCCTGCCGCGCCAGCGCGGCGTAGCGGTGGCGGCGCGCCTGCTCCTCGGGGCTTTGCCCGCCGGCATGGCGCGCATCCACGTGCGCCACGGCCAGTTGCACGCCCAGCGCCGCGCACTGCGCCCGGCAATGCTGCTCGAAACCGTCGGCCGCGGCCTGCAGGCCGTGGTGGACGTGCAAAGCGACGAGCGGCCCCGGCCACGCGCGCCTCGCGGCGTACAGCACTGCGGTGGAGTCGGCGCCGCCGCTGTAGGCCACCGCCAGCACGGGGGCAGCGGCGGCCGGCGGCGCACCGGCAAGCCAGGCACGCGCCCAAAAGACAAACGCCGCATCGGCGGCGTTGGACGGGGCGGGCCAGGCGTGATCAGCTGGCCTTGGTGTCGTTGAAGCGGCCATAGCCTTGCAGGCGCGCGTAGCGGCGGTCCAGCAGATCGGCCACCTTCAGGTCCGCCACCTGGCGGTAGGCCTCGCCCAGGGCGCGCTTGAGGAAGGCGCCCATCTGCTTGTGGTCGCGGTGTGCGCCGCCAACCGGCTCGTTGACGATCTTGTCGACCAGGCCGAGCGCCTTGAGGCGGTGCGCCGTGATGCCCAGCGCCTCGGCCGCGTCCTGCGCCTTCTCGCTGGTCTTCCACAGGATCGAGGCGCAGCCTTCCGGGCTGATGACCGAGTAGACCGAGTACTGCAGCATCAGCACCTGGTCGGCCACGGCGATCGCCAGCGCGCCGCCCGAGCCGCCCTCGCCGATGATGGTGCTGACGATGGGGACTTCGAGCTGGGCCATCTCGTAGATGTTGCGGCCGATCGCCTCGGACTGGCTGCGCTCCTCGGCGTCGATGCCCGGATAGGCGCCGGGCGTGTCGACGAAGGTGAACACCGGCAGCTTGAACTTCTCAGCCGTCTTCATCAGACGCAGCGCCTTGCGGTAGCCCTCGGGGCGGCTCATGCCGAAGTTGCGCAGCGTGCGCTCCTTGGTGTCGCGGCCTTTCTGGTGGCCGATCACCATGCAGGGCGTGCCGTTGAAGCGGGCCAGCCCGCCGACGATGGACTGGTCGTCGGCGAAGTGCCGGTCGCCGTGCATCTCGACGAAGTCGGTGAAGATCTCGCGCACGTAGTCGAAGGTGTAGGGCCGCTCGGCATGGCGCGCGATCTTGGTGATCTTCCAGGGCGTGAGGTCGCTGTAGATGTCCTTGGTCAGCTGGAAGCTCTTCTTGCTGAGCTGGTCGATCTCCTCGGAGATGTCGACGGCCGACTCGGTCTGGACGTAGCGAAGTTCATCGATCTTGCGCTCCAGCTCGGCGATGGGCTGTTCGAAGTCGAGGAAGGTTTTCTTGGACAAAGGAATTCTCCCGTTGCATACGCGGCGCGGCGCCAGAAGGCGGCCATGCCCCGCGGGGGTTAGGCGCGCGATGATGCCACAGACCGCGCGAAATCAAGCGATTCTTCAGTAGGCGACCGGCAGCGGATCGAGCGAGCGCCAGATGTACCAGGTGGCCGCCGTGCGGTACGGCGCCCAGGCCTGGGCCACCTCGCGCGCGTCGCTGCGGCTGACCGGGTCGCCCGAGAAATAGCAGGCGCTGATGCCCTTGATCAGTCCCACGTCGTCGAGCGGCAGCACATCCGGGCGCAGCAGATGGAAGATCAGGAACATCTCGGCCGTCCAGCGGCCGATGCCGCGGATCGCCACCAGCTCGGCGATGATGGCCTCGTCGTCCATGCCTTGCCAGGCATCCACGTGCAGGGCGCCGTTGCTGAACTTGAGCGCCAGGTCCACCAGGTACTCGACCTTGCGCGCCGACAGGCCGGCCGCGCGCATGTCGTCGACGCGCAGCTTGAGCACGTGCTCGGGCGTGACCTGTTCGGGCAGGAGTTCGAAGCGGTCCCAGACCGCCTGCGCCGCCTTCACCGAAATCTGCTGGCCCACGATGCTGCGCGCCAGCGTGACGAAGGGGTCGCCGCGCGACTCCAGGCAAGCCTCGCCGAACTGCGGGATCAGCCGCTTCATGACGCGATCCTTCTTCATCAGGTGTTTGCAGGCATCGGCCCAGAACGCGGGCTTGTGGACCACCAGATCGGTGGCCTCCTTGATCGCCTCGCCAATCGCCTCACCGATCGCCGCCACCGGGGCGGCGCCAGCGCGTGGCGGCGCCTTGCGCGCGTCGGCCTTCACGCCAGGGCTCCCGGTGCCAGTTCCTTGTCCGGTGCAGCTTCCCAGGTCGTGCCCGCCGGCCCGTCCTTGAGCACGATGCCCTGCGCCAGCAGTTCCTGGCGGATGCGGTCGGCCTCGGGCCAGTCGCGCGCGGCCTTGGCCTGCGCGCGCCGCGCGATCGCCGCCTCGACGGCCGCGGCCTGCAGGCCCGCGCCGGCCTGCAAAAAGGCCTGCGGATCGCCCTGCAGCAAGCCCAGGGTGCCGCCCAGGGCGCGCAACAGGGCGGCCAGGCCGGCATCGCGCTCGCGGTTGACCGCGCCAGCCAGATCGAACAGCACCGACACCGCCTCGGGCGTGCCGAAATCCTCGTCCATCGCGGCCTTGAAGCGCGCGGCATGGGGCTGCGTCCAGTCGATAGCCGCATCGCCCGCGGCCGGCGGCACCTGCGCCAGCGCGGTGTAGAGCCGCTTGAGCGCGGCGCGCGCGTCGTCCAGGTGGACGTCGCTGTAGTTCAGGGCGCTGCGGTAGTGGGCGCGCGCGATGAAGAAGCGCACCGTCTCGGCGTCGTACTTCCGCAGCACCTCGCGGATGGTGAAGAAATTGCCCAGCGACTTGGACATCTTCTCGTTGTCCACGCGCACGAAGCCGTTGTGCACCCAGTAGCGCGCCAGCGTCTGACCGCTGGCGCCTTCGCTTTGCGCGATCTCGTTTTCGTGGTGCGGAAACTGCAGGTCGGCGCCGCCGCCGTGGATGTCGAAGGACTCGCCCAGCAGCGCGCAGCTCATGGCCGAGCACTCGATGTGCCAGCCCGGCCGCCCCTGGCCGTAAGGGCTGGCCCACTGGGCCTCGGCGGGCTCGTCGGCCTTGGCGCTTTTCCAGAGCACGAAGTCCAGCGGATCGTGCTTGCCGTCGAGCACCGCCACGCGCTCGCCGGCGCGCAGTTCGTCGAGCGACTTGCCACTGAGCCGGCCGTAGCCGTCGAACTTGCGCACGGCATAGTTCACGTCGCCATTGGGCGAGCGGTAGGCCAGCCCGCGCTGCTCCAGCTGGCCGATGAGGCCCAGCATCTGCGGCACGTAGTCGGTGGCGCGCGGCTCGTGCGTCGGGCGCTCGATGCCCAGCGCGTCGGCGTCCTGGTGCAGCGCGTCGATCATGCGGTCGGTCAGCGCGCGAATGCTCTCGCCATTGTCCAGCGCGCGGCGAATGATCTTGTCGTCGATGTCGGTGATGTTGCGCACATAGGTCACGCGGTAGCCGCTGGCGCGCAGCCAGCGCTGGACGAGGTCGAAGGTCACCATGGCGCGCGCGTGGCCCAGGTGGCACAGGTCGTACACCGTCATGCCACAGACATACATGCGGACATGCCCCGGCTCGCGGGATGAAAAAGTCTCTAGCCCACGCCCGAGCGTGTTGTAGATGCGGAGTGTCATGACGAAAAATTGGGAGCGATGGCAGGCCAGCCGGGGAACCTGTGGCGGCCTGAGAACCTGTTCAAAAGCTTTTCATGGGGTGCGTTGCCCCGCCAGGGGTGCGGCTGCAAGGCGCAAACCACAGGCGGGCTGGTGGCCCGGCGAGGATTTGCAACGCCGCAGACGCGCTCCTGGCGGGGCAACCCGAAGGGCATGGCCCCAAAACGCGCCCGCTCGGCGTTGCAAGACTGGCCGAGGCCACCAGCATCGGCTGCGTCTTGCGCCTTGATCGAGCGCGTTTTGAAGCCATGCGCACCCCATGAAAAGATTTTGAACAGGTTCTGAAGACGGCCGGCCTCGGACGCGCGCCCCGCACCTCCAGCCGGGCCACGCCCGGGCAACCGCAGTCGGGCAAGGCGCAAAGTATAAGCCGGGCCTCGCCAGTCCGGCCCCCCACCGCCGGCGCGCGCTGCGGCCCGCCTACAATCGCCGCTGACATCGCGTGTCCCCGCCCGGCCTTGGCCTCCGCGGCCGCACGCGCCGCACCGGCTGACCCCGGGCGGCGGCGAACCCGAACATGAACCGGCGCCCTGAAAAGCGCGTCCACACCAATCTCCGCGTTCCATGCCCATGGCCCATCGACCCCGCCGCTTCACCTCCCTGCCCCACCCACAGGCGCCCCGGCTTGCCCGGCTGATGCTGGCGCTTGCCACCACCGCCGCCTTCGGGCTGGCACCGCTGGCGGCCCAGGCCCAGGGCACCGCCGCGCAGGTCCAGCAGCGCTACGGCGACATCCAGACGCTGATCTCGCAGCAGAAGTACGCCCAGGCCATCGAGGCGGCCGACCGCTACCTGGCCGACAACCCGCGCGATCCGCAGGTGCGCTTCCTCAAGGGTGTGGCGCAGACCGGCGCGGGCGACGACGCGGCGGCCATCGAGACCTTCACGGCCCTCACCCAGGTCTACCCGGAGCTGCCCGAGCCCTACAACAACCTCGCCGCCATCCACGCCCGCCAGGGCGACTACGAGAAGGCCCGCGAAGCGCTGCAGCAGGCCCTGCGCGCCAACCCTGCCTACGCGGCCGCGCACGAGAACCTGGGCGACATCTACATCCAGCTCGCCCGCCAGCAGTACCAGGCCGCCGCCGAACGCGAAAGCGGCAACCAAGGCGTGCAGCGCAAGCTGCACCAGGCGCAACAGATTCTGCAACCCTAATCGCGGCGCGCCCCGGCCCTTAAGATAGCCGCCCGACATCGCCGCAAGGCCGCAAGACGCGACTTCCTTTCCCTGATGAAACCCTCCACTTCCGTTCGGACCGGCCCAGGCCGCCCCTCTGCCCGCCGCGCCTGGCTGGCCGCCGCGCTGAGCCTGCTGCTGGCCGCCCCCGCCACCTGGGCGCAGACGCCCGCCAACGCCAAGTCCACGCTCGTGCGCCTGAAGACCAGCCTGGGCGACATCGTGCTGCAGATCGACGGCGCCAAGGCCCCGGTCACCGCCGCCAACTTCATCCAGTACGTCCAGTCCGGCCAGTACGACGGCACCATCTTCCACCGCGTCATCGGCAGCTTCATGATCCAGGGCGGCGGTTTCGACGCCAACATGCAGGAGCGCCCGACACGCGCACCGATCCGCCTGGAAGCCGGCAACGGCCTGCGCAACACGCGCGGGACCATCGCCATGGCGCGCACCCGCGACCCGGACTCGGCGAGCGCGCAGTTCTTCATCAACGTGGTCGACAATCCCAACCTCGATGCCCCCAACCCCGACGGCCACGGCTACGCCGTGTTCGGCCGCGTGGTGCAGGGCATGGAGGTGGTCGACCGCATCCGCAGCGTCCAGACGGGCAGCCGTGGCGTCTACCGCGACGTGCCGCTGCGGCCCGTCATCATCCACAAAGCCCTCATCGAAAGGCCAGCACCATGAGCAACCCGCAAGTCGAACTCCACATCCAGAACCACGGCGTCATCACGCTCGAACTCGACGCCGAGAAGGCCCCGCAGTCGACCGCCAACTTCCTGGCCTACGTCAACAAGGGCCACTACGACAACACCATCTTCCACCGCATCATCGACGGCTTCATGATCCAGGGCGGCGGCTTCGAGCCCGGCATGTCGCAAAAGCCCACCGACGCCCCGATCCAGAACGAAGCCGCCAACGGCCTGCAAAACAGCCGCTACACCGTGGCCATGGCGCGCACCTCCGACCCGCACTCGGCCACTGCGCAATTCTTCATCAACGTCGCCGACAACGGCTTCCTCAACCACACCGCCCCCACGCCGCAGGGCTGGGGCTACGCAGTGTTCGGCAAGGTCGTCGCCGGCACCGAGGTGGTCGATGCGCTGCGCCGCGTCAAGACCAGCCGCAAGGGCTACCACGACGACGTGCCGGTGGCCGACGTGGTCATCGAGAAGGCCGTCGCGCTCGCCTGAGCGCCCGCCCGCCGCGCCATGGCCGACGCCCTCCCCCTCCCCGCCGTGCAGGAGCTGGTCGCGCCGGCCGAATGGCGCACCCTCGACTTCATCGCCGACCTGCACCTGCAAGACAGCGAGCCCGCCACCCTGCGGGCCTGGCAGGACTACCTCGACGGCACGCCCGCCGATGCCGTCTTCATCCTGGGCGACCTGTTCGAGGTCTGGATCGGCGACGACGCCGCCCGGCCCGAGACCGGCAGCTTCGAAAGCCAGTGCGCGCGCATCCTGCGCGAGGCCAGCCGCGCGCGCGACCTGCTCTTCATGGCCGGCAACCGCGATTTCCTGATCGGCCCCGACTTCCTCGAAGCCAGCGGCATGCGCGGCCTGACCGACCCCACCGTGCTGGCCTTCGGCGGCCAGCGCTACCTGCTCAGCCACGGCGACGCGCTGTGCCTGGACGACACCCGCTACATGCAGTTCCGCGCCATGGTCCGCACGCCGGCCTGGCAGCAGGCGCTGCTGGCCAAGCCGCTGGCCGAGCGCCAGGCCCTCGCGCGCCACATGCGCGCCGAGAGCAAGGCCCACAATCGCCGCGTCGAGAGCTTCGCCGACCTCGACACGCCCGCCACCCGGGCCTGGCTGCAGGCCGCCGGCAGCCCCCTCATGATCCACGGCCACACCCACCAGCCGGCCGAGCACGACCTGGGCGATGGCCTGCGCCGCATCGTGCTCAGCGACTGGGACGCCGCCGCCACCCCGCCCCGGCTGGAGGTGCTGCGCCTGAGCCTCGCCGACGGCGTGGCAAGCCTCCCGCAACGCCTCCCCCTCCATGTGGCTTGAGCGCTGGCGCGCCCGCGCCGCCGCCCGCCGCAAGGCGATACCCGAGGCGCTGTGGGCCCAGGTGCTGCAAACGCTGCCCTTTCTGCTCGCCCTCGATGCCGGCGAGCGCACGCGGCTGCGCCTGCTGTGCAGCCTGTTTCTCGACGGCAAGGAATTCAGCGGCGCCAACGGCCTGGTCATCACCGACCGCATCGCCGTGCTGGTGGCCGCGCAGGCCTGCCTGCCGCTGCTGCACATCGCCCCGCCCGAGCGGCCCTGGCAGGCGCTGGCCTGGTACGACGACTTCGTCGGCATCGTGATCCAGCCCGCCGAGGTGCGCGCCCACCGCACCGCGCAGGACGACGACGGCGTCGTCCACCACTACGACGAGATCATCGACGGCGAGGCCATGGACGGCGGCCCGGTCATGCTGGGCTGGCACGAGATCGCGCAGGCCGGCGAACGCGCCGAAGCCGGCTGCAACCTCGTCATCCACGAATTCATCCACAAGATGGACATGCGCGACGGCGCCGCCGACGGCTGCCCGCCGCTGCCCGCCGGCTTCCGGGGCCACGCCAGCCCGCGGGCCGCCTACGAAGAATGGCACGACACCTGGCAAGCCGCCTACGACGACTTCGGCCAGCAGGTCGTCCTGCACGAGCGCTTCGGCGCGCCGCCGCCCTGGCTCGACCCCTACGCGGCCGAGGCGCCCGAGGAATTCTTCGCTGTCGCCTGCGAGGCCTACTTCGTCAACCGTGCAGCCTTCGCGCGGCACTTCGCCGCGCTGCTCCCGCTGCTCGACGCCTTCTTCCTGCGGCACGTCGGGACAGCGGACTGATCGCCCAGCCGATCGATGCATGGGCACTACGCCGATATCACCGTGGAATCAATTTGCTATAGTTCCACCCCGATCCCCCTGCCCCACCGGAGAACGCCATGAAGTACTACCCTGCTGGCTGGCCGCTCTGGCGAACCCTGGCCAAGTCTGGCGTCCCCATCGGCATCACGGTCCAGGTCATGTACGACCCGGAGGCCAAGGTCTACGTGGCCCACGACTCCAACCTGCGCGGCTTGGTGGCCGAGGCCGAGACCCTGGATGAGTTGCGCGACAACATCCGCGCCGGCATCGTTGACCTGATGCCCAAGAACTCCCCCGCCCCGGTTGCTCGCCTCACCTTCGAGGAAGCCTGCCCTGCATGAACAGCTACTACGAGTTGGTGGTGAAAGCCCTGCGAGAGCGGGGCTTTTCTCGTATTGAGGGCAGAAAAGGCTCGCACGAGAAATGGAGCGACGGGCGCATCCAGGTGCTCTTGCCGTGCAACTGCAAGTCCAGGCACACGGCCAATGCGGTCCTCAAGGACGCGGGCATCGGCAAGAAATTCTGACCCCCAAGTAGCCTCAGCAGCAACGGGCGGCCCTCGATCAGAACGTCGATGCCGCCCCCAGGTGCACGCCTCAGGTTCGGCCTGTGCGCTCCAGGTCGTCGAGCACGGCGCGCAGCAGCAGGCCAGCCGCGCGTGCGCGGGCGATGTCGCGGCCCAGCCAGCCGGCATCGGGCACCAGCGCCAGCAGCCAGCGCAGCCGGCGCATGAGCTTGAGCAGCATCACCCGCACCTCCTGCGAGGCGGCGGCGATCGCGGCCGCCATGGCGGCGGCGGCGGCCTCGTACTGCTGGAAGAAGAAGGCCGTCGAATGCACGTACAGCGCCCAGTCACGCACCTGCGCCTGCGCCACAGTCATGACCTCGCCCGGGTCTTCCTCGAAGTCGATGAAGAAGATGCGGTCGTTCGGCCCCATCACCATGTTGCGGGCGAAGCACTGGCTCAGGTAGGCACCTTGCGCATGGGCGTTGGCGATGGCGCGCAAGCCGAGCTTCCAGGTCGCCAGCACGGCCGGCTGGTCGTCCTGCGTGCGCAGGCGGTCGAGCCGCGCCTGCAGCGGCTCGGTACCGGCGTCCGAGGTGGCGATCCAGTCGCGGCCCTGCGCGACCAGACTGGGCACCGGCACGCCCTGCGCGATCAGCGCGCGCAGCCGCCGGCGCTCGTTGTCCAACGCCGCGACGCCGCCCGGATTGGGCACCGAGCGCAGCAGCGGCACCGGCCACATCACGAAGTTGTAGAGCCGCACCAGGTTCACCGGATGCGGCGGCTCGGCGCGCTTGACCCAGATCGCGCTGCCGGCCGGTAGTTCGGGAACCTGGGCCGCATGCAGCTTCTGAATGCGCTGGACCGAGGGGGTCAGCAGCGCGTCGATGCGCGCCACCAGCGCCGCATGCGCGCGCGGCGACGCTTCGTCGGCGGCGTGCTCGGCCACCAAGCCGGACAAGGTATCAGCCATGGGGTCGCGGTCCGCCGCTGCTCAGAGGCGCTCGGCCACCCAGGCCTGCACCGACTGCAGGGCTTGCGGCAGCGCCGCGGCGTCGGTGCCGCCGGCCATGGCCAGGTCGGGCTTGCCGCCGCCCTTGCCGCCGACCTGCGCGGCCACGAAGTTGGCCAGTTCGCCGGCCTTGACCTTACCGATGGCATCGGCCGTCACGCCCGCGGCGATCTGCACCTTGCCGCCCTCGGCGGCGGCCAGCACGATGGCGGCGGTCTTGAGTTTGTCCTTGAGCTTGTCGAGCGTCTCGCGCAGCGTCCTGGCGTCCGCGCCTTCGAGCCGGGCGGCCAGCACCTTCACGCCCTTGACCTCGACAGCCTGCGCCACCAGTTCATCGCCCTGGGCCGAGGCCAGCCGGCCCTTGAGCGCGGCCACTTCCTTTTCCAGCGCCTTGATGCTGTCGAGCGCCTGGCCGATGCGGCCCTGCAGTTCGGCGGCCGGCGCCTTGAAGGTGGCGGCGGCCTGGGTGACGGTGTGTTCCAGGCCCTGCAGGTAGTTGAGCGCGCCCTGCCCGGTCACGCCCTCGACACGGCGCACGCCGGCGGCCACACCGCTTTCGGCGATCAGCTTGAACAGGCCGATGTCGCCGGTGCGTCGCACGTGCGTGCCACCGCAGAACTCCAGCGTGGAGCCGACGTCGACCACCCGCACCAGGTCGCCGTACTTCTCGCCGAACAGCATGGTGGCACCCAGCTTCTGCGCCTCCTCGAGCGGCAGCACGCGGGTTTGCGTGGCGGTGTTGAGCAGGATCTCGGCGTTGACCAGCGCCTCAATCTGGCGGATCTGCGCATCGCTGACCGGCGCGTTCTGCACGAAGTCGAAGCGCGTGCGCTCGGCGTTGACCAGCGAGCCCTTTTGCTGCACGTGGCTGCCCAGCACCTCGCGCAAGGCCTTGTGCAGCAGGTGGGTAACGCTGTGGTTGCGCGCGGTGGCGCCGCGCACCTCGGCATCGACCTGGGCATCGACGGTATCGCCCACCTTGAGGGTGCCGGAAGCGAGCACGCCGTGGTGGCCGAAGACACTGGCCTTGATCTTGAGCGTGTCCTGCACCTCGAAGCGCGCCGCGCCGTGGCCGATGACGCCCACGTCGCCCACCTGGCCGCCGCTTTCGGCGTAGAAGGGCGTCACGTCCAGCACCACCACGCCATTCTGGCCGGCGGCCAGCGCATCGACGGCGACGCCGTCGGCATACAGGGCCAGCACCCGGGCGCCGGCCTGGGCCAGTTGCTCGTAGCCGACGAAGCGGCCGTCCGGGCCGCTGTAGTCGAGCGCGCGGTCCATCTTGAACTTGCCGGCGGCGCGCGCCTGGTTCTTCTGTCGGTCCATGGCGGCATTGAAGCCCTCGACGTCGACCGCGACGTCGCGCTCGCGGCAGACGTCCTGCGTCAGGTCGAGCGGGAAGCCGAAGGTGTCGTGCAGCTTGAAAGCGACGTCGCCGGGCAGCACGCGGGCCTCGCCGGCGAGCGCTGCGTCGAGGATCTCCATGCCGTTGGCCAGGGTCTCGAAGAAGCGCTCTTCCTCGGCCTTGAGCGTGGCCGTGATGTGAGCCTGCTGCTCGCGCAGCTTGGGATAGGCCTCGCCCATCACCGCCACCAGGTCGGCCACCAGCTTGTGGAAGAACGGGGTTTTCTGGCCCAGCTTGTAGCCGTGGCGGATGGCGCGGCGCACGATGCGGCGCTGCACGTAGCCCCGGCCCTCGTTGCCGGGGTTGACGCCGTCGGCCACCAGGAAGGCGGTGGCGCGAATGTGGTCGGCGATCACCTTGAGCGAGTTGTTCTTGAGGTCGGCCGTGCCGGTCTCGCGCGCGGCGGCCTTGATGAGCGCCTCGAACAGGTCGATCTCATAGTTGCTGTGCACGTGCTGCAGGATGGCGGCCAGCCGTTCCAGCCCCATGCCGGTGTCCACGCAGGGTGCGGGCAGCGGCGTGACGCTGCCGTCTTCCTTCATGTCGAACTGCATGAACACGTGGTTCCAGATCTCGATGAAGCGGTCGCCGTCCTCGTCCGGGCTGCCGGGCGGGCCGCCGGGAATGTGCGGGCCGTGGTCGTAGAAGATCTCGGAGCACGGGCCGCACGGGCCGGTGTCGGCCATCATCCAGAAGTTGTCGGATTTGTAGCGGCCACCCTTGTTGTCGCCGATGCGGATGACGCGCTCGGGTGGCAGGCCGATGTCCTGCGTCCAGATGGCGTAGGCCTCGTCGTCCTCGGCGTAGACGGTGGCCAGCAGGCGCTCGGGCGGCAACTGGTAGACCTGAGTCAGCAGCTCCCAGCCCCAGCGGATGGAGTCGCGCTTGAAGTAGTCGCCGAAGCTCCAGTTGCCCAGCATCTCGAAGAAGGTGTGGTGGCGCGCGGTGTAGCCCACGTTCTCCAGGTCGTTGTGCTTGCCGCCGGCGCGCAGGCAGGCCTGGACCGAGGTGGCGCGCTTGTAGGCACGCTGGTCACTGCCCAGGAAGACGTCCTTGAACTGCACCATGCCGGAGTTGGTGAACATCAGCGTCGGATCGTTGGCGGGCACGAGCGACGAGGACTCGACGATGGTGTGGCCGCGCTCGGCAAAGAAGGCGAGGAACTTGGCGCGGATTTCAGAGACTTTCATCCGGGACTTTCTAAGACCGCTCAGGCGCCGGGAGGCCGGCGGCGCCGGCCCCGGCCGGGCTGGCCTGGGTAAAGGGTGGTACGGGGTAGTGTTCGGGAAACCGGCCATTATATCGGGCGCCACCATCCCGCCATCGCCCATTCAAACACGACGATAGACCATTCAAATCAATGACTTAGTCGACACCATCCAACTCGGGCGCCAACCCGTTGCGCGCACGCCCATCCACAGCCCCGGCTCGACCAGCCAGCGGGCGGCGATCACCATCAACCTGCCGCCTGCCACTTGCGCAGCGCGCGCTCGTCGCTCTCGCGCGCATCCACCCAGCGCGCGCCGGCCGGCGTCTGCTCCTTCTTCCAGAACGGCGCGCCGGTCTTGAGGTAGTCCATGAGGTACTCGCAGGCCGCGAAGGCCTCGCTCCGGTGCGCGGCGGCCACCGCCACCAGCACGATCTGCTCGTGCGGCTGCAGCACGCCCACGCGGTGGATGACGCGCGCGGCCAGAATGCCGAAGCGCGCGCGCGCGCGCTCGACCATTTCGCCGATGGCGGACTCGGTCATGCCCGGGTAGTGCTCCAGCTCCAGGCTGCTGATGCGCACGCCCTCGCCGTGGTCGCGCACGGTGCCCACGAAGCTCACCACCGCGCCGACCCGACCATCGCCCGCGCGCATTCGCGCCAGCTCGCGGCCGAGGTCGAAGTCGGCGGTCTGGATGGTGATGTCGAAGCGGCTCATGGCCGCCATTGTGGCACCGCCCAACACCATGTCCCGCACCATGCCCGGCCCGGCGCGAACCCGCCGCGCTGAGGGAAAATGCGGCCCATTCCTCACGATCCCGCCCACGCCGCCCGCCATGCCGCCCACCTCCACCACGCCCACCACGTCCGCCCCGCTGCCGCGCGTCACCCTGCTGGCTACCGGCGGCACCATCGCCGGCGCCTCGGCCAGCAGCACCGACACCACCGACTACCGCGTCGGCACCCTCGGCGTCGCTGAACTGCTGCGGGCGGTGCCCGAAATCGCCGGCGTCGCCCACGTGAGCGGCGAGCAGATCGCCAACGTCGACAGCGCCGACCTGGGCCAGGACATCCTGCTGCGGCTGGCGCGCGCCACGGCCGCTGCGCTGGCCGACCCGCAGGTCGACGGCGTGGTCATCACCCACGGCACCGACACGCTGGCCGAGTCGGCCTTCTTCATCGACCTCACCGTGCGCAGCGCCAAGCCCGTCGTCTTCGTCGGCGCCATGCGACCGGCTACCGCCCTGAGCGCGGACGGTCCCATGAACCTGCTCAACGCCGTCACGCTCGCCGCCAGTCCGCAGGCACGCGAGCGCGGCACGCTGGTGGTGCTCAACGACCGCATCGGCTCGGCCTTCTACACCAGCAAGACGCACAGCACCGCGCTCGACACCTTCCGCGCGCAAGAGCCCGGCTTTCTCGGCGCCTTCCTGTCCAGCCAGCCGCGTTTTTACTATCAGCCGGCACGACCCACGGGCCTGCCCTTCTTCGACATCGGCACGCTGGGCCCGCTGCCCAAGGTCAGCGTGCTCTACGGCCACCAGGACATGGGGCCCGAGCTGATCGACGCCGCGCTGGCCGGCGGCGCCCGGGGCCTGGTCATCGCCGGCTCGGGCAACGGCACCCTGCCCGAGCCCGTGCTGCGGCGCGTGCGCGAATTGGCGCGCGGCGGCCTGCCCATCGTGCGCGCCTCGCGCACCGCCGACGGCTTCGTCAGCCCCAAGGCCGAAGGCATCGCCAGCGGCATCCACGGCCCTGCCAAAGCGCGCTGGCTGCTGGCGCTGGCGCTGGCCAGCGGCGCCTCGCTGGCCCAGATCGCGGACTATTTCGGCGCCTGAAGCCCGCCCCCAAGATCTCACGAAACTGGCACGGAAGGTGCGTGGATCGGGCCGCTGGTCAAGCAGACCTGCATACAAACCCGTTGTTTCCAGAAGTTTCCATGAAGATCTTTGCCCCCTCTCTCCTGGCCGCCGCACTGGCGCTGTCGCTGCCGCTCGCACAAGCCCAATCGGCACCCGCCGCCGACAGCCCCCCTGCCGCCAGCACCGCCGCCGCACTGCCCCAGGTCACGATCTACGCCACGGGCGGCACCATCGCCGGCTCATCCGCCAGCAACACCGACACCACCAACTACAAGGCCGGTTCGCTGGGCGTGCAGACGCTGATCGACGCAGTGCCCGAGCTGAAGAAAGTCGCCACGGTCAGCGGCGAGCAGGTCGCCAACGTGGGCAGCGCCGACATCAGCAGCGAGGTGCTGCTCAAGCTGGCCAAGGCCATCAACGCCAAGCTGGCCGACCCGGCCACCCAGGGCGTGGTGGTCACGCACGGCACGGACACACTGGCCGAGTCCGCCTTCTTCCTCGACATGACGGTGCACAGCCCCAAGCCGGTGGTCGTCGTCGGCGCCATGCGTCCGGCCACCGCCATCAGCGCCGACGGCCCGATGAACCTGCTCAACGCCGTCACCCTGGCCGCCAGCCCCGAGGCCCGGGGCCGCGGCACGCTGATCGTGCTCAACGACCGCATCGGCTCGGCCTTCTACACCATCAAGACCAACAGCACCACGCTCGACACCTTCAAGGCCGAGGAACAAGGCTACCTGGGTGCCTTCATCGGCGCCCAGCCCAGGTTCTGGTACAGCCCGGCCACCCCGGTGGGCAAACTCGCCTTCGATGTCAGCCACATCACCGCGCTGCCCAAGGTCGTGATCCTCTACGCCTACCAGGACCAGGACACGGCGCTGATCGACGCGGCCATCAAGGATGGCGCCAAGGGCATCGTCATCGACGGCTCGGGCAATGGCTCGGTCAACGCCGCCGTCAGCAAACGCATCGCCGAACTCGACCAGGCCGGCTTCCCCGTGGTGCTTGCCACGCGCACCAACTCCGGCGTCGTGACGCCGAAGACCGAAGGCATAGGCGCCGGCGTCTACAGCGCCTCCAAGTCGCGCTGGCTGCTGTCGCTGGCCCTGGCCAGCGGTGCTTCCTACACGCAGATCAAGGGCTATTTCGGCTCCTGAGCCGCGCGCCAGGGGCCGTCGTGGCCCTGGCGCGTCCATCGCCCCACCCTGGTGCCTCGCACCATTGAAGGGCGACGCTCGGGCCACATCCCACAGCCCCGGCTTTTATCCCCCCGTCACGGGCGGGAAGAAGGCCACTTCGGCGCGCGCCGGCAAGGCCGCCGTTTCGGCGCACAGCGCCTGGTCGAGCGCGATACGCACCGCGCGTTCGCGCGCCAGCGACTGCCGGTAGGCGCCGCCGCGCGCGAGCAGTTCGTCGCGCAGTTCCCCCACCGTGGCGGCCTGCGTGATCCAGGGTTCCTCGCCATGGCCGATGGCCTCGCGGATGGCGGCGAAGAAGCGCAGTGTCACGGTTTTCTCGACGGCCGCCGCCGCAACGATCCCGGAGACGTCGCTCATGCCAGCAGTTCCGGAAAAGCGAGGTAGCGCACCGCGTCGCCCGGCGCGATGACGCCACCGGGCGGGTTGTCGATAAGGCCGCTGGCCCAGGCCACCGAGGTCAGAACGCCCGAGCCCTGGTGGGCGAAGCGGGCAAGCCGGCCGTCCGCGCCCACGCGCACGCGCAGGAACTCGCGGCGCTTGGGGTCGGGCCGAGTCCACTCGAAATCGGCCACGGCCGCCAACGCCAGCGGCGCGGTCTCGGCCACGCCCTGCAGCCGCAGCACGAAGGGCCGCAACAGCAACAAGCAGGTGACGTAGCTGGAGACCGGGTTGCCGGGCAGGCCGGCGAAATGGGCCAGCCCGCCGTCGGCGCGCGGGATTGTGCCGTAGGCGAAAGGCTTGCCGGGCTTGATGGCGACCTGCCACAGCGCCAGCGTGCCCAGCGCCTGCACCGCCGGCTTGACGTGGTCTTCCTCGCCCACCGACACGCCACCGCTGCTGACGATCAGGTCGTGCGTGGCGGCGGCGCGCGCTAGCGTCTCGATGGTGGCATCGAGCCGGTCCGGCACGATGCCGAGGTCGCTCACCTCGCAGCCCAGGCGCTGGAGCAAGCTGCGCAGGAAGAAGCGATTCGAGTTGAAGATGGCGCCGGGCGGCAGCGCCTCGGGCGCAACCTCGCCGGGCATGACCAGTTCGTCGCCGGTCGACAGCAGCGCCACGCGCGGGCGCCGGTAGACCGCGACTTGGTGCACGCCGATGCTCGCCAGCAGGCCCAGGTCGGCCGGCGACAGGCGCCGTCCGCGCGCGAGCACGGTGTGGCCGCGCGCGATGTCCTCGCCGGCGCGGCGGATGTTCTGTCCCGGCGCGGGCCGAGCCGAAAAGCGCACCGTGCCGTCGTCGGCGCGACTACTTTCCTCTTGCACGATGACGGCGTCAGCGCCGGGCGGGATGGGCGCGCCGGTGAAGATGCGCGCCACCGTGCCGGCGGCCAGGGCCTGGATGGGGGCCGCGCCCGCGGCCACCCGTTGCGAGACGGCGAAGCCTGTATCGGCTGTGGCCGCGGCCGAGATCGAGACCCAGTCGGCCACGCGCACGGCGTAGCCGTCCATGGCGCTGTTGTCGTGGCCGGGCACGTCGAGCGCGGCGCGCACGTCCTCGGCCAGCACGCGGCCATCGGCCCCGAAGGTCGAAACCGTCTCCAGCGCACCGGGCAGGCCGGAGCCGGCGTGCGCCAGCAGTTCGGCCACGGCCTCGTCCAGCGGCTTGAGCGCGGGGCGCGGGGCGGGTGCTGATGTGGAAATCGGCGAAGCAGAAAGGTTCATGGCGCCATCATAGAAAGTCGGCGGCAGGCGACGGGTGAAGCGCGGCGATCAGCCCCCTGCGAAGCGGCCGGCTTGCGCGAGCAGCCACTGCGCAATGGCCTGCGGGCGGTCGAGGTCGAGCACCGGCAGCCCGGCCGGCAGAGATTCGGGCAGCGTGTCGGCAGCGGGCTTGGCCAGGGCGACGATGCGCGCGTCGCGCGGCGCACCCAAGGGCTTGCCGTTGGCCGCGCGCCAGATTTCGAGCTTGGGCAGATCGCCATGCTTGAAGCCTTCGAGCAACACCCAGTCGACTTCGGCGTCGAGCCGGCCGACCAGTTCGCGCCAGTCGGGCTCGCGCGCGGCGGGCAGCTCGCGCATCAACGCCCAACGCTGGTCGGAGGCGACCAGCACTTCGTGCGCGCCGGCCTTGCGGTGGCGCCAGCTGTCCTTGCCCGGCGTGTCGACCTCGAAGTCGTGGTGTGCATGCTTGACGACCGAGACCCGCTGGCCCAGCGCGGCCAGCGCCGGGATGAGCCCTTCGAGCAGCGTGGTCTTGCCCGCGCCCGAATAGCCAGCGATGCCCAGCACGTTCATGGCGCGCACCGCGACAGAGGCTCAGTCCGCATGGGCCGCGATGTAGTCCTTGACGCGCTGCACGTCGGCCGGCAGCACGGTGACGCGCTTGGGCAGAGCCTCGATGCCCTCGAATCGCGCCGGGCGCTCGGGCGGCCGGCCCAGCGCCTCTTCGATGGTGGCAGCGAACTTGATGGGCAGCGCGGTCTCCAGCACGATCATCGTCACATTGCCGTCGCGGTGCTCGCGCGCCACCTTCAAGCCGTCGGCTGTGTGGGTGTCGATCACCACGCCAAAGCGCGCATCGGTGTCGCGGATGGTCGCCAGCCGGTCGGCGTGGGTGCTGCGGCCGCTGCGAAAGCCGTACTTGGCCGCCGCGTCCTTGAAGGCCGCCTCGCCGCTGATGTCGAACGCACCGTCGGTGGCCAGCGCGTCCTTGAACAGCGACTGCACGCGCACGCCGTCGCGGCCGAGCAGGTCGTAGACGAAGCGCTCGAAGTTGCTGGCCTTGGAGATGTCCATCGACGGGCTGGAGGTCTCGAAGGTGTCCTGGGCGCCGCGCACGCGGTAGACGCCGGTGCGGAAGAACTCGTCGAGCACGTCGTTCTCGTTGGTCGCCACCACCAGGCGGTCGATCGGCAGCCCCATCTGGCGCGCGACGTGGCCGGCGCAGACGTTGCCGAAGTTGCCCGAGGGCACGGTGAAGCTGACCTTCTGGTCGTTGGACTGGGTGGCTTGCAGATAGCCCGCGAAGTAGTAGACCACCTGCGCCAGCAGGCGCGCCCAGTTGATGCTGTTGACGGTGCCGATCTTGTGGCGGCGCTTGAAGTCGAGATCGTTGCTGACCGCCTTGACGATGTCCTGGCAGTCGTCGAACACGCCCTCGATGGCGAGGTTGTGGATGTTGGGGTCCTGCAGGCTGAACATCTGCGCCTGCTGGAAGGGACTCATGCGCCCGTGCGGGCTGGTCATGAAGACGCGCACGCCGCGCTTGCCCTTCATGGCGTATTCGGCCGCGCTGCCGGTGTCGCCCGAGGTCGCGCCCAGGATGTTGAGCTGCTCGCCGCGCCGGCCCAGTTCGTACTCGAACAGGTTGCCCAGCAACTGCATGGCCATGTCCTTGAAGGCCAGCGTCGGGCCGTTGGACAGCGCCTCCAGGTACAGGCCGTCTTCCAGCGGCTTGAGCGGCACGATGGCCTCGGTGCCGAACACCGCCGGGGTGTAGGTTTTCGCGGCGATGGCGCGCAGGTCCTCGGCCGGGATGTCGTCAATGTAGAGCGAGAGGATCTCGAAGGCCAGCTCGGCGTAGCTCAGGCCACGCCAGCGCGTGAGCGTGGCGGCGTCGACCTGCGGGTAGCGCTCGGGCAGGTAGAGGCCGCCGTCGGGCGCCAGGCCTTCGAGCAGGATTTCGCAGAAGGCGCGCGGCGTGGCGTCGCCCCGGGTCGAGCGGTACTTCATGCCAGTTCCTCCTTGCGGATGCGCGTGATCGGCGCCTTCACCGAGGGCAGCGCCTGGATCTGCGTGAGCACCGCGTTCATGGTGCCCTCGCGGGTCTCGTGGGTGAGGATGATGAGGTCGGTCTGGTTGCCGTTCTCGCCGCTGACCTCGTCGGCCTCGCGCTGGATCAGCGCGTCGATGCTGATGCCGGCCTCGGCCAGCAGCCGCGTCACGGTGGCCAGCACGCCGGTTTCGTCGGCCACGCGCAGGCGCAGGTAGTAGCTGGTGACGACCTTGTCCATCGGCAGTACCAGCTCGTCGCCCAGCGCATGCGGCTGGAACGCCAGGTAGGGCACGCGCTCGCTGGCCTCGGCACCGGCCAGGCGGGCGATGTCGACCAGGTCGGCAATCACCGCCGAGGCGGTCGGCTCGCTGCCCGCACCCTTGCCGTAGTACAGCGTGGTGCCGACGGCGTCGCCATGCACGACGACGGCGTTCATCGCACCCTCGACATTGGCGATCAGGCGCTTGGCCGGCACCAGCGCCGGGTGCACGCGCAGCTCGATGCCCTCGGGCGTGCGCTTGCTGATACCCAGCAGCTTGATGCGGTAGCCCAGCTTCTCGGCGTAGCGGATGTCCTGGGCGGCCAGTTGCGTGATGCCCTCGACATAGGCGCGCTCGAACTGCACCGGCACGCCAAAGGCCATGGCGCTCATCAGCGTGGCCTTGTGGGCGGCGTCGATGCCCTCGATGTCGAAGGTCGGATCGGCCTCGGCATAGCCCAGGCGCTGGGCCTCGGCCAGCACGGTGGCGAAGTCCAGGCCCTTGTCGCGCATCTCCGAGAGGATGAAGTTGGTGGTGCCGTTGATGATGCCGGCCAGCCACTCGATGCGGTTGGCCGTCAGGCCCTCGCGCAGCGACTTGATGATCGGGATGCCGCCGGCCACCGCCGCCTCGAAGGCCACCATCACGCCCCGGGCCTGTGCGGCCGCGAAGATCTCGGTGCCGTGCACGGCCAGCAGCGCCTTGTTGGCGGTGACCACGTGCTTGCCTGCGGCAATCGCTTCGAGCACCAGCTCGCGCGCCAAGTCGTAGCCGCCGATCAGCTCGACCACGATGTCGATCTCGGGGTTGCGGATGATGTCGCGCGGATCGGCCACCACCTGCGCGGCCTCGCCCACGATGGCGCGGGCCTTGGCCTGGTCGCGGCGCGAGACAGCCACCACCTCGATGCCGCGGCCGGCGCGGCGCGTGATCTCTTGCTGGTTGCGGCGCAGCACCTCGAACACGCCGCTGCCCACGGTCCCGATGCCCAGCAGGCCTACTTTGACTGGTTTCATACTTTCTTCAATCGCTCAAGGAATCATCAAAAAAATCAGCGGGCCAGCAGCCCTGGGCCGTCACTTCTTGCCATGCCGGTTGCGGTAGCCCTCAAGGAAGGCCGCGATGCGCCCGATGGCCTCGCGCAGGTCCGGCTCATGCGGCAGGAAGACGATGCGGAAGTGGTCCGGGTGCGGCCAGTTGAAGCCGGTGCCCTGCACCAGCATCACGCGCGTGGCCTCCAGCAGCTGCAGGAAGAACTGGCGGTCGTCGGCGATCGGGTAGACCTCGGGGTCGAGCCGGGGGAACATGTAGAGCGCGGCCTGCGGCTTGACGCAGCTCACGCCCGGAATGGCGGTGATCAGCTCGTAGGCCAGGTCACGCTGGCGGCGCAGCCGGCCGCCCTCGCCCACCAGGTCCTTGATGCTCTGGTAGCCGCCCAGCGCGGTCTGGATCGCCCACTGGCCGGGCACGTTGGCGCACAGCTTCATGTTGGCCAGCATGTTCAGGCCTTCGATGTAGTCGGCCGCCACGCTCTTGTCGCCCGAGACCACCAGCCAGCCGGCGCGGTAGCCGCAGGCGCGGTAGCTCTTGGACAGCGAGTTGAAGGTCAGCGTCAGCACGTCGCTCGACAGGCTGGCCAGCGCGGTGTGCTGGACGTCGTCGTACAGCACCTTGTCGTAGACCTCGTCGGCCAGGATCACCAGCCCGTGTTCGCGCGCGATGTCGACGATGGCCTGCAGCACATGGTCCGGGTAGAGCACGCCGGTCGGGTTGTTCGGGTTGATGACCACGATGCCCTTGGTGCGCGGGGTGATCTTGGCGCGGATGTCGTCGAGGTCCGGAATCCAGCCCTTGGCCTCGTCGCACAGGTAGTGCACCGGCGTGCCGCCCGACAGACTCGTCACCGCCGTCCACAGCGGGTAGTCGGGCGCGGGCAGCAGCAGTTCGTCGCCGTCGTCGAGCAGCGTGTTGGTGGCCATGGCGATCAGCTCGGACGCGCCATTGCCCAGGTAGATGTCGTCGAGCGTCACGCCCTTGATGCCCTGCGCCTGGGTGTAGTGCATGACCGCCTTGCGCGCGGCGAAGATGCCCTTGCTGTCCGAATAGCCGGCCGAATTGGGCAGGTTGCGGATCATGTCCTGCTGCACTTCCTCGGGCGCGTCGAAGCCGAACACGGCCAGGTTGCCGATGTTGAGCTTGATGATCTTCTGGCCCTCATCCTCCATCTGCCGGGCGCGGTCCATGATGGGGCCGCGAATGTCGTAGAGCACGTGGGCGAGCTTGCTCGATTTCTGGATGGTCTTCATGGCGGACGAGACAGAGGGCATGCAACCCAGGTTATCGTTGTGGTGCGCCGCGCGCGGCCGGCTGGCCTGGCGCGGCGCGAAAACCTGTGATTGAATCACAAACCCGGCGCGCGCCCATGGCCGCGCGCCATCGGCCGCATGGTTTTACATCGGCTCAGCGCACCCGCGACCGGCCTGGCCGGCGCCTTCCCCCGACCTTCGCGCGGCCCGCGCCGCCCTGCTCCCATGAAACTCCAGCCCGACCGATTCGATGTGCAAAGCGTCAACGCCTATGGCGACGGCTGGCTGGCGCTCAATGGCGAGCGGCTCGAACACAGCGTGGTGTTCGGCTCGCGCGGCGAGCGCTTCGCCTGGCAGGCGGTGTCGTCCGAGCGGCTGACCGCCGCCGACTTCGAGCCGGTGGCCGCGCTGCGCCCCGAGGTGGTCATCTTCGGCAGCGGCCAGGCGCTGCGCTTTCCGCCGCCTGCCGCCCTGCGCCCCCTGATCCAGGCCAGCATCGGCATCGAAACCATGGACAGCGCGGCGGCCTGCCGCACCTACAACATCCTGGCCGGCGAAGGCCGGCACGTGGTGGGCGCCATCCTGGTCGCCAGCGCGGCGGAGCCTGACGGCGATTCGCATTTCGGGTAAAATCCAGCCTTTCGCAGGAGAGTCCTGGAAACTTCCCTGGAATGCAGCGCAGGCGGATCGGCAAGGTCGGCCGGCCTAGAAGCCTTCAGGCGCCATTTCAGAACCCTCCCTCAGCCTGCCCTGCCGCAGCGCGCTCGCGTGGATGGTAGCCGGTTCGCCGATCGGCTACCGTGCCGCGGCATCTGGCGGCGTGGCCTCAGTCCAGAAAGAAACCGAAACATGGCGATTGTTGTCAACAAGCCCCTTCCTGAATTCGAAGCAAACGCCACCAACGACGTCAAGGTTTCCAACACCTCGCATCTCGGCCAGACCATCATCCTGTATTTCTACCCCAAGGACAACACCCCCGGCTGCACCACCGAGGCCATGCAGTTCCGCGACAAATACAAGGATTTCGTCAAGGCAGGCGCCCAGGTCTTCGGTGTCTCGCGCGACAACATGAAGTCGCACGAGGACTTCAAGGCCAAGCTGGAACTGCCCTTCGAGCTGATCGCCGACACCGAAGAAAAGATGTGCCACATGTTCGGCGTGGTCAAGAACAAGATCATGTACGGCAAGAAGGTCAAGGGCATTGAGCGCAGCACCTTCCTGGTCGGCCCCGACGGCCTGCTCAAGAACGAATGGCGCGGCCTGAAGGTACCCGGCCATGTGGACGAAGTCCTCAAGGCCGTCAAGGAACTCAAGAAAGCCTCCTGATACCGGCCCACGCGGGCCAGGCGTCCCGGGCCACAGCCCGGTTGCGCATTCCGCTGGCCACCAAGGCGAAGACCGTGCATGGGATATGCATAATGGGTTCCATGTGTCGAGCCCGGCCAACGCCGCCATCACTGCAAGATTTCTCCAAGAGCCTCCTGGCTTGCCAGGCGGCTCTTTGTTTTTCGACGCTGCCCCCTTCCTTCCGCCTTCCCCACTCGCCGTAGCCCGGCCCCAGCCTATGCCACTGCCTCCCGCCCCTCCCAAGCGTGCCGCCCTTCTCGCCCCCGAGGCCTATGACGCGCCGGCGCGCAGCAAGACCACGGCAGCTTCGGGCGCCCGCAGTGCCCGCAAGCCCGCCGCCCAGGACCGCCCGGGCGGCAGCCAGATCGATCGTGACAACCGCGGCAGCGCGCCCCCGGCCGCCGCGCCGCTCGACGCCGCCCTGGGCGTGATCGAGGCCGCGCGCCAGCCCGCCCCGGCCAG